>CAYSQG010000015.1:0-11254 GCA_964433255.1 uncultured Leucobacter sp.
ACCTTCGGCGTGCGCCCCTTGCGAACCAGCTGCTGAATAGTAGGCACTGATTCTCCTTGTTACTCCTGCACGGTGACAGGAATGCTGCAAATGTCTGAGCATTCGCGACCACTCGCGTGATCACTGACCTGCTGCCACAGCGCCAGGTGACGCAGAGGCGGGTGCAGGTATGCCGTGGGGGTATGGGCAACACCCATTGACCCTTGGCGACTCCCCCGAAGCACGCACAGAGCAAGCTACGGTGGAACACACCAAGGTTCAACTATACGCGCCAAATGCCTCGGTGCGCAATGTGGCGACGCGACCTACGATCTCGGATCAGACTCGTCAGTGCTGGGTGGCTGAACGCTGGTGCTCGTATCGGTGCGGTCAACACCATCGCGCTCGGCAATTTCAGCGGAAATATCTTCTTGCACTTCAGCCCGGTATCGGGACCTGCGCAGCCTTCTCACCAAGTCGAATCCGAGCAAGAAAATGGCAATTGCCATCGCAAAGACAATGAGAAAACCACCGACTCCGGGGGTCACCTGATCCGCGTCGAACTGCTCTTCTTCAGCTGCCACCCAGACAGCATGAAATGCAGGGACTAAGTGTGCAACGAAAGGGATCATTGCTCCTCCTCTATTCCTTGAAACAAGTCCGCTTCAAGCTCAGTAGTGGCCACCCGGGAGGCCGCGAGTCGATAGTCTTCGAACGGCCAGACTTCTCTTTGTAAATCGTTTGGCCAAAAAAAGAACGAACTGTCAGGTGAGACTTGACTCGCGTGAGCCTTGAGTGCAGCGTCTCGCTTCTCGAAAAAACGGCCCACCTCGACCCGAGTCGTGACGTCACTCGGTCGAGTTTTAAATCGTTCTATGAGCTCACTGAACTGTTCAATCATTGGCGAATCAGGGGTCCTTTCGAGCATGGCATCGTAGACACGCATCATGCGTTCGGGATTGAAAATTGATTCGTAGTACAGCTTCTTGATTGTCCAAGGTTGCCCGGTTTCAGGGAATGCCTCTGCGTCACCTGAAACTTCCCAAGCCAGTTTTGAAATCTCGTGGCAACGAATATGATCTGGATGCGGGTAACCGCCACGCTCGTTGTAGGTAATCATGACGTGCGGCCGAAATTCGCGGATCGTGCGCACCAACGCCTCTGCCGAAATTTCAACAGGAACTTCAGCAAAACAACCTGGCGGTAGCGGGGTTCCTTCAGGCGGCAACCCAGAATCTTCGTACCCTAACCACACATGTTCAAACCCAATGATGTCTCGAGCCTTGGCCATTTCCGCTCGCCTGAGCCCGGCAATGTCCCGTCTGCTTTTTGGGTCAAGTGAAACTAACTCGTTCAACACGTCGCCACGCTCACCACCGGTGCAACTCACCACCAACACTTCTGCGCCCTGTTCGAGATAGTGCGCATAGGTCGCTGCACCCTTGCTGGATTCGTCGTCGGGGTGCGCGTGCACCGCGATGAGTCTCAACGCCATGCACTCTCCTGGCTTACTCCCGGAAAACCCCGGTACGCTGACAACCGAACGACAGTCTATTGGAGGAACCCTTGAGTGACGCCCAACACCCAACCACGGAGTTGCTCGATAGCCGCTACGGTCGGGGCAAACAACGGGGCATCGACCGAAAATTTGCGTGGATCACCGCTGGAACCCTTGTGGTTGCTGGCCTGTTGTTCGTGCTGTTCAGTGGTTGGCATTTGACCAGCGACCTTGAATACAAAGATCTCGCCTACGAAGTGGTCGACGATCGAACCGTGCAAGTTGACGCCCAGGTGACGGCACCCGAGTCGAGCACTGTGCTGTGCGCGGTCGAAGCCATGAGCACTAGCTATGCCGTGGTCGGTTGGAAAATAGTTGAGTTACCGGCTGGACAAGACCGGATACGACGCTTTGAAACGACGATGGTCACCACCTCACCCGCGACGACCGGCACTGTTCGCGAGTGCTGGGTGAAAGAACCAGAAAAGTAACTACGACTGGTGTTAGAATTTCGGTTCAAGCCCCGGCCAAGCTGGGGCTTTACGAATTGCCACTCCTCAACACTTAGCACTCTCCGAAGGACGCCGAGATGACCGATAAGCAAACCTGGCTCACACCCGCGGCCTACGACCGACTGAAAGCTGAACTCGACGAACTGAGCGGGCCTGGCCGTCGTGAAATTGCCTCTCGCATCGAAGCCGCCAGAGAAGAGGGTGACCTCAAAGAAAACGGCGGCTACCACGCAGCCAAAGACGAGCAAGGCAAAATGGAAGCGCGCATCCGCGACCTGAATGAACTGCTGAAACACGCAGTGGTGGGCGACGCCCCCGAAGCTCACGGAGTTGTTGAAGTAGGTACCGTCGTCACCGCTGAAATTTGGGGAGACAAAGAACGTTTTCTGTTGGGCAGCCGCGAAATGGCAATCGGTTCGGACATTGACGTGTTCAGCGCTGAAAGCCCCCTCGGAGCCGCGATCCTTGGACTGAGCATTGGCGACACTGCTAGCTACACCGCTCCAAACGGTAACCAGGTCGACGTAAAAGTGCTCGCAGTAGAAAACTTCTCGGGCTAGTACTTTTCGCCGACACGAACTTCGTACCCTGCGTCACGCAACGCCTGGACGATGACCTTGCCGTGCTCTGCGCCGCGGGTCTCAATATGCAGTTCCAGTTCGACCTGACTGATCGGCAGATCCGTCGAATGCCGGGTGTGCAGCACTTCAACAACGTTGGCGTTGTTGCTCGCCACAATTGATGCGGTTTTCACCAGTTGCCCCGGGATGTCGGGCAACAATATGCGCAGCTTGAGATACCTTGCCGAAGCGGCCAGTCCGTGCCCAATCACTCGCTGGAGTAGCAACGGGTCAATGTTGCCCCCAGAGAGTATTGTGGCGGTAGGACCGCTCGGAGTGAATTTTGCGGCAAGAATGGCCGCCACACCCGCAGCACCGGCTGGTTCGACCACCAGTTTTGTTCGCTCTAATAACATCACGATCGCAGAAGCTATCTCATCGTCAGAAACTGTGACAATTTCGTCAACGTATTTCTGCACAAACTGAAACGTTAGGTCGCCTGGGCGGGCCACCGCAATGCCGTCAGCGATGGTGGGTTTCGCCTGAATCGTGACCGGTTCGCCGGCCTCAAGTGAGGGAATGAATGCTGAGGTGTTTTCGGACTGCACCCCGACCACACGTATATGTCGGCCCTCTCTCGCAGCTCGCAATTTGGCTGCCGCCGCCACCCCAGAAATGAGACCGCCCCCGCCGATGGGCACCACAAACGTTTCAATGTCGGGGGCAACATCGAGCATTTCAAGAGCCACCGTGCCCTGGCCAGCAATGATTGATGGGTGATCAAACGGCGAAATAAACATTGCACCGCTCTCTTGCACAAATTGCTGGGCAGCAGCAAGCGTTTCACCGAATGTCTCACCTTGGAGCACAACATCTGCCCCGTAGTTGCGGGTAGCTTGTAGTTTTGGCAACGCCACCCCAAGTGGCATGAAAATGGTGGCCTGAATGCCGAGCTCTCGAGCGGCAAAAGCAACCCCCTGCGCATGATTGCCCGCGGAGGCAGCAACCACGCCCCGTGTGCGCTCTTCAGCAGTCAACTGTGACAGTCGATTGAATGCGCCACGAAGCTTATAGGCACCGGTTCGCTGGAGATTTTCGCACTTCAAATAGACGGCAGGGGCGCCACTGACCTCGGCAAGGTACCGGGAAGTTTCAAGCGGTGTGCGCCTGGTCACCTGGTGCACGTTCTCTAAGGCGCGCTCAAAGTCTTCGAGGGTGAGCTGTTCAACGACACTCTTCGTGATTGCTGCGTTCATTCGCTTGCCCCTTTTCGTTGAAGTTTCGACACAGAGCGAGCCCGAGTTCTCACGATCGAGTCTCGTTGCCGGTCGCGATGATATTTGCCCACCGAATCTGCGGTTGGATCCCACTCTTGCCGCACAAACGCATTGATCATTGCACTCGCAGCCGCAACCAGCGGCACCGCAAAGAGTGCCCCAGGAATGCCCGCAAGCAGCGCACCAGTGGACACCGCCAACACGACACCGAGCGGGTGCACACGCACCGCGTTTCCGATGACCAACGGTTGTAGCACGTGACCTTCGAGCTGATTGACCAAAATGACGACACCAAGCATGACCAGAGCGTTTACTGGCCCGTTGTACACCAGTGCGATGAACGCCGCGAAGGCACCCGTGGTGATTGCACCTAGAAACGGAATGAATGATCCAAAGAACACCAAAATCGAAATTGGTATTGCAAGGGGCACTCCGAGCAGCACCGCACCCAGCCCAATGCCAACGGCATCGATCAACGCTACAAACACCTGCACGCGAGTGTATTGACCTACTGACTCCCACCCGTAGCGACCAGCATGGTCGACGGGCTCTTGCACCCTTTTCGGCAAAAACCCAACCACCCAGTACCAGATGCGTTTTCCATCGATCAGCAAGAAAATGAGCGAGAAAATGGTCAAAAGCAAACCGGCAACGAACTGTCCTGCGGTGGTGGTCGCAGCAAGAGCGCCACTCCAGATTTCGTCTTGATGTGTTTCAATGGTTTGCCACAGCTGATCCGCGAACCCATCAATCTGCTCAGCGCTGAAGCCAAACGGTGCGGATTCTATCCAGTTCAAAAAGTCGAACCAGGACTGTTCAGATCGGCGTGCAAAATCGCCGAACCCAGAACGGAGTTGACTCACAATGAGCCAGAACAGTGTTCCCACTGCGACAGTCAGCGCGAGTAACGCAGTAAGGACTCCGAGTGAGCGTGGCCAGGATCGCCGTTCAAAAAAATGGATGATCGGGTGCAGCAGCGCAGACAAGAGCAGGGCAACGACCAGGGGAACTACGATGATGCGCACCTGCACAATGAGCCACACGAATGCTGCGACTGCGAGGCCTATGACAATTAATCGCCATGACCATGCTGCGGCAACACGAACACCCAACGGCAGCTCAACGGGTGTGTCTGGAATCTGTTGAGACTCTTGTGACACCTCGTTGGGGCTCTCGCCGTTCTGGTACGTTTGTTGCTCTTGCACGTGTCAATAGTAGCGAGAGGTACATGGCGCCACAGTTCGTTAGGTCGTCAGATAGACCTTTCGGATGTGATCTTTCACCACCCAATGAGTTTTTGTGCCCGCGGTGAGTCTCATCACATCGCCAGTTTTTACCTCGACACTGCGGCCCTCGTCAATCAAATGAATTTTTGCCCCACCTGAGATGACCACAAACACCTCGTCTGCCTCAGTATCAAAGACTGCACCTTCGCGCAGTTCCCAGATGCCGGCGGTGGTGTTTCCAATCGTGCCAAGTTCAAGGAAACCCTCACGGGGTGAACCGTGGTCAACACGGTCATCGGGCACCGCATTCAGGGGCACAATGGCACCTCGACCATGAACAACACCAGTTGAGCCCTCGGGGAGCAACATATTGCTCATTTGCCATCACCTTTCGTTGTGGTGTTAAGAATCAAAACCAAGACCAACTGCATCAAGTGTTTTGAGCAGCAGGTTTCGTTTGCCCTCGTTCCGATCCGCTCGATCGAGAGACCAGCGGGTGAGATTGATGCCCAACGATGCCACTGGTTCGGGAGGGAAGGGCAAAGGTACCTGTTTCACCATCTCAAGTTCGGTGCGTTCGGTCACTCGGCCCTCAAGCCGGTCGACAATCACATCGGCGGCAAAGTGAGTAGCGCCGACACCAAGACCGGTAAAACCTGCGACGTACTGCACTCGGCCCCGGTATCCCTCACCAAAGAAGGCACAAAAACGAGTTGAAGTATCAATGACTCCCGCCCAACGGTGCGAAAATTTCAGACCTGAAAGTTGCGGAAAAGTTGTGAAAAAATGACTGGCAAGTTTGCGGTGAGTCTCCGTGCGCAGCTCATATTCGGGTCGCATGCGACCCCCCGGATAGTACACCGCATCATAGCCGCCCCAAAGAATCCGGTTGTCTTTGGTCAGTCTTGAATAGTGGAATTGATTCGCCATGTCAGCCAAGCCTTCACGGCCTCGCCACGCAATGGACTCCATCTGCAGATCAGTGAGAGGCTCGGTCATGAGCACGTAGTCATAGACCGGCACCGTGTGAAACGCGTACCGTTTCAATAGTGATGGAAACACGTTCGTGCACAGAGCTGCGCGCTCTGCACTGACCTGCCCATGCGGGGTGTCTAGGCGCAGCGGGCCATCGACTTCACCGCCAAGTTTGAGCACCCTCGTGTGTTCATAGATTTCGACCCCAAGTTCAGTGGCGTGCCGGGCCAGCTCGGAAGCGAGTTTTGCAGGATGCACGTTCGCGTTCTCGTTTGGGGCGAACTCACCGCCGAGAAAAGTTGGCGAGGCGATGCGTTTCTGAACTTCGACCTGGTCGAGCACCTCGACTGTGTCGTCATCCGTTTCCGCCAGCCACTCGAGCTGATACGGTTCGTTTGCGACCGTCAGCTGACCTGTGCGCTCAAAGTCGACGTCAAGTTTGTGCGTGGTCAG
Source organism: uncultured Leucobacter sp. (assembly GCA_964433255.1). Taxonomy (GTDB): domain Bacteria; phylum Actinomycetota; class Actinomycetes; order Actinomycetales; family Microbacteriaceae; genus Leucobacter. The sequence continues at coordinate 6,481 of CAYSQG010000015.1, forward strand.
AAAGCGTTCGATTGTGTCAAGATTTTCGTCACCGAGACGTTTCAGTGTTTTGGCTTCGGCGGGCCAGCGAGAGCGCGCGTTCGCTTCTCCGTGGGTGATGCTTGCCTCACAAAATCCACCGTTTCGACCAGAAGCTGCCCAACCGACCTGTTTCGCTTCAAGCAACACTATGCGACGCTCGGGGTGTTCGGTTTTGAGTTTTATCGCAGTCCACAGACCCGCGTATCCTCCTCCGACCACCACATCATCGACGACTGTGGTGCCCGGAAGTGTTGGGTACCGTGCAGCAGTCGACTCGATGTCTTCGATCCAGAAACAGCCAAATTTAGTGTCTGCCAGCGATGCCTCTATCACGGATCGTGCAGGTGGGTATTGTTCAAAGATAGTGTGCTGCATTGGTATTGCTCCGATGTGAAGTCGTCATTGAGTTCAAGGATCAATTAACTTTGTGGTGGTTTCATGATTGCTCCGGTTGCCAAACCAAGGGCCACTCCTGCCGGAAGGTACAACCAGAATTGGGTGAGGGCGCTAATGACTGTGCCAACAATTGCACCCATAATGATGGCAACAATGATCTGTTTTCTGCGCGCCTGTGCGTCTGACTGCTTGTGTTGTTGTGATTTGGACATGCCTACTCTGCCTGCATCGTTCTCTGAATTTTGGAAGTTCCCCTGACCCGTTCTGCTCCCTGAGCGAGAAGCAACGGTTCAAGAAGATCGAGCAAAACCGTGTCAACACCGGGGAGAAGCTCAGCCTCCCATTCCCTCCACTGTTGCCGCTTGCCGGTCAGCTGGTTGGTGGCATCGACCATGTCGTCTGCCAGCTCGATGACTGGAGACCCGATCTGATCGAACAGCACAATAGTGCGACGCTGTGTTCGAAGTGTAGCGATGACTGTTAAGAGTGGGACCTGCGAGGCACCAATGAGACATGCAATTTCAGCTCGCACCCCTTCTGGCATTTCTTGGGCGTGAGGCCAAAGCAGTTCACGAGAACCATGCTCTCCCTTGAATTTGAGGTGCCACCCCTCGTCTTTGCCACCCGTTCGTTGACGGAGTGCAGACCGTTTTGCCCCCAAGTCGCTGTGTGGGGTGTCGAAGTAGCTCGCGTTGAGCTCATGATTCTGAATGGGGCCTTGCTTCAGGCCTGCATGAACGAACTCTGCAGGTGCAGGAAACTCGGCGAAAGCGCTGACCGCGTATTTGCGTTCAACCTCAAACGTTTCGACCGCACCGTTGTTCGTCACAGCTTCATTTTACTGTCGAACCAGAGGACGAGGCTGAGAGAACTCATTTGCGTTCGCTCATAATTTTGCTGAGCACACGCGCAGCAAAAAAGGGGTTAGGCAGGGCGCACAGCGTGCTGTAAGTAGCCGTATGCCGCGCTGACGGGCAACACAGCTGTTCCGCCATAGAAGTAGACACCGCCGTGAACTGCCATGCCGCCGCCAAGGTAGATTGCGACGTGGCTGCTGCCGCCATAGATGAGGATGTCGCCGGGAGCAAGCGCATCGATTGACACCTGAGTGCCAAAACGTGCCCAGGAACCAAGATTTGCTCCCAGGTCAGGGCCACCTGCATCGCGGCGGCTGACATAGCCAGCAGCTGCGAGGGAATTTTGAACGAGATCGGTGCAGTCTTGGTGAATGCCGATCTGAGCTAGCGCACCGTTTATGATGCCTGAGGCGCCAACCCCAGAAGGAATGTCTCTCGGAAGAGAAATTGAGACCGGGTTGCTCGTGGCACTGCTGGTAACACGCTCCACAACGGCAGTTGCAGGCTGAACCTCAGCGAGGGGCATGTGTGCCGGAATGACAATGTCTGCCGAGTCGTTGGTCGTGAGGACCTGAGCGAAGCCTGTTTGAGCCTCTGACTGGTTTTCAAAACTCGAAGCATAAGCGGGAAGCGCAAGAACCCCAACGAGGGCCGCACTCACTGATGCTGCTCCAACAGCACGAAGAGTTTTTTTCACCGAACGCCTGTGCGGAGCTGATGTCATCTGGGTCACGAGTAACTTGCCTAACGTTTTGCTTACACAACTTGAGATTCACTCTTTACGAGCGAAAAGCTTTTCAAAGCCTAACCGACAATAACGAAAATGTCACACTGATATTTCATTTCCCTCACAAAACATCGAAAAACGGCTTGATATCAATGAGTTTTGCGGGAGTAGATTGTTTGACATCGAGATAGTTTCTTCAACTATAAGTTGAAACTTTCACGAATTTTCATGCAGTCTTACAGGAGTGCCCCTGCGTAGACACTTTGAGAACTTTGCCCCGGCCTTGAAAACCGTTGTCTCGCGGTGGAGGCGCGGTGTGTACAAGCGTAACCTGCGCCCCCTGGAACCGTCGATCCAGGACGATCGGGGCCGACTCGTCAGGTCGATTGGGAAAGCTCAAACTTTCCTCACCGAAGCCGAGATCGACCAGATTGTCGAGCTCTACAAGGGCGGTCTGAGCATGAACAAGATCGCCCAGAAGTATCGTGCTCACAGGCGCACCGTTGCCGCGCATCTGGTTCGCCGCTCGGTACCGTTGCGGACCCCGCGCAGCCTCGATCCGGCAGACACTCCCGAGGCCGTGAAGCTCTATGAGGGCGGCATGACGCTGCTCGATGTCGGGCGAAGGTTCGGGATCAGTCAGCACGCTGCACGGACAGCGATCGCCAAGGCGGGCGTTACGATCCGACCGAAGGGCCACATCCCTCGCGCTGAACTCATCCGCATGACAGAGGCCAGGTAGCAACAAGTCGGCCGACCACGCTTTGGTGTGTGATCGGCCGACTTGTGTTTGGAAGGTCAGGATTCGATTTCTGAGGCCTCGTGCTGCTCCGCGAACGGCTCTGCAAAGCCCAGATGGTACGAGATGCCGATTGAGAACCTGCCGGCCGGAGTGTCCCAGCTCACCAGTCTCCTTGGCCCTGCTTCATAGATCGGGCATCCTGCCTCGCGAATCGCGTCGGTAACGGCTCGGAAGTCTTCGAGCTTGCGTCCGAGCCGGTACAGGTCGGTGACAAACACCGCGTCGATCTTGCCGGCGGTTACATCGTCGGTCAGCATCCGTAGTCCTTCGCGAGTACTACCGACATCCCCGTAGATCATCTGCGGGTCAGCGCCGAGGCTACGGGCATAGTCTTCGCAGGATTCTTGTTGCTCCCATATGCTCAGAGGGTTGATTCGAGCGGAACGAATGTAGATCGCAGCAGGCATCATGCCACCTCCGCCGGGTCACGCTCGGCGAGATGTTCAGCGTCAAGTTGACGACGCAGTTTCCGAACGGCTGCGGCCTCGATGATCCTTGCCTTGGCGAGCATGAGGAGGCTGACCGGTCCCATGACGAGGAATGCGATGCCCATTGCGAGGCACCAGAGGAGCGGGATGGCGAGCCAGGCGTCGCCGCCGTTCTCGATGAGTCCCTTGATGTGGTTCGCGATGAGGAAGTAGGGCACCGCGGCGAGCATCGCGGGTACGCCCCACTTCATGCCGTCACGGCGGCGGATGAAGCCGATGAGTCTCGGGCCGGGTGCAAACCTCGCGAGGAAGTAGTAGCACCGGGCAACCCCGGAGAAGATAGACGAGAGCATGAGGGCAGCCCTTTCATAACACTCGGCGGCGAGCCATTAGAAAGGACTTCCCGGTTTCGGTCAGTCGTGCCGTTGCGACGAGCAACGGCGAACGTTGTTAGAACTGCCTACACCATCTACTGTACGTCGGACTCTCCTGAACCGGAAGACTTCGCCTACAACGAGCGTCCTCGCCTGCGGGTGGTTGTCGTTTTCGGCGTGACTGGGTGTCGTTCGCGGTAACGCTGCTGGATGTCTGCGATCACGAGCGCACGCACTGTTGAAAGCACCCGGCGGATGATTTCACGCAGTAGATCGTAGGGTTCTTGCCCTATAAGCGTGCGTGCGATCGAGTCCATCCGTACCTCGTCTATCACTCGCCGGCCTTTGTTCGTGCAGAGGTATCGGTGAAGGATAGGGAGTTGCAGTTCCGTGGCTTCGAGCGCGAACGAGACACGATCGAGATGGAGTGCATCGACGTAGGCGTCGATGCTCGCCGCGTCCAGGACCTCGGAGCGCACGTCGAGTTCTTCACGAAGGAGACGCCGCATTCTGGCTTCTGTGATCGGCTTCGCAAAGAATGCGTCGGCTTCATCTTCGCGTTGTTGCCTCTCGTCTGCCGAGGGCCGACGATATCGGAAGGGTGGCAGCTCGACGCTCGCACGAGGGCGTGCTGGCCGAGGGCGGATGCTTGTCTGTGCTTGTGCGGGGCTGAGCGGAACGGCGGACAGAACAACTGCGGTCCTTCGCGCAACGACCAGAGCTTCTTGACCCAGCCATCAGCATCCGGCGTGTCAGCAACTTCGTGTCGAGAGCTCTTGAAGAAGAGCGGACATTCTGTGCGGTATGACCTCGGTCGTAGCGATGGAGGTGCTGCTTCGTTGCACTCCTGGTGCTGACTGGACGGCTTGTGTGATGCGGTGTAGGTCAATCGTGTCTCGCGCTACAACCCTCAGCATCAGATCAGCATCGCCTGTAGTCGTGTGAGCCTCCACCACTTCAGGTATAGCGGCAATGGCCTCGTACACCGAGGCGATGGACTGCTGAGAAACCGACACAGTGACGAAAGCGAGAAGCGGCCGCCCGACGCTCGCAGGATCCAACGCTGAACTGGGATCCCCAAGTGCCCGGTGCTCGCGCAACCGCTTCAGCCGGGCATGAACGGTGTTCCTGGAAAGCCCCAGACGATTGCCAAGCTCGATCAGCGAGGC
>CAYSQG010000015.1:11354-26161 GCA_964433255.1 uncultured Leucobacter sp.
CAGCCCCTGTCTCGACTGAGCGAGGAACTCGGTATCGAGGTCTGGGCCAAGCGCGACGACCTGGGTTCCGTGGGCCTCGCGGGGAACAAAGTGCGCAAACTTGAGATGGAACTAGCGAACGCCAAGGCGCTGGGTGCCACGCATATTGTCACCGAGGGCTCTCGTCATTCCAATGCGACACGTGCAGCGGCAGCGGCAGCGGCAGCGATCGGAATGAAGTGCACCCTCGTGTTGTGTCACGATGAACCGAAGGAGCCGGTGGGTAACCTCTTACTCGATGCCCTCTTCGGTGCGAATCTCAAACTCGTAGGCGACGTCTCCTGGGTAGAACTCGCTCGGTTGACCGAGGACGTTATCGCCGAGCTGGAAATGGCTGGCGAACACGTCTACCGCCTCCCCATCGGATCGGCTACAGGTCGAGGAGCAACGAGCTTCGCTCGCGCATACCTCGAAGCCGATGAGCAGATCAAAGCTCAGGGCTCAGCATTCAAGACAATCGTGCACGCCAGTTCCGCGGGGAGCACCCATGCGGGTCTCACCCTCGGTCGAGCAATCGCGCAAGCAGACACCCGCATTCTCGGCGTCATCGTTGCGGGAGAAGTGTATGAAGATGTTCCAGGCAGCTATCTTCGGCTCGCGAACGAAGCCGCATCGCTCGTCGCTCCTCACATCACGATTGAATCGTCCGATCTTGAGATGACCGAAGCCTACCTTGGCGATGGGTACGGCATGCCGGCTGCTGGTGTTGATGAGGCTATCGATCTGATGGCACGCCTCGAAGGTATCGTGGTTGACCCTGTCTACACCGCCAAAGCGGTGGCAGCAATCATCGACCTCGCACGAAAGGGTGCGCTCGAAGGTCCAGTCCTCTTCTGGCACACCGGCGGCTACCACGCCATCTTCGACCCGAGCTACACCAAGAGGATCTGGTCCAGCATCCCACGGCTCCGCGAGATCCAACTCTGACCCCGAATAAAACATCGGGGTCTGCTGAAGGTTTGATTGACTCTTGTCCACTTCGTGTGCGCAGGACGGCACTCGAAGCGCACCGACTGCACGAGACAGGCAATCCTCATCGAAGACGTGGAACGAATGATCGAGGACTACTACGAGCGAGTGCAGATCACCCCTGCGCACCGCGACACACTCGCCGGGATGCTGCACCACGAACTCGACCTCATGATGGCCGGTGAAGCGCACGATCTCGACCAGCTCACGAAGAACCGGGATCGGATCATCGCGCACCAGGACAAGCTCCTGCAGGCGTTCTACGCCGACGCGATCACCCTTGCGCAGCTCAAGCGCGAGCAGCAGTCCCTCAGCAGTGAGCTGCACCAGGTTGAGCAACGTTTGAACTCGCACCACGGCGAGTACAGCGAAGCCCGAGAGAACCTGGACGACTCACTCGACCTCTTGGAAAACTGCGCAGAAATCTACCGGCGCTGCGACGACGCGAACCGGCGCCTGTGCAACCAGGCGTTCTTCACCAAGATTTTCATTGACGAAGACAACACCCTGCACGTCGAGAACGAGCGACCCTACGAAGTGCTCCTCGATCCCGAGGTCAGCGCGAACGCGCTGAACTGGGCCGCAGGGGCGGGCGAGGCTCGAACAGTGCCCTTTGTTGAGATGGGGCAAAGTTCGAACCTCGCCACTTCGGTGCCCCAGATAGGAATCGAACCTACGACACCTTCTTTAGGAGAGAAGTGCTCTATCCACTGAGCTACTGAGGCGACCTTCAAAGTGTAGCGAATGAATTACACGACTCCCTGTTCAAGCATGGCCTGTGCGACTGAGACGAAACCAGAGGAGTTCGCACCAAGCACGTAATCACCGGGTCGGCCGTATCGGTCTGATGCCTGATAAGACGCGTCGTGCACATCGCGCATAATGCGGTGCAATTTGGTCTCGCTGAGCTCAAAGTCCCAGCTGTCACGTGCAGCATTTTGACTCATTTCAAGGGCCGATGTGGCAACGCCGCCGGCGTTTGCTGCCTTGCCTGGCGCGAAGAGGACCCCCGCCTGCTGAAACAGGTGCACGGCTTCGGGCGTAGTTGGCATGTTTGCACCCTCAGTCACCGCACGCACCCCACCGTTGATAAGTGAACGGGCAGCACTCTCATCGAGTTCATTTTGGGTTGCACACGGAAACGCGAGTTCAGCGTTCACGTCCCACACAGAACCACCCGACACGAATCGGGCTGACGGCTTGCGCTCCGCATATTGAGAAATGCGCCCGCGTTCGACCTCTTTAATTTGCTTCAGCAGCTCAAGATCAATGCCTTGCTCGTCAACGACGTACCCTGACGAGTCAGACGCCGTGATAGCAGTACCTCCGAGCTGGGCAACCTTTTCAATGACATAGGTGGCCACATTGCCGGAGCCCGACACAACGGCCCGGCGACCCTCGATGTCCTCCCCGGTGCGGTTGAGCATCTCTTGCGCAAAGAACACTGCGCCGTATCCGGTCGCCTCGGTTCGGACTTCTGCACCACCCCAACCAATACCTTTTCCGGTGAGCACGCCAGACTCATGCCGCCCAGTCAAGCGTTTGTATTGGCCGAACAGATAACCAATCTCGCGGCCTCCAACACCAATGTCACCTGCTGGAACATCGGTGTGCTCATCAACATGGCGGTATAGCTCAGACATGAAGCTTTGGCAGAACCTCATGACCTCTTCGTCGCTTTTACCGTGGGGGTCGAAATCGCTTCCGCCTTTGCCCCCTCCAATGCGCTGTTTGGTGAGCGCATTCTTGAATATCTGCTCGAACCCTAAGAACTTCACCACTGAAAGATTGACGGTGGAATGGAATCGAAGCCCGCCTTTGTATGGGCCGAGCGCTGAATTGAACTGAACCCGAATGCCCCGATTGACCTGCACCTGGTTGTTGTCATCTAGCCAGGGCACCCGAAAGATGATTTGGCGTTCTGGTTCAACTAGCCTGGAGAGAATGTTTGCCTCAACAAATTCGGGGTGTTCGTTGAGCACCGGCTCGAGGGTGTCAAGCACCTCGTGCATAGCTTGGAAAAATTCTGGTTCGTTGTGATTTCGAGCTTCAACTTGAGCTACCACTGATTTGATGTGCGAGGCAGGTGATACGTGAGACATGTCTGTGTTCCTTGGAGAGTACTTTTGCGCATTACTGCGATGCGCGGTTGATTGCGAAAATGAACAGTAGTGTCCGCAGGTCTACTGCGTCACAAAAAGATGTGCAGCGACCGAAAACGGGACTTGCAGTGGCGGCGAAAGCGGGTCTTCAGGTTCAACCTGTTCGGGTTCAATGAGCACATATGTGCCCTTATTGGTGAAGTGTGCCACTGCACCTGGCTTGAGGCCAGAAAGCTCAAACAGCCGCAATTGTTCAGGATCAACCTGTGCAGGCTCGGCAAGACGTCGCAGGCGAGCAGTTATTGTTTGCTCTTGAGCCACAAACAAAGATGTCACGCTTGCAGCGTTAGCATGAACACCGGCAACAGGTCTCATGCCGAGTTCATCAAGTCCAGGGATCGGATTCCCGTAGGGGGATTCGACGGGGTTGCCTAAAATAGCAAGAAGCTTGCGCTCAACCTGTTCGCTTATGACGTGCTCCCAGCGGCAGGCCTCTTCATGCACGTACTGCCACTCAAGACCGATGATGTCTGAAAGTAAACGTTCAGCCAGTCGATGTTTGCGCATGACTCGTATAGCTTTTTCTCGGCCCTCTGGGGTGAGTTCAAGATGTCGGTCATCAGAGACTACAACCAAATTATCCCGTTGCATGCGAGCAATGGTCTGCGAAACAGTTGGGCCTGAATGATTCAAACGTTCAGAAATACGAGCGCGAAGGGGGACAATGCCTTCTTCTTCGAGCTCGAGAATAGTGCGCAGGTACATTTCGGTCGTATCTATAAGATCGGCCACTCCCACCTCCGCTGCGCAATATTAAGTCTTCATCATATATGAATTGATCAATTGACAGCTCACTGACCGCCACGTCACCCTGCCAGCCGACAATAGACTGGACACATGGCTGAAATTCAAATTCCCTCAGAGATGTTGCCCGCAGATGGAAGATTTGGCTGCGGGCCCTCGAAGATACGAAACACGCAGCTCGATTTTCTGCAGACTCTGCAACCAACAGTCCTTGGCACTTCACACCGGCAAGCCCCGGTAAAACAACTCGTGGCGAGCGTGAGAGAGGGCCTCACTAACCTATTTCAAGCACCCGATGGATACGAAATATTGCTCGCTAACGGAGGCGCAACGAGCTTTTGGGATGCAGCCGTACACTCACTCATCGAGCACCGAAGCCAACACCTGACGTTTGGTGAATTTGGGGCAAAGTTTGGCCAAGCCGCGGCCGCAGCGCCCTGGCTTGACGCACCAGACATTCGGGAGGCTGCCCCCGGGTCTCGAAGCGAAGCAGTTGCCGTTGAGGGTGTCGATGTCTATGCATACCCTCACAACGAGACCTCGACCGGCGTCATGGCAGAGGTGCGCCGGGTAGCAGGTGACACAGGATGCCTGACCGTCGTTGACGCAACCAGCGGGGCTGGAGGCCTGTTTTTTGAGGCAGCCGAAACAGACGTCTACTACTTCTCGCCACAAAAAAACTTTGCGAGTGATGGTGGCCTTTGGTTCGCGTTGGTCTCGCCCGCAGCCATCGAACGTATAGAACGCATCGCAGCATCCGGTCGCTACATTCCAGACACACTAAGTCTTGCAGGCGCGGTTGCAAACTCACGACAAAATCAGACCCTCAACACACCAGCACTGTCTACCCTTGCTCTGATGGACGAACAAGTCAGATGGATCAACGAACAGGGTGGGCTTCGCTGGGCAGCAGACCGCACCGCACAGAGTTCCCAACTGTTGTATGACTGGGCTGAGCAAAGCACAGTGGCAACCCCGTTTGTTTCTAACCCAGCACATCGCTCTGCGGTCGTAGTGACCATCGATTTTGATGACAGCATTGACGCATCTGCTATTTCTTCAGCCTTGCGCAACAACGGCGTGGTTGACACGGAACCCTACCGAAAGCTTGGTCGCAATCAGTTGCGCATTGCCACCTTCACCGCAATTGAGCCCGATGATGTTCGCGCACTGATCAGCTGCATCGATTATGTGCTGGAACGAGTCTGAGACATCAACACCGGGGCATCAATACTGAGACTTTTCGGCGTCAATGTTGAGTCATCGAGATTGAACGACTGACGCCTCGAACCGTGTCAGTATTGCTCGAAGACACTACTCTTCTTCGGCGTCGAGGTGCTCTTCGTCAAGATCAATTTCGATTTGCTCATCGAGATCGGTGAGATCGTGCTCATCGATGACTGAGAAGCCGTCTTCATCTACCTCAATGACGACAGCCGAATCGACATCTACCCCGTCTATCTCGTCATCGAAGTCACTGAAATCGTTCTCAAGCAGGTCGTCTTCGGGATCGACCTCGTCTTCTTCTGCAAGTTCAGCTGCGGCTGCTTCAGCCGCGGATGCCTCGTCTAACGCCAAGCTTGCTTGAAGCTCGCGGTATTGGGCAAGGCGCACAGACCAGGGAACCCAGTCGGGTGCCGTGACAGCGCCCTCTCCAGGTAATAGCTCAACTTCGAGCACATTCACCGGAGCGTGTTCGTCTATGCGTGAAAGAGCTGCTGCCCAACGCCAGCCCGGATAGCCTGGCAACAGGCACTCGAAGTAGAGTGTCACGACGTGGGTATCGTGTACCTCGTGACCGGAGTCGACGCCGATGCTTTCAGGTTCAGTGATTTCGGCAAGTGCAGCACGTGCGGTGTCCCGAGCCGCGAGTAGCACTGGATCAGCTTCAAGAGGAGTAGTTGTGACGTCAGCTTCGTTTGTAGTTGTGACGTCAGTCTGTTTACTGACCTCCGGAGCGACACTAGCCTGCTGATCAACTTTCATTTCAGACATCGAATTCGTCTGCAACTCGTCGAAGCATGCCAGCTATGTTGCGTGATGCTGACCGCTCAGGGTAATGACCATGTTTCAGCTTTGCTCCGACCGCGTCGAGCAATTTCACCAGGTCTTCAAGGATGATTGCCAACTCATCAGCCGATTTTCGGTCACGTTTTGCAGCCTTTGGCGCCTCAAGGATGCGCACCGAGAGTGCCTGCGGGCCACGGCGACCCTCGGCTACACCGTATTCGAGCCGGGTGCCGGCTGTGATTTCGGCGTCGGCTGGAACCACTGAGGCATGTAAGAACACCTGTTCGCCGTCTTCACCCTGAATGAAGCCAAAACCTTTTTCTTCGTCGTAGAACCTGACTTTGCCGATTGGCATGTCTCGCCTTTCTGCGCGGAACGTATTTGGTTGCGCCCTGGGGGCAACTGCCCCTTTCACTCTCACCATTGTAGAGGCTTGCTCAGCGGCGAGGCGTAGACTGATCGGATGCCCTCACACCAGAATCGCAAGCGCACGGCATCCTCGCCACAGCCGCAGAAAGAGCCAGCCGCAGAGACACCAAAGTTTTCTGTGCTCGAACGATTGCTCGCATACTCGGCAATCATCATCATCGTCATCGCTGTAGTCGCGTTTTTGACCACCCTGGTTGTGGCGATGGTTGCCGGTCGAACCGCTCTTGAAAACAGTCTCTGGCCACTTGTGACCTGGCTCGCATTTTATGGACTGCCCATTGGATTTGTGCTGCTGGTGACACTCTTGATCATCAACTTCAGTCGCCGCGGCAACAGGAAATAAGTCATCCATGAATACCAGTACGCTCGCTCTCGCTACACACATCGCCTCGCTTGATCTTGAAGATCTGAGAGAGTTGGCGGCGTCACGGCGCATTGCTTCACCAGACTCGGTGAGCGACCCCCTCGGGCTGGCACTGGAGTTCATGAAACCCGATTCCATCGCACGTGCCCTTCGAACGACCCCGAGAGTGGTACTTGAAGCGCTCACCGAGCAGCCTGATCAGCACACGCTGAGCCCTGAGATGCGAAATGACCTGCTGCGAGCCGGACTTGTTGGCGTGAGTGCAGACGACCAGACCTTGGTGTGGCTGCCCGAAGTTGGCCAGTTACTTTTGCAGCACACATTGCCGCGTATGCAAACCTCAGCCGAAGCACCGACAAACGTTGACACCTCAGCATGGTTCGTGCAGGGACTGACCTCGGTGCGCCGAACCGCCGAACTTGTTCGAAAGCTGTCTCGCAGACCGTTGCGCTTGGGTCGACGAAACACGGTGACGTTGGCGGTGCTTCGCGAACTCGCTCACGAGTGCCACTTGGAAGCTGCAGACGTCGAGCACCTCATCGAAGCGATGCAGACTGCGGGACTGCTTGCACGCGTGCAAAGCGACGGATCCTCGCACCTGCTCGTCACCACCCACGCTGCACTCGATTGGCTTGAACTCGATTACCCTTTGCGCTGGGTGTCTCTGAGCAGTGCTGTGATCGCAACATTGAATCACAGGCTGCTGCCCGATCTCGAAGCTTCGGGGTACCACCTCGGCTGGGTTCTTGATCAACTCCCGTTCACCTACCCGCTGCTGCCCGAAACAGACGTCGCCGAGCTGAATGCACTTTTGGGCTTCTTTGAACGACTCGGCCTCACTGTTGACGGCCAGCTCACCCCGGCCGCGATCTGGCTGTTACGAAACGACCCCGATGCTGCCACCGAGTCTGCGAAGACCGACTTTCCTCCGGCCGTGCCGGGGGTGTACCTGCAGCCCGACCTCAGCGTGATTGTTCCTGGTCCACTTGCCCCCGAAGACGAAACAGCCCTGAGCATATTCGCACACAGTGAGCAACTCAGCGTGGCAGCTACGCTGAGGATCACCCAAGCCACCCTCGATCGGGCGGTGCTTGCGGGGTACGGCGTGCCCAACATTCGAACCCTGCTCGAGCGGCTCTCTCTGACCGGCATTCCGCAACCGCTTGACTTCATGCTCTCCGAGACCGAACGCCGGGTGAGTGCCATCACTGCTGGTTCCCCGGAGCAAGCACGTGCACAAGCACCAAGGCTGACAGAAAGTCAGCGAGACGCCTCCAGACCGCCCCGGGGCGACCGGTTGCAGCCCGACGGCCTCACAGGGCAACAGCTCACTTCGACACCTCGCGAAATACCGAGTGAGATTGATGAAATGATCAAGCGAGTGTTTGTCGCAGCGCAGGGCAACGGCGGCAATTTGAGCCGCAAACTGGAGCTTGCGATTCGGCACAAAAGCCCGGTGCACGTCACTGCCGTTGCTGGCACAGACGAGCGTGTGTTTACCCTGCTGCCTGTCTCGCTGCGCGACGGGCGACTTCGAGCCACCGATCAGCGTGCCGGGGTGGAACGTACCCTGCCACTCAGCGCGATTACCGCCGTTGAAGCGGCCTCAGCGCGGGAATGATGCAGCGAGAACTGAACCCCGCGCTGACCCCAGTGAACTGATCGTGGCGCGCTCGCTGAACGACAATCAATAGAATTGAAAGTGATGACTCTTGGCCCACTGATCGTGCAGAGCGATCACACCGTTCTGTTAGAGGTCGCTCACCCCGACGCCGAAGACGCGCGCCACGAGCTTGCAATTTTCGCCGAACTTGAGCGAGCCCCTGAGCACATTCACACTTACCGAATCACCCGTCTTGGGCTATGGAACGCTCGTGCTGCCGGCCACACCGCCGAGCAGCTCATCGAAATTCTTGAGCGGTACGCGAAGTTTCCGGTGCCAACTCAGGTGTCCAGCGAAATCACCGAAACGATGCGGCGATATGGCCGGTTGACCATTGAACGAGTTGATCCGAACGATCAGCAGAGCGAGTTACAACTTCGCAGCACCGACCCTGCCGTGCTGCGCGAGGTGGTGAGTGCCAAAAAGGTCGCCCCCCTGCTCGGCGAAAAGATCTCTGATCACAGCTTTGCGGTGCAACCTTGGGCGCGCGGGGAACTGAAGCAACAACTGGTAGCGCGCGGCTGGCCAGCCGAAGATTTGGCCGGGTACACTCCCGGCGAACCCTATGACATTGAACTCGTGCAAGATGGCTGGCACCTGCGCGACTACCAGCAGAAGGCGGTGGACGCCTTTGCTGGTGGTGGTTCCGGTGTCGTGGTGCTGCCCTGCGGTGCGGGAAAAACGATTGTGGGTGCCGGCGCCATGGCGGCCGTGGGCGCCAAGACCCTGATATTGGTCACGAACACGGTATCAGCCAGGCAGTGGCGCGATGAGCTCTTGCGCCGCACCACACTGACCGAAGACGACATCGCCGAATATTCGGGTCAGGTCAAAAATGTTGGCCCAGTCACTATTGCCACGTACCAAATTTTGACGAGCAAACGCAAGGGCGAATATGCGCACCTGTCACTATTGAACGCACACGACTGGGGTCTGATCGTCTATGACGAAGTGCACCTGCTGCCCGCGCCGGTGTTCAAACTCACTGCCGAGTTGCAAGCACGTCGCCGCATTGGGCTGACCGCCACTCTCGTTCGCGAGGATGGCCGAGAGGGTGACGTGTTCAGCCTCATTGGACCCAAGCGCTTTGACGCCGCCTGGAAAGACATTGAGGCTCAGGGCTTCATTGCCCCGGCCGCGTGTTTTGAAATACGTGTTTATCTGCCAGAGAGCGAACGCTACGAATATTCTGTCGCTGAAGACCGGGAACGCTACCGCATCGCCGCAAGCGCATCTTCAAAACAGGCCGTGGCTCGTGACATCATCAAACGCCATCCCAATGAGAGCGTGCTTGTCATCGGCCAATACATTGACCAGCTTGAAACGTTTGCTGAATCACTTGGGGCGCCCCTCATCACTGGGCAGACCCCGGTCGATGAACGCGAGCGCCTGTTCCAAGTGTTTCGCGAGGGCGAACTGAAGTTGCTCGTCGTGTCAAAGGTGGCCAACTTTTCGGTCGATCTGCCAGATGCCTCGGTGGCGATCCAAATTTCAGGATCGTTCGGGTCACGTCAAGAAGAAGCCCAGCGTCTTGGCCGACTGCTTCGACCAAAAAAGGACGGCCTGACGGCTTCGTTCTACACTCTGGTTACCAGAGACACGGTTGACCAGGACTTTGCGCAAAATCGGCAACGTTTTCTCGCAGAACAAGGCTATGCGTACACGATTATGAACGCCGACGAACTCGGTAAATAAGTCGTTACTCTTCGAGCAAACTGGTCACCAGGGCAGCGATGTCGCTTCGTTCACTGCGCGTGAGGGTGACGTGACCAAACAGCGGGTTGCCCTTGAGTTTTTCAATAATCGCGGCAATGCCGTCGTGTCGACCAACACGCAAGTTGTCGCGCTGGGCCACGTCGTGAGTGAGCACCACCTTCGAGTTCTGACCGATGCGACTCAGCATGGTGAGCAACACATTGCGTTCGAGCGATTGAGCCTCATCAACAATCACAAACGCGTCATGCAATGAACGCCCACGAATGTGCGTGAGCGGCAGCACCTCGATGATGTTCCGGGCCTCAACCTCCTCGAGTACATTTTTCGAAACGATAGAGCCGAGGGTGTCGAACACCGCCTGACCCCACGGATTCATTTTTTCTTGTTGATCACCTGGCAGATAGCCGAGCTCTTGACCACCCACCGCATAGAGTGGCCGAAACACCATGACCTTGCGGTGTTGTTGCCGTTCGAGCACCGCTTCGAGGCCGGCTGCGAGTGCGAGCGCAGACTTACCTGTTCCAGCACGCCCACCAAGAGAGACGATGCCAACCTGAGGGTCAAGCAGCAAGTCAATGGCGAGACGCTGTTCTGCGCTGCGACCGTGCACCCCAAACACTTCACGGTCACCGCGCACGAGACGCACGGACTGTTTCCCATCAACACGGCCAAGAGCTGACCCCCGAGGAGAATTCATGACCAACCCGGTGCCGAAGGGCAGCCGCCCAACCGAGCTCAGGTGATCGATGCGTTCGTCTTCCCACAGCGCAGCCATCTGCTCTTCGTCGAGATCGAGTTCCGTGACCCCGGTGTAGCTATCATCAGCGGCGAGTTCGGCACGATATTCCTCGGCCCCGAGCCCGAGAGCTGCGGCTTTGACGCGCATGGGCAAGTCTTTCGAGACGACCGACACCTCGAACCCCTCGGCCGACAGGTTTTGTGCGACTGCCAGAATGCGGGTGTCGTTGTCACCGAGTCGCATTCCGCTTGGCAGCGAGTCGACGCTCGAATGGTTGAGTTCAACGCGCAGTGTTCCACCCTGTTCGCCGACAGGAACCGGAAAGTCGAGTCGCATGTGCTTTTCTCGCAGCCCGTCCAGCAGTCTCAGTGCACGGCGCGCAAAGTATCCAATTTCTGGGTCGTGACGCTTTTTCTCAAGTTCGGTAATGACCACCACCGGCAGCACCACGTTGTGCTCGGCAAAACGAAAAATTGCGTTCGGGTCACTCAGCAACACCGAGGTGTCAAGCACATAGGTTCGCTCGGCCTGGGGAAGCTGTTCGTGAGTGCCACGAGAATGACCAACACTGGGTGCGGCGTCAGTGCTGGTGTTGCCTGAACGTGTGGTGCTGGCGGTTTGATCGTTGCTCTGCTTGGCGTCGGTCACGGTGACTCCTTCTGCCCGGGGGTTCCGGTTCAGCGGGGCGACCGTTCACTTTCGAGGGGAATGAGTGGCCGCCTCGATCGGGCTCCGTGCCCGATACCAGACACGCTACGCCTGACCCCCAACTTTTCTTGGTGGCGACACGCGCACAACCGGTGAACAATTCGTGACGTCTGTGAGCCGCTCGGGTTGTGTCGCACATCAATCGCGCAGCCGAGACGCCACCTCGGCTGCTCGCTGCAATATGTGTTGAGCGTCGAGCGTGAGATGCTGGCCCTCGGCATAGACGTGAGTGCCACCGATGAACACGTGTCGAACGTCGGAACCTCGGCTGCTAAACACAAGGTGCGAGGCGAGTGAGACTCGCGGAACTGCACCCCAACTGCTCACATCAACCGCCACAATGTCTGCCATGGCTCCAACCTTCAGTGAGCCAGTTTCGGTGAACCCGAGCGCCCGCGCGCCACCAGCGGTAGCGATGTGCAGCACCTGATCAGCGGTCACCGCGGTCGCGTCGCGGTGAGTGCCTCGGTGCAGCAGGGTGGCGAGTTTGATCTCTTCAAACATGTCGAGAGAGTTGTTGCTGGCAGCTGAATCGGTGCCCAGTGCAATCGGCACACCGGCTGCGAGCATTTCGGGGAGTGGCGCGATGCCGCATCCGAGCTTGAGATTTGACACCGGGTTGTGACTGATCGCGGTGCCAGTGCTAGCAAATAACTCAATTTCGTCTGGAGTCAGGTGCACGCCGTGCGCGGCAATTACCCTGGCCTCGAAAAAACCCAGCGAGTCGAGAAACACCCCCGGCGTCACCCCGTGCAGTTTCACGCTGCGTGCAATTTCGTCGTGTGTTTCAGAAACGTGGGTGAGAATCGGAATGTTGGCGTGACTGGCTCGACACGAAATTTCCGTGAGCAACTCTGCTGGGCTGGTGTATGGAGAGTGCGGGCTAAACGCGAGTGAGATGTGCGGGTCGTCAGCAAAGGTGGCAGCGAGCGCCTCGGTGTCGTCGAGCACCTGAGCGCCGGTTCTCGTGGTGGCGTTCGGAAAGCCAACCACGTCTCGAGTGAACACCGCCGGCCCGGCGAGCACACGCATGCCGGCCGATCGCACCCGTTCGAGCAGCCCGAGATCCCAGTAGTACATGTCGGCAAAGGTCGTGGTGCCGGTAGCGATCATTTCGAGCATGGCCAACTCGAGCCCCACCTCGATGTCATCACGAGTGAACTGCTGCTCTGCCTGCTGCACTTTTGGGAGCCATGTGCTGAGCCCGGCATCGTCACAAATGCCCCGCAGCAGGGTCATGGCGCTGTGCGCGTGCCCGTTGACGAGGCCAGGCATTAAGGCATGACCGGTCAGGTCGATGGTGACCTGCGATTGGGCTCTGGCGGGCCCCAAGTAGGCAATACGACCCAGGTCGTCAATTTCACACTCTGCATCGATGAGTTCACCATCTGCAGCAAGGATCGCATCTGCCCGCAAAATCTCACTCATGCGAGCAAGTCTGCCCTATCACGCACCCGCTGCGGCACTCAGCTTCGCTGCTTCTTTCGCTCGCTTACGAAGTTGCTTTTCGGGGATCGGCCATTCCCCTGCAGCAACCTGTGCGTCGACATAGGCCTGGGCTTCGTGCTGCCGCTCAGCCTCTACGCCGGTTGCGATTTCAGCTCGAAGCAGTTCGGGGCCGAGATCGAAGGCATCAACAAGATCGCCAGCCTGCTCGCGAAGTCGGCCAATAAGACGGTCAACATAGGAGGTCAGAGCCTCAGCGCGGGCACCGTTGATTCGACCGTGCATGAGATACCAGGCGAGGTGTTTCTCGATCAGGCTGAGCCCAAACAGGTCACGCAGCCAGGTCAAGACCTGCAGCGTGTCCCCGTCAAATTGCTCGAGTGCCTCAGTGAAGGATTCCCACAGCAGCAGTTGTGCGTGGGCGCTCGCTGCCTCAATGAGCTTTGCCTGTTGAGTGTTGAAGGCTGCTGCACCAACGGCCGCACGCTGTTCTTTTGGGACACCCTTCGTTGCTTCGCGCAGCGCCAGTGCGACCTGTTCGACCATGGTGTTGACGCGATCCTGGAGCAACTCTCTTTGGGACTCGGGGTTACGCAGACTCTCAACAGATCGCGACACCTGACCGAGGTCGGCAATGCTCTGACCCATTTGGCGCAATCCGAACCGTGTCACACGCTCACCAATTTGTCCGACAGCAAATTTGGCGAGTGCCGCACGATCTGCTCCTTCGAATTGGGCGGCGTAATCGGTCAGCAGACGTTTGCCAACGAGTTGCAGCAGCACATTGTTGTCGCCCTCAAACGTGACATAGATGTCAAGGTCAGCACGCCACCCAGTGAGGCGATTTTTCGCAATGAATCCCGCGCCACCCGCAGCTTCTCGTGCGGCCTGCAGCGTGTCTAACGCAGCCCACGTTGCCAGAGGTTTCAGTGCAGCAGCGAGTGTTTCGAGATCTTCTCGATTTTCTTCGGTGTCGTTCGCGCCAGAGAACACTTCGTCGAAGGTCTCAAGCAGGCGATGGCTTGCGAACTGCATTGCGTAGGTTTCAGCGAGACGCGGCAGCAGTCGACGTTGGTAGTGCCCGTAGTCGAGCAAGACCGTCTCGGTGCCGTCTGGGCCAGGGAATTGCCTGCGTTCGTTGCCGTAGCGCACTGCTATCGCAAGCGCGCCTTTCATGGCGTTCACGGCAGCTCCGACCAGTGACACTCGACCCTGCACGAGCGTGCCGGTCATGGTGAAAAAACGTCGACCTGGGCTTTCGATAGGCGAAGAATATGTGCCGTCGGGTGCAACATCGCCGTAGCGGTTGAGGAGGTTTTCACGCGGGATGCGCACGTTGGTGAAGTGCAGTTGACCGTTGTCAATTCCGTTCAGACCGCCCTTGAACCCATCGTCTTCACTGCCGACACCGTCAAGCAACTGACCCTCTGGTGTGCGAATGGGCACGATGAAGGCGTGAACCCCGTGGTTCACACCCTTGGTAATGAGTTGAGCAAACACCACCGCGGCCTGCCCGTGCAGAGCAGCGTTGCCCAAATATTCTTTCCATGCCCCTTTGAACGGGGTGTGAATGACGAATTCTTCGCGCTCAGCATCATATGTTGCGGTGGTGCCGATCGAGGCCACGTCTGATCCGTGACCTATTTCGGTCATTGCGAAAGCACCGGGCAATTTCAGTGACAGCACATCAGGCAACCACTGTTCATGATGCGAGTCGGTGCCGAGATGCAAGATTGCCGAGGCAAATAAACCCCATTGCACACCGCTTTTAATTTGCAGCGAAGGGTCTGCGAAGATCAACTCTTCAAACGCAGCAAT
>CAYSQG010000016.1:0-25387 GCA_964433255.1 uncultured Leucobacter sp.
CGCCACCCGCGCGAACAGAAAACAACTTAGCACGGATTCACAGTGCGGACGAATCGTTCAGTGCTCGGTACTGTTGAAACATGAACGATTCGCAGCTCAACGAAGAGTCTCTCTCTGAAACAGTCCTGATAGCCCGGGATCTCATTCGTTTCGACACATCAAACCGTGGTGGCGGTGACGCAAACCCCGAAGCTCCAATTGCAAACTATGTTGCCAGATACCTGACTGAAATCGGACTCACACCCTCAATTTACGAATCAGCGCCCGGTCGAGCGAACGTCATTGCACGGGTGCCTGGCGCAGACGCCAGTCTTCCGGCCCTGGTGGTGCACGGACATCTCGATGTGGTTCCGGCTGATGCCGCGGCCTGGTCGGTTGATCCGTTTGCGGGTGAGATCCGCGACGGCATGCTCTGGGGCAGGGGAGCCGTAGACATGAAAGACATGTGTGCCATGATTCTCACCTCAGTCGCAGAGCTGTTGCGTGCCGGCGACCGACCCCGACGAGAACTCATCCTCGCTTTTTTTGCTGATGAAGAAAATGGAGGGGCGTTTGGGTCGGGTTACATGGTGGCTGAGCACCCCGAAGTCTTCACCGGGGCTACCACCGCTATCAGTGAGGTGGGTGGGTATTCAATTGAACTCGCCGGCCAGCGGGCATACCTCATTCAAACCGGAGAAAAAGCGATCGACTGGATTCGGTTGCGTGCAACAGGCACCGCTGCACACGGATCGCGGGTGTGGAGCGACAACGCAGTGACTCGTCTTGCCGAAGCAGTAGTGGCTCTCGGAAGACACGAATGGCCGATTGCCCTGTGTGACACCACCAGAGAGCTCATTGACGAAATTGCAAAATTGTACGGCGAAGATCCGCAGATGGTCGACCCAGAACACTTGGTTCTTCGTTCAGGTGCTGCCGGTGGCTTCATTCAGGCGAGTTTGCGAAACACCACCAACCCAACGGTGCTGAATGCTGGGTACAAACACAATGTCATCCCTGACTCAGCCGAGGCCCTGATCGATGTGAGATCCTTGCCTGCAGAACAAGCAACCATTCTCTCGCTCGTGCAACGCATCGTTGGTGATGATATTGAAGTTCAGGTGGTGCATAGCGACATCGGGCTTGAAGTTCCCTTCTCTGGTGAAGCTATAGACGCAATGAAAGCAAGTCTGCTCCGTCACGATCCTGATGCAAAAATTCTTCCGTACCTGCTGTCAGGGGGCACCGACAACAAAGCACTGAGCAAGTTGGGCATCATTGGCTATGGTTTCGCGCCTCTCCAGTTACCAGCCGAACTTGATTTCCCGGGTATGTTTCACGGGGTAGATGAACGTGTCCCGATTGATGCAATTGATTTTGGCCACCGTGTCTTGGTTGACTTTTTGCGACACTACTAACCTGGTGAACTACTCGCTTACAGTCACCCACTACTGTTAAACATTGGCCCGTTGGCCTCGAAATTCTTTTGACACGGAGGATCGCTCATGGGAGTGTTCGAAGCGATTCTGCTTGGCATCATTCAAGGGCTCACCGAATTTCTTCCCGTCTCATCGAGCGCTCACTTGCGCATCGCAAGCGAAATCATGGGCGTAGGTGACGCTGGTGCGGCTTTTACCGCCATCACGCAGTTGGGCACTGAAACCGCTGTAGTGGTGTTTTTTTGGCGTGACATCGTGCGCATCATCAGCCGCTGGTTTCGCTCCCTCACGAATCGTGTTCCTCGTCGTGACCCTGATGCGTTGTTGGGCTGGTGGATTATCCTCGGCAGCCTTCCCATTGTCATTGCTGGACTCTTGTTTGAAGACGCGATCGATAACACTCTGCGTTCTCTCTGGTTTGTTGCCATTGCACTCATCGTGTTTGGGGTGTTGCTCGGTGTTGCAGATACATTTGGCAAGCAACAATATTCATTAACGCAAATGAACTGGAAACAAGCCCTGGTGTACGGGTTTGCGCAGGCATTAGCGCTCATCCCAGGTGTCTCAAGATCCGGGGGCACGATCTCCGCAGGCCGGCTCATGGGCTTCACCAGAGAACAGGCAGCAAGATATTCATTTTTGCTTGCCATACCTGCGGTGTTCGGTTCGGGCGGGTACAAGCTTGCAAAGTCAATTGGTGACTCATCTGTCACCCCAATGGGTCTCACCTTGGTCGCCACTGTGGTCGCGTTTGTGGTTGCGCTGGTCGTCATCGGTGTGTTCATGAAATACATCTCGAAGGGTAGCTTCATGCCATTCGTCATTTATCGAATCGTTCTTGGTGTGGTGATCATTGTGCTGTTGCTGACCGGTGTGCTGGAGCCAGGAGGAGCTGCCCCAGCGACGGCGCTAGGATAGTCACAGTGAGAACATGGACCCCGCCAGACATTCCAGCGTTACCTGGCAAAGGGAGTGCTCCGAGGTTATTTAACACCGCAACAGGCAGAGTTGAGCACCCTCCCCTCGAAGACGAAACCGCTTCGCTGTACGTGTGCGGGGTCACCCCCTACGACGCCACGCACCTTGGTCATGCTGCCACATACCTTGCCTACGACATCTTGCTCAGGGCTTGGCGAGATGCGGGCGTGAAGACGGTGTACGCGCAAAACATCACAGATGTTGATGACCCGCTTCTTGAGCGAGCAAACGCAACCGGGGTTGACTGGAGAAATCTCGCAGATCAACAAATCGCGTTGTTCAGAAGCGATATGCACCGACTCGGCATGATTCCCCCTGATCAGTACGTTGCGGTGACGGAAGCTATCGACCCGATTGCGGAGGCAGTGCAACGATTGCGTGCACGGGGATTGGCCTATGAAATGCCCACACCGGACGCTGAGGGCGACGATCTCTATTTCGATGTGCGTGGAGCCGTACGACACACTCAGTGGCGTTTGGGTGATATCGCTCCATATGATCACGAACTCATGCTTACCCTCAGTTCAGAGCGGGGTGGAGACCCAGAACGTCTCGGCAAACGTGATCCTCTCGATCCGCTGTTGTGGCGTGCGGCACGACCAGACGAACCGAGTTGGGACTCTGTAGTCGGCAAAGGGAGGCCTGGTTGGCACATTGAGTGTTCAGTGATCGCTTCTCGCGCATTGGGCAACGCTTTCACGGTGCAGGGAGGTGGGGCTGATCTCGTGTTTCCGCACCATGAATTTTCTGCAGCACATGCCACGTCGCTGTCGGGAACCCCCTTTGCGTTGCTCTACTGTCACACAGGGCTCCTGTCGTATCAGGGTCACAAAATGTCTAAGTCACGCGGCAACCTGGTGTTTGTTTCAGAACTTCTCGCAGATCAGTCGGAACCGGGTGCAATTCGACTTGCGCTGCTCTCTCACCACTACCGAAAAGACTGGGAATGGCATGACGAAGATATTGCCCGCGCCCACGACCAACTCGCTCGCTGGCGAGATGCTCTGAGCGTCCAATCAGAACATCCGGCAAGTGCACTTGAGGTGCTGAGTTTGTTGCGTCAGGCGGTCTCTGACGACCTGAACACACCACAAATGATTGAGATCATTGATCAAGCACTCATGCAAGGTGTTGACGAGCCGTCTCTGCTTGCTCACGCAGTGCAGGCGTTATTGGGCATCGATATTGTGTCTGTGCACTAATCCGTTTCTGGCTCTTGCCCGAGAAACTTTTCAATTTCGTGCGCAATAGCTTCACCGGTGGTCTCAGGTGCCGTCGCCGCATCTCGGGCTTGTTCCAGTGTGCGGATGTAGTGTGACATGTCTTCGTCAGCATCTGCGATGCGGCTGATGTTTGACTCCCATTCAGTCGCCTCTTCAAGCAGGGTGCCCCGCGGAATCACCACATCGAGAATTTCTTCAAGTTTGTCAAGGATCGCCAGTGTGGCTTTTGGCGATGGCGCGGTGTGAACATAGTGCGGCACCTGTGCCCAGATTGACGCGGTGGGAATATCGGCACCGGTCAGTGCGAGATCAAGCACCGTCGTGATGCCGATGGGGCCCTCATAATCACTTCGCTCTGCGCCAATGCGCGCTCTGAGTGACGAATTTTCGCTGTAGATGTTGGTCACGATTGGCCTCGAGTGGGGGGCATCGCTGTACATAGATCCGAGCAGAAGCACCATGTCTATTTGCCAGGTGTCCACAACGTCGACAACTTCTTCTGCAAATGCGGTCCAGTCGCGCGAGGGTTCGACCCCGGCAAGTAAAAATAGATCGGTGACCGGTGAACCGTCAAGTTTGCGCACCGAGTCAGAGCGATCAATTTCAAGTTCTGGCCGATGCACCACACCATACAGCCGAGTTTCGGGCCAGTCGAGCACCCTGACGCCCTGTTCGTCAAAACTCACTCTGGGTCTATGGACTTGAAAATCAACAAAGCCTTCAGAGCCGATGGTGTGCAAAGGTTCTGCTTCAAGCAGTTCGGCGAGGTGTTGCAAGACAGTGCTGGTTGCAGAACCTGCATCACTCCAACCTTCAAACGCGGCTATGAGTACTCTCTCAGCGCCGCTGACCGGAGGGATCTCGTTCATGTGACCAGAATAGTCATCGATCTTGTGAGTCCGATGCCGATCAGATGCCCGTGTTGTCGCAGCACTAGAATTTACCTGATGACTACCACGCAGCCTGAAACCTTTGGCCCCAATCAGAGCGGACCGTTTTCCTATGGAGATCGCGTCAAACTCGCTGGCCCAAAGAATCGGCTCAACACCATCACCCTGGTGCCTGACGGGCAATTCCACAGTCACAAGGGTGTGATCAAACACTCGGATATTGTCGGCTTGCCCGACGGCTCAGTGTTAACAAACAACAGTGGCGAACAATACCTCGCTCTGCGCCCGTTGTTGAGTGATTTTGTCATGTCTATGCCCCGAGGCGCAGCAATTGTGTACCCCAAGGATGCGGCTCAGATACTCACCCTTGCAGACATATTTCCCGGTGCCAAAGTTGTCGAGGCAGGAGTCGGTTCAGGGGCACTATCCCTGCACCTTCTGCGGGCAATTGGCGAAACAGGCCAGTTGCTGAGTTTTGAACGTCGCCAAGAATTTGCCGACATCGCACAAGCCAATGTCGCTGCGTTTTATGGCTTTGCACCGCCGCAGTGGTCTGTGACCGTGGGTGACTTGCAAGTTGAGCTTCCACGCTCATGCGAACCAGGTTCAGTGGATCGTGTGGTGCTCGACATGCTTGCGCCCTGGGAGTGCGTTGATGAAGTAGCGACCGTGCTCGCTCCTGGAGGAGTACTAATTTGTTACGTTGCGACAGTGACGCAACTTTCACGCGTTGCGGAGCAACTGCGCCAGTCCCGGTGTTTCACTCATCCTCAGGCAAGCGAAACACTTGTTCGAGGCTGGCATGTTGAGGGGTTAGCTGTTCGTCCTGATCACCGCATGGTGGCTCACACCGGTTTCTTGATCTCTGCAAGACGTTTAGCACCTGGGGCTGTGCTCCCTGAACTCAAAAGAAGAGCGTCAAAAAGTCAATTCACCGAATCAGATGTCGCTGCTTGGATGCCAGATGTTACCGAGCAACACACTGGTGATGCCGACGCTTGGAACGAAGATGCAGTCGGACAAGCGTCGAAAAGTGACAAAGTATTGCGTAAAAAAGTGCGGCACGCTCAGCAATTTGCCAAGGAGCGAGGCGTAGGGGAGTGACATCCTTACTCCGTTAAGCTGACTATGTTGTCGAATAATTTGAAAGGTTGACATGCGTCGTCGTGTACTCCTGCTCAGCTCTAGTGCAGCGGTCTTTGCCGCAGCCTCATTGACCAGTTGCGCTGCTCCTTTGAGTGCAAATGACTTGTGCACACCTGCCTTCAGTGTTGGGGCCCTATCTGCGAGTGTCACCGTATCTGGTGAGACCGCCAATGAGCTTCAGATCAACGTAGGCAAAAACATTCAGACCTTTACCGCGCAGCGCTCGGTCGTTGGTTCCGAGAACACAGCCTCCGAATTAGTCAGTGAAAATGACATTGTTGCTGCAAACCTTGCCTACGTGAATGCCACAACCGGGGAGCTGTTGCAAGTGTCACAGACTTTTGGCACTGGTTCCGCAGATAGTTTTTTCTTAG
Organism: uncultured Leucobacter sp.; assembly: GCA_964433255.1. GTDB lineage: Bacteria > Actinomycetota > Actinomycetes > Actinomycetales > Microbacteriaceae > Leucobacter. Next base: position 6,030 of record CAYSQG010000016.1, read on the forward strand.
CCAACGCCGGTGCTGGTGAAATCGTTGCTGGCACTTTGTGCGCTCGAGAGGGTGACACCCTTGCGATCGCTTTATCGCCTCAAGAGAGCATCGCGCTCGGGGTCGTCGATGGAAATGCCGTTGTCATTACTGAAATTGTTGAGGTGTTTCGGCCGCGTGCTGAGGGCACCAAGCGTGCGTTGCCAAACGGATTCCCAGCCGTGACAACAGACCATACCGGTCGCCCCGGCATCGTCCTTCCTCCTCAGCAACCTCCGACAGAGACCCGAAGCGCGGTGCGCATCCAGGGCACGGGCGAAAAGGTGCAAGCTGACGACCAAGTGATTGGTCACATTCTAGACGTGTCGTGGTCTGGCCAAATTGAACAAAACAGCTGGACGACGGGCCCAACGAATTTCGGATCTGAGGCTGATATCGTTCAAACGCAAGCCACTTTCCGTTCTGCACTCACCGGCGTGCCAGTCGGGTCACAGGTTGTCGTGATTGAACCGACCGCCGATGGTGCGCGTGTCAGCGTGATTGACGTCTTAGCAGTCGCTTAAGAACGCTCATGCCAACCACAAGAACACGAAGCCGTGTACCTGCAGAGGAACGAGTGTTCAGTCTTGTGCTTGCGTTGATTGCGAGCCCTCAGGGTCTCACCAAAACTGACATTCTTTCGAGTGTCTACGGCTATGCCGATCGGTTCTCGCAAGGTTCCAACACCACGGCAATCGATCGGCAGTTTGAGCGTGACAAAGATGAGGTGCGAAAACTCGGCATACACATCGAAACGCTTTCATCGGCTGAAGCGCCAGGTGATAACCGGTTTACTCGATACCGAATCTCAAAACAGCGACTTACCCTTCCAGACACCGTGGTGTTCACTGCCGAGGAATTGAACTTACTTCGGCTCGCGGCTTTGGCATGGCGTGAGGGCAGCCTTGGGTCTCAATCCCGTTGGGCAAGCATGAAAATTGGCTCGCTAGGCAACTCAGCTGATATGCGCAAACTCGGAATAGCGCCCCGAATCGGCATGCTCGAGCCAGCCGCAGCGCCTCTGCAACGCGCGATCGATGAACGAAAAGTTGTTGAGTTTGACTATCACCTTCCAAATCGCGAAACTCCGCTGCGCAGAACTGTCGCCCCACTTCGACTGCACCGAGCTGATGGTCGGTGGCACCTCATTGCATGGGACAGCGAACGTAGCGCAACCAGGGTGTTTCTGCTGACCAGGATCACATCCTCAATCTCGATTCAACCTGATCACTTTGACGAAACGCTCATGGGGCACATCGAATCTGCTGTGCAATTGCTGTTACAACGAAGCGAAAACCAAAGGGTGAAAGTGTCTGTGTTGCCCGGTTCAACTGCAGATGCGAGACTGCAGGCCCGTGCCCGTGAGCAGATGCCCACTAATCAGCACACAGTGTTAGAAATAGGCACACTTGACTTAGATGAGCTCGCGACCGAACTTGCCGCATTCGGGGCTGAGGCTACTGTCCTGGAACCCGAGCAGCTGCGAACCAAGCTCATAGACAGGCTCACGACTGTTCGCAGTCAACATGAAGATATTGGGTTTTGAGGCAAGAACCATGAAATCACTCACTACTTCAGACCGGGTCATGCTGTTGATTGCAATGGTCGCCTACCTGCGCCACAACGGCCCGACACATGTTCATGAGCTTGCAGAGCATTTCGATGTCACAGACTCTGTCATTCGTGATCTTGCCACCTTTCTGGGTACAGCTGGTATTCCGGGTGAGACACTGACCTATCAGCATCAAGATCTCTACGATCTCGACTGGGACGCACTTGAGCAAGAGGACCTTGTGCGCATGGTGCAATTTGTTGCCTTAGAGGACTCTCCGAGGTTTTCTTCAGCCGAAACCGCTGCGATTCTTGCCGGTCTGCACACGCTGAGAGACATGCTTCCTGATGATTTGCAACAACATGCTGAGAGTGCCCTGTCGAAACTGAGCCAAATCACCCCGGCTGAAGAGATCACAGTCACAGTTTCTGCTGATGTCGTGAGTAACGAACTCACGACTGTAGCTGAGGCGATCAGTTCGAATCGTCAATTGTCATTTCTTTACCGTGATGCCTCCGGAGCCCAAACACAGCGCCGAGTTGATCCCCTCGTGCTGAGGCAATCGGCCGGATCTTGGTACCTGCAAGCCCACTGCCATGATCGACACGATCGACGAACATTTTTAGTTGAACGCATGCGCAGCGTGCACCTGCTTGACGAAACCGCTGTGAACGTGTCTTCATCAAGCGATGACGAACTGTTCATGACGCCGCAAGATGCCAACGTTACCGCAACTGCGCTGGTGCGACAGACCTCGTTGCACCGCATTCTTGATTTCATGCCACGTGTAATTTCGGAGCCGCAAACTGGGTGGGTTCTTGTTGAAGTTGATCTGCAGCACCCAGCTGTGGCGATACGCCTGGTGCAAGCTTGCCCGGGTGACATCGTTGTGCAAACACCAGATGCCGCCCGTCACGCAGTTCACACCTGGGCTGAAGAAGCCCTTTCAAACTACGACAGCTAATGGATCACTCAGTCTCGCATCGCTAGACTGGCCCCGTGACCGAGAACGTGCGTCAGCGAAAAAGCTCAAGTGCCAGGATGAGCTTGGGTGCTCACCTGATTGAGTTTCGCAATCGTTTTCTCAAAGCCGCAATCGCCATCGCGGTTGGACTCATTGCTGGCTGGTATCTCTCTGATTGGGTCTGGGATGTGCTCCGCCAACCAATGATTGAATTGCAGATCAACGGGAAAACAGCGCTCATTCAGCACACAGACGTCACCAGTGGTTTTGACACAAAGGTGCAGATTTCACTCTTCATAGCAATTTTGATTGCAAGCCCAGTGTGGTTGTATCAAATTTGGGCCTTCATCGTTCCGGGGTTAACCAGAAAAGAACGTTGGTACGCCATTGGGTTTCTCGGTACTGCAGTGCCGCTATTTCTTGCTGGTATTTATGCAGGTTGGCTTGTTCTGCCAAACATTGTGCGTTTAATGGCCGTGTTTCAGCCCCAAGAAGATGCTTTTCAGATCACCGCCCGCAGTTACCTTGACCTCACCATCAAATTGTTGCTCGCGATAGGTGCTGGTTTTGTGATGCCAGTTCTGCTGGTGCTGCTGAACTTTCTTGGCATATTGCGGGGCAGTTCGATTTTGAAGAGTTGGCGACTTGCGGTGCTTGGCATCGTCCTGTTTGCAGGTCTTGCCACCCCTGCAGCAGATTTGATGAGCATGTTCATGCTTGCAACTCCCATTATTGTGCTGTACTTCATCGCGGCAGGAATAGCGCTGTGGCACGATCGAATAGTTGACAAGCGCCGAAACGAAGAATTCGCCGAATATGGCATCCATGACGTTGATGCACCCATTTCCTCACCAAGTCGTGAGGACACCACATGACGGAGTTGTCTCAGCCGCAACACCCAGCCTTGGACAACTTTGCGAGAACCCTCTCGTTTTCGTTAGATCAATTTCAGAGAACAGCCTGCGAACGACTCGAGGAGGGGCGCAGTGTGCTGGTGGCTGCACCCACGGGTTCTGGAAAAACCACTGTTGCTGAATTTGCCGTGTACCTGGCTCGGCGCGAAAACGACCAGCGAATTTTTTACACAGCTCCAATTAAGGCCCTCTCAAATCAAAAATTTCACGAACTCTGCAGCGAATACGGTGACGATCAAGTCGGGCTGTTAACCGGTGACGTAAACATTCGAGGAGAGTCACCAATTGTGGTGATGACCACTGAAGTGTTGCGGAACATGATCTACGCAGAAAGCGACGCCTTAGAGGGACTAGCGTTCGTTGTGCTCGATGAGGTGCACTATCTGGGTGATCGCTGGCGGGGCGCAGTGTGGGAAGAAATTATTCTGCACTTACCCGCCACTGTGAAGCTCGTTTCTTTGTCAGCCACGGTCTCTAACGCTGAAGAATTCGGGGATTGGATGCACGCTGTGCGTGGTGACACCGATGTGATCCTGAGTGAACGAAGACCTGTTCCTCTCTACCAACACGTGTTGACTGAGCAGGCGCTTCATCCGCTCTATGTCGATAATTTTGGTGAGCTCGCGGAACGCGGCAGACTCAACCCGGAACTTGTCAAACTTGCGGGTAATAGACACTCACGAGTGAACGAGCCCGAAACACGACGCCCACATCGACATCGTTCGCAGGTTCGATCAGTGCACCGACGGCCAAAACGAATCAGACGAGCAGACATGGCCCGTGCGCTGGAAGAAACTGGATTGCTGCCGGGAATCGTTTTTATTTTCAGTCGCAATGGTTGCGATCAAGCGGTGCAACAGTGTCTTCACGAGGGCATACGGCTGACATCACGCACTGAGCGCGATGAAATTCGTGCTGCGATCCAGGTTGCGTTGCAAGATCTCGACGATGCGGACCTTCGCGTGCTTGGGGTGAGCTCCTGGATCGCCGGCATGGAACGGGGCATAGCGGCCCATCACGCAGGACTACTGCCACAATTCAAGTCTGTCGTGGAGCAGCTGTTCCAACGTCGCCTGGTAAAACTGGTGTTTGCCACAGAAACGCTGGCCCTAGGCATCAATATGCCAGCACGCTCGGTGACCATCGAACGTCTTGATAAATTCAATGGGGAACAACGTGTTTCGTTAACCTCAGGTGAATACACTCAACTCACCGGACGCGCTGGCAGGCGAGGAATCGATCACGAAGGTCACGCGGTTGTGGTGTGGGGAGAGGGTGTCAACCTTGAAGCCCTGGCACATTTGGCTTCTGCGAGATCGTTCCCAGTTCGCTCAAGTTTCACACCTACCCCAAACATGGCCGTGAATTTGCTGCAACGTTTGTCCGTTGACACCGCTCGAGACACGTTGGAGCTCAGTTTCGCCCAGTTTCAGGCAGACAGAGACGTTGTTGAGCACGCTCGAGAGCTTCGCTCGCTACAAGAATCTCTCGCTGGTTACGAACAGGCAGCTCGTAAAGCTACAGGATCAGACGCGGCACGCTGGCGAGATCGAGCCAGAAAAATGCGCCGTCAAATTGAGCGCGGCAGGCGTCGTGTAGAGGCAAAAACGGCGAGCATTGCACGCCGGTTTGACCGGGTGGTGTCAGCCCTTCGGGAACTCGGGTACCTGCAGGGCGAAACAGTGACGCCCTGGGGCAAAACACTTGCTCGAATTTATGGTGAGCGTGATTTGCTTGTTGCCGAGTGCCTCAGGCAACAAGCCTGGAAGGGCATTGACGCACCGGGTCTTGCGGCGCTGTGTTGTGCGCTGAGCTACGAGCCGCGACGAGACGATGAACCTGAGCCAAGGTTGCCCACCGGTTCGTTTCGCCAGTGCTACGAACGTACCTTACAACTCTGGGAAACCCTTGATGAACTCGGGGAGCGTCACAAACTCGGTGGTGCAGAATTGCCGCACGCCGGTCTTGCCTCGTCAATGCATGGTTGGGCGCGAGGGTGGTCGCTCGAACGTACCCTCGAGTCCACCGACCTCGGGGCAGGTGACTTCGTTCGTTGGGCAAAGCAGACCATTGATTTGCTTGATCAGATTGCCCAAGCAGCAGAGCACTCGGTACATGTTGAGGCGCATCTGAGTGAAATTGGTGCAATTGCCCGAGATGCTAAAAAACTCATCAAGCGCGGCATCGTAGAGACATCGAGCACTGCCTAATGGGTGACAGTCGTTCCTTGAAACTCCGGTACGCGCTGCCGCTCGCGGCAATCGGTGGCTTGGCGCTTGATGTCGCTACGCCATGGCTCGAATGGTGGTTTGCTGGTGGGGTAGGAGCGGTCTTTGTGATCGCTGCACTGTGGCAACAAACAGCGCTCAGAGGGCTGATCTTGGGTGCAGTTGCTGGCAGTTTCTTCTGGTTACCTCACATTTATTGGCTCACACTCTATCTCGGTCCGATTCCTTGGCTTGCGCTGTCTTCAGTGATGATTCTTTGGTTCGCAGTGTTTGGTATTGCTGCCGCCCTGGCAACCCGAGGTCTGAGGCTTCTTCCGCTTTCTCCATTGCCGCTTGCGTTGCTACAAGCCGTTGGGGTTGGGGGTCTGTGGGTCTTGCGTGAACAACTGCAAAGCACCTGGCCCTATGGAGGGTTTGCCTGGGGCAGGCTGGCCCACACTGTGGCCGACTCACCGCTTTCTGCGACAGTCTCGTGGGTCGGTTTCGCGGGTGTGAGCGGACTACTCGCAGTGGGTGCAGGTTTGATTGTGGCGGCAGCATTCTCGGCTAGAGCGCATCTGCGTGATGCGAGTATTCTTGCCGGGGTTGCAGTCCTCTTGCTCTTTACCATGGCTTTTTTGCCGCCCGCCTTGCTTGACTCACCACGCACGTTGAAGGTTGCTGCGGTGCAGGGAAATTCCAAATCGGGCATCTTTGATGATCGTGAAAACGGAGATGTGATCCGGGACCATATCGAAGTTACAGAGCGGTTGCTAGATGAGCTTGAGCAAACGGGTGAACACGTCGATGTCATCGTGTGGCCAGAAAACAGTGGTGAATTTCAACTGCCCGATCAGTACGATCGGGCACTCACGGTGCAACAGTTAGCTGCACGTGCGAACGCCCCAATCGTTGTCGGCACGATTCTGCAAAATGAAGACGGGTCGTACACGAACAGCAGTCTGGTGTTTGACGCCCAGGGAGACACTGGTCAACGTTACGACAAACGCAGACCGGTTCCCTTTGCGGAATACATGCCAAATCGTCAGTTTTTTCGAGCGCTCGTGCCAGATTTGGTTGATCTTGTGCAGCTCGACTACTCGTTCGGCCAACGCTCTGCGGTCCTCCCGATTGCAACAGCAAGTGGTGAGGTCTCAGCCGGCATCGCAATATGTTTCGACATCATTTTTGACGATCATGCGGTGGTAATGAACTCAGATGGTGCCCAAATCATTTTTGCTCAAACCAACAACGCCGATTTCGGTCGAACAGACGAAAGTGCACAGCAATTGCAAATCGCCCGTTTGCGGGCAATCGAAATGGGGCGCGCATTGGTCAACATTTCAACCGTTGGCACCAGCGCAGTTGTGTTGCCATCGGGTAAAGATGCCGCATCTCTCACCCCATTCACCGCTGATGCGATGGTCGTCGAGGTGCCTCTGTACGAGGGGCACACACCAGCGGTTCGTTTTGGGGGCTGGATTTCTGCGGCGTGGGTGACGGTTGGCTTAGGGGCAGTCATTCTTGGGTCAAGCGTGACGTATAGAAGAAAGGTGAACGAACGTGAAGAGTGAAGACTGACATCTTCACGCTCAGTCTTTACCTGTGGCTCCGCGACGCTCACGCAAAATTTGCAGCCGCTCTGCAAGCAGTTCTTCAAGTTCTTGCCGGCTTCGCCGCTCTAACAACATGTCCCAGTGCGTGCGTTGTTGCAGTTCCTTTTCTTCAAACTCAGCTTGAGCTGCACGACCAGCCTCATCGTCCAGAAATCCTAACTCTCCGCTGCGAGGATCAAACCACTCCGGTGGAGCCTCTGCGTCAATCTCAAACATCACCTGAAAGCGGTTTCCGCTTTCAGTGAGGTATTCGACTTTTCGACGAGGAGCGAGCTCAACGCCGTATTCGCCCTGCAAACTGGTGGATCCGATGCGTGCACCACGCAAAATTCGATCTGCCATGTTGCCCTCCTCACCCGCGTGAGCGGAGTACCTAGCGACACACCGTTGCATCGTTGCTTACCTGAAGAGTAACGCCCCAAGCTTCGCAACGCATCAATTGTGTTCAATTCGACACACTTTCGGCACTACGCTTGATTTCACTGAGATTGAACCGAAGGAGTCACTGTGACAAACCCTCTCAAACCTGCCACCCTCAGCGGCAAGCGTGCCCTGGTGACAGGCTCATCACGCGGAATCGGTGCTGATACGGTCAGTTATTTCGCGGGGGCAGGCGCAGATGTTGTGGTGAACTTTCGAAACAAGGCACCTCGCGCTGAAAAGTTAGCTGCTCAACTTCGTGAACTCGGATCTCACGTGCTGGTGATTGGAGCTGATCTCACCGATCCTGTGTCACTTGACGAAATGTTCGCAGAAGTTCAACGCGAATTTGGTGGCCTTGACATTTTGGTGCTCAACGCCTCAGGTGGCATGGAGAGCGGCATGGGTGAAGATTACGCGCTCAAGCTCAACCGTGACGCACAGCTGGCAGTTCTCGATGCTGCATTACCACTGCTTGGTCCAGGTTCGCGAGTGGTGTTTGTCACCAGTCATCAGGCACACTTCATTCGAACCACCCCGACCATGCCGGAATACGAACCAGTCGCCCTCTCGAAGCGTGCTGGTGAAGACGCGTTGCGTGCTCGCATTCCTGAACTGAGCAATCTCGGAATCGAATTCGTAGTGGTGTCGGGAGACATGATTGAAGGCACCGTCACGGCGACGCTGCTGGAACGCGCAAACCCAGGCGCTATTCAACAGAGGCGCGAAAGTGCAGGCAAACTCTTCAATGTTTCCGAGTTCGCTGCTGAAGTCGCTCTCGCAGCTGTGGAACCGGTCCCTGCAGATCACACTCGATTGATCGGTGACACCTCAAGTTTTTCTGATGCCTAATCAGCACTCGATCTTTTCATGTCTGATGAACTAATCGACCTACTGCGAGGGGACCTTGTCGCAGCAGAGTACCGAGTGTCCGCGGTGCGCAACTTGATCGGTGACGAGGCAGATGACGCAAGACTTCGCGGCATCTCAGTGCCCGCTGAGTTCTCTCTCGACCAAACATCTCCCACTGCTCTTCACTCGTTGATCCGACTGTTCTTGCTTGGCCAAACTCTCACACGTGCCGAGCTCGACACAGCACTACCCGGCCTGCTGTCAAGCGGAGCAGTTGAGTTGGGCCTCGTTACGCACTTTGAAGGCTCTTATTCAGCAGCGCTGTCGTTAAATCCTGTGCAGCTGCCAACAGCCGGCAAAAGTGAAGGGTCAGTCAGCGATTGGTGGGTGCTGAGTGATCTTGATGACCACCTTCGCACCGCACCCGCTGATCCTGATCACGTCATGGGAGTCGGTGGCGCTACCCGCTCACTGCTGTTGCAAGCACCAATCTGGTCTTCAGACACTCTCACCAGCATCAAGACCGCCCTTGATCTGGGCACCGGTTGTGGCATTCTCGCTTTGGTGATGGCACAAGCAGGAATTGAACGCGTCATCGCAACTGACATTTCACCCCGAGCACTCCGGTTTGCCTCAATGAACGCTCGACTGAACAGTTTGCAGGGGCGAGTTGAGTGGAGGGCAGGAGATCTGTTTGAACCGGTACAAGACGAACGCTTTGACCTTGTGCTCAGCAACCCACCGTTTGTCATCACTCCAAGAGATTCATCGCGCTCAGATCACTTGGAGTATCGTGATGCCGGCATGAACGGTGACGAACTCGTTTGCACCCTGATCCAAGAGGTTCACTCAGTGCTTGCACCACGTGGCATCCTGGTCTGTTTGGCAAATTGGGAATATCACTGGGGCCACAACGGACCGGATCGCGTTCGGAGCTGGTTCGAAACCGCGGCAAGTGCTGAACAACCAACTGCGATGTGGTTGCTTGAACGTGAAAAGTTGAGCCCGTTTCAGTACGCCCAACTGTGGGTGCGGGATGGGGGAGTCACGCCCGATGAGCCCGAATTTGACGAGCTCTTGCACGCATGGATGCTCGATTTTTCTGAACGAAAAGTCATAGCTGTTGGTCTCGGCTCCATTCGCATGCAACACATAATGCTGAGTGATGAACTCAGTAACGAATCCGTATTTCGCGCGGAGCACGTATCAGATGCCTTTGTTGAATTGCCGGGGGAGCCGCTTTCGCAGGCGTTTACTCAAGGAGTCAATGCGCAACGGATGAGCAACGAGCAGATGCTCGACGCAACCTGGGTGATGAGCGATGCCGTGCAGGAAACCCGCATGTATCGCCCGGGTGCTGAAGACCCTCACACCATTGAGCTGATGATAGACAGACCACTTGCTCGGGTGGTGAGCGCGGACACCTTCATGGCTGCGGCAATTGGGGCGTGTGACGGTTATCTCACCCTTCGTCAAATCGCAGGAGCACTCTCCACACTGCTCGGTGTCTCTCAAACGCAGGCAGAGTCGAACCTGGTTTCAGCTGTGCGTGAACTCACTTGGCTCGGCATGGTGAGACGGTCGCCAGATAGACTGGAAGCCTATGCTTCGCACCCTTGATCTACGTGGCCAACGTCTTTCGCGCGCACACCTGACCGATCTCGTGCCACGTGCAGCTGTGGCAATCTCGCACGCAGTAGAGCAGGTAGCGCCTCTGGTGGAGTCAGTTCGGGTGTCAGGTGAGCAGGCTCTGCGAGAACACGCTCGAAATTTTGACCGGGTTGAGGGGCACTCCCTGCGCGTATCTGCAGACCGCATTGCGCGGTCGTTGTTGACCTGCCCACCAGAGGTGAAACACGCCCTCGAGCTCTTGATCGATCGGCTGAGAACAGTTTCTGCGGCACAAGTACCTGAAGAACGAGTGACGTACATTTCTCAAGAAGCTGTCATTACTCAGCGCTGGCAACCAGTTTCAAGAGTTGGACTCTACGCACCAGGCGGAAAAGCTGCCTACCCCTCATCCGTCATCATGAATGTCGTAGCCGCACAGACCGCCGGTGTCCCAAGTCTTGCTCTCGCTTCACCAGCTCAATTCGACAACGATGGCTTGCCACACGAAGCCGTGTTGTGGGCTGCAGCACTGTGTGGAGTTGAAGAGGTCTATGCCATCGGCGGAGCATCTGCAATCGCCGCGTTTGCCTTCGGTGTTCCCAGCATTGCCCTTGAGCCCGTTGACATGGTCACGGGACCGGGCAATATTTTTGTCGCTGCGGCGAAGCGCATCGTGAACGGCACGGTTGGCATTGATAGTGAGGCCGGCACCACTGAAATACTTGTTATTGCCGACGATAGCGCCAATGCTGAATTTGTGGCAGCTGATCTGATCAGTCAGGCAGAACACGACGAAGCTGCTGCTGCAATTTTGGTCACCACTTCAGAGACGTTTGCTCGATCCGTGACGCAACACATCGAAGAACGCGTGCCACACACACAACACTCTGAACGTGCAATGCAAGCGCTTTCTGGTCAACAGTCTGGGGTCATCCTGGTAGACGATCTGTTTGCTGCTGCGCAGGTGAGCAACGCATACGCACCTGAACACCTCGAAATTCAGACACGAGACAACTCAGCTGTGCTCGCCCACATCGACAACGCTGGGGCGGTGTTTTTGGGTGGCTACACCCCGGTCAGTCTTGGTGATTATCTCGCCGGTTCGAACCATGTCTTGCCCACCGGTGGAACATCTCGGTTTGCAGCAGGTTTAGGCGCACACACCTTTCTGCGACCTCAACAAATCGTGAGTTACAGTAAGGCCGGGCTCGCGCAGGTGCAGGGGAATGTCATCGCCCTCGCACGCGCTGAGGGCCTGCCCGCTCACGGCGAAGCCATCGCGGTTCGTTTCGACGAAGATCAGAGCGTGTAGCTATGCACTGTCCATTCTGCCGACATCAAGATAGCCGAGTCATTGATTCACGAACCAGTGACGACGGTCTGTCAATTCGGCGCAGGAGGCAATGTCCCGAGTGCGGTGGGCGCTTCAGCACCACCGAGACCGCAACTCTCACGGTCATCAAACGATCTGGTGTTGTTGAGCCGTTCAGCCGCGACAAAGTCATGAGTGGCGTTCGAAAAGCGTGTCAAGGCCGGCCAGTTACAGAGTCAGACCTTGCAGTGCTTGCGCAGCAAGTCGAAGAGGCCCTGCGGTCAACCGGTCAAGCCCAGCTTGACGCAAATGACATTGGCCTCGCGGTGCTCCCTCACCTTCGAACCCTCGATAAAATTGCCTACTTGCGTTTTGCGAGTGTGTATCAAGCATTCGAAAGTCTTGATGATTTCGAAGACGCTATTGACCAGCTACGTTCTGATCTCTCGCAGGTTGCATCAATTGCTGATGCTCCAAATGAGCTTCCAGAGAAAGAATCAATGTGAGCATCTATTCCGTGCTGTTTCAAACGGTGCTTCGTCATCTAGACCCAGAAGAAGCCCACCATCTCGCGCTCCCATTTATTCGTGCTGCCAAGCTGGGTGGGCCAGTGTTCAGAGCGTTCACAGCTCCCGATCCAACTTTGCAAGTGCACACCATGGGGCTAACCTTTCCGAGCCCATTTGGGGTTGCGGCAGGTTTTGACAAGAATGCTGAGCTCATCAGCGGACTGAGTGCACTGGGTTTTGGTCATGTCGAGGTTGGAACACTCACAAAACACGCACAGCCCGGTAACCCAAAACCGCGGTTGTTTCGACTCGTAGAAGACAAGGCCCTGATTAATCGCATGGGCTTCAATAATGCGGGTGCTGCAGCGGCTGTTGGCCGCATAGAGCAGGCTCGCCTGTCTCAACATCGCCCAATCATTGGGGTGAACATCGGGAAAAGTCGAGTGACCGATGTCAAACATGCCACCGCTGATTACGTGTATAGCGCCGAACGACTCGCTCCAGTGGCCGATTATCTCGCCGTGAATGTGAGTTCACCCAACACCCCTGGACTTCGGGGCCTGCAAGAACTCAATTCATTGGCCCCGCTGTTACGCGCGGTGCAACACGCAGCGAGTGACACACCCGTGCTCGTAAAAATTGCCCCAGATATGCCAGACGAACAGATTGATGGAATTGTATCGCTCGCAATTGATCTAGGACTTGCAGGAATCATTGCTACGAACACCACAATTTCTCGAGATGGTCTGCGCGCGTCAGCTTCCCGCATCAGTGAAATCGGCGATGGTGGGCTCTCAGGCGAACCTCTCCAGCAGCGCTCCCTCGAGGTGCTTCAACGCATCCGCAGGGTCGCTTCCTCACAGTTTTGTGTCATTTCTGTTGGGGGAGTCACCACTGCCGACGACGTGATCGAACGACTTCAACTGGGAGCCACATTGGTGCAGGGCTATACCGCATTTGTCTACGAGGGGCCGCTCTGGGCACACAACATTAATCGTGGGCTGGTTGCGTCAGGGTTTCGACCCACGAACGCTGACGATCTAAACGGTTAGGGTCGCTGAAAACGTCGAACCTGCGGTTTCGGCATTCTCAGCATGCGGAACTGCATAGCTCTCATGCCTGCGTACCAACGGAAACCAGGCTGCACCTGTGCAGCCCCAAACTTCTCTTCAAGTTTCTTTTTCAAAATGAACCCAAGGATCACCGCGTCGAGAACTGAGAGCAGCAGGTAGCCCCAGATTGCGAGAAGGCTGAACACCTGCCATTCAGCAGGCAGGAACGTCATGAGCAACACCAACACCATGGCAGGGATAAGAAATTCACCAATGCTGATGCGTGAGTCTACATAATCTCGAACAAATCGGCGTTGCGGGCCCTTATCGCGAGCTGGAAGGTAGCGCTCGTCACCAGCCATCATGCCAACGCGGGCTCGCTCGCGAGCTTCATTCATTCTCAGTTTTTGAACCCTTTTGGCCTCTTTTGACTGGTTACCTGCGATTGGTCTGGATTTCGCAGCCTGAGCTTCACGACGTTTCGGAGTCGGTTTCCCTTTTCCAGTCGGGGCAAGTTCAAAATTGTCGGACACGTGTTCGTGTTCGCTCGTGTGTTTAGGCACCCAGGATCCTTTCGCGGCTAAAGACGCACTTGTTTTACTCTACCTCCAATGAATATTCAACCCAGTCGCTTTCCTGCAACACTCAGCGCAGCTGCGGGGGTACAATAGGTGCATGAGCGAAACCTTAGCCGTGCCGGCTCATCAGGTCGGCCTCACTGATACTGCACAAGACAAAGTTCGAAAGCTTCTTGCCCAAGAAGGGCGTGACGATCTTCGTCTGCGCATTGCCGTGCAACCCGGAGGTTGCTCAGGGCTGATTTATCAGCTCTTCTTTGATGAGCGTGTGCTCGAAAACGACGCCGTAGTTGACTTCAACGGGGTTGGCGTGGTCGTCGACCAGATGAGCATCCCCTACCTCAATGGTGCAACCATTGATTTTGAAGACACCATTCAAAAGCAAGGTTTCACCATTGATAATCCGAACGCGCAAGGCAGCTGTGCCTGCGGTGACAGCTTCAGCTAGTGACTCCGCGAGCCGTGTTCAGCCAATGCTCAGCTTCGCGCTAAGCTTATAAAAACAGCAAAGTTTTGAGTTCACAGGGCTCAAAATACAGACAGTTCCGAAAGGTATGCGGTGCGTTCCAATCGTCGAGTGAAATGGGCCCTTCCGGCCGTTGCGGCTACAGCTGCCTTAGTGTTGGCTGGTTGTACCCCGGCTCAGCAGCGTGGGTTCTTGCCTGAGGGCTCAACAAATGCAACAGATCACACCCCGGGCCTCACCGCCCTTTGGGTGAACTCGTGGATCGTGTTGCTTGTTGTCGGTCTGATCACCTGGGGCCTCATCATATGGGCAACTATTGCCTACCGCAGGCGAAAAGGTCAGACTGGCCTGCCGGTACAGCTCCGCTACAACATGCCCATTGAGACCTTTTTCACCATCGTTCCAGTCATTCTGATCCTGGGTTTCTTTGGTTTCACTGCGGTTGAGCAAGAAAAAGTCGAGGCTCGCTACGACAACCCCGAGAACGTGGTTGAAATCCTTGGTAAGCGCTGGTCATGGGACTTCAACTACCTCGAAGAAGATGTCTATTTCCAGGGTGTACAGGTGCAAACCGACGAGAACGGTTCACCTGTTGAATCAACCATGCCGGTGTTGTACCTGCCGGTCAACAAAACAACAGAGTTGCGGCTTGAGGCTCGAGACGTGATTCACAACTTCTGGGTCGTTGAATTCTTGCAAAAGAAAGACATGATTCCCGGTCAGACTAACTACATGTCATTCACGCCCAAAGAAACGGGTGTGTACATGGGTAAGTGTGCCGAGCTGTGTGGCGAATATCACTCGATGATGTTGTTTGAGGTTCGCGTCGTCGAACAAGCAGAATACGACGCATACATCGAATCACTCCGCACCCAAGGCAACACGGGTCGCGCAGGTATAGAGTTCAGCCCTGAGGGAGACCTCATTGAGAACCCCCAGGCAAAAGCCTGGAACGAGTAGTCAGAGACGAGATAAAGATGAAGAAGGGTAATGTCGTCGTTTCGTGGATCACCTCCACGGACCACAAAGTCATCGGATACATGTATCTGATCAGCTCGGTTGTGTGGTTCATGATCGGTGGCTTCATGGCACTCATCATCCGTGCCCAGTTGTTCGCACCGGGTCTTGAGGTAGTTGCCACGAGCGATCAATACAACCAGCTGTTTACCATGCACGGAACCATCATGTTGTTGATGTTCGCGACCCCGCTGTTTGCTGGTTTCGCAAACGTGCTCATGCCGCTGCAGATCGGTGCACCTGACGTAGCGTTCCCGCGTCTCAATGCGTTCGCGTTCTGGCTCTACACATTTGGCTCTCTTATTGCAGTGGGTGGCTTCCTCACACCGCAGGGTGCCGCATCGTTTGGTTGGTTTGCCTATGCGCCACTCTCTGATGTGACATTCTCACCTGGCGTGGGTGGTAACCTATGGATTCTTGGTCTCGGAATCGGTGGTTTCGGCACCATTATGGGCGGCGTGAATTTCATTACCACGATTGTCACCATGCGTGCACCCGGCATGACCATGTGGCGAATGTCGATCTTCACGTGGAACACACTCATTACGTCAATCCTCATCATTCTCATCTTCCCTGTGCTAGCCGCAGCATTCTTCGGGCTTGCCGCAGACCGCATATTCGGTTCTCACATCTTTAACGGTGAGGGTGGAGCTATTCTTTGGCAACACCTGTTCTGGTTCTTCGGTCATCCAGAGGTGTACGTCATTGCACTTCCGTTCTTCGGAATTATCTCTGAGGTCATTCCGGTGTTCAGCCGCAAACCGATTTTCGGCTACAAAACCTTGGTCTACGCCACTATCGCAATCGCAGCGCTGTCAATGACCGTGTGGGCACACCACATGTATGTCACCGGGTCCGTACTGTTGCCATTTTTCGCGCTCATGACCATGCTGATCGCTGTGCCAACCGGTGTGAAGATTTTCAACTGGATTGGCACCATGTGGCGAGGTTCGATCACTTTCGAAACTCCCATGCTGTGGGCGCTTGGCTTCCTGGTGTCCTTCGTTTTTGGTGGTCTCACCGGCGTGATTCTCGCCTCGCCTGCACTTGATTTCCACCTGTCAGACACCTATTTCGTGGTGGCACACTTCCACTACGTGATCTTCGGAACAGTTGTGTTCGCCATGTTCGCTGGCTTCTACTTCTGGTGGCCAAAGTGGACCGGAAAGATGCTCGACGAACGTCTCGGTAAGATTCACTTCTGGACATTGTTCATCGGTTTTCACACCACATTCCTCGTCCAGCACTGGGCCGGTGTCATGGCGATGCCACGGCGCTACTACACCTATTTGCCAGAAGATGGGATCACTTGGATGAACCAGCTGTCGACCGTTGGTGCGATGATCCTCGGTATCTCGATGATTCCGTTCCTGTTGAACGTGTACATTACCGCGCGTAACGCACCAAAGGTCACTGTTAACGACCCCTGGGGTTTTGGTCGCTCGTTGGAGTGGGCGACATCTTGCCCCCCGCCACGCCACAACTTCACATCAATTCCTCGCATCCGTTCAGAGTCGCCTGCATTTGATCTGAACCACCCTGAAGTGAGTGGTGTGAAGCAACCCGGTGAAGAACATGCTCCTGCACTTGCTTCAAGTCACTAGCGAAGCAACGCTGAAAGGTTAATCAACATGAAGTCCAACGTTGTCATGTTCACCGTGTTGTCGGTGTACTTCTTTGTGGTCGCAACTGTGTACACCATTTGGAGTGTCGGAGCGACCGGCTACATCGAATGGGCTGGTTCTATCGCCATCCTGCTTTCCGGCGGGCTCACAGCATTTATTGCCACGTTCCTTTCCATGTCGCTCAAGAAACAGGGCGGTGTTCTCGCAGAAGATCGACTTGATGCTGACATCGACGACGGAGACCCCGAAATTGGCGAATTTAGCCCATGGAGTTGGTGGCCAGTACTCCTCGCCTTTTCAATAGGTGTAGTGGTGATTGGTTTGAGCGTCGGAGGCAATTTCTGGCTCCTCTATCTTGGGCTCCCAGTCGTCATTGTTGGTGTAATCGGATGGATCTACGAGTACTACCGCGGTAACTTTGCCCGTTAGGCTCAATTCGTAAAAAGCCAAATACAATCGAGGTGTCCATGTTTCATGGGCACCTTGATTTGTTTTTACTCAACGGGCGGTGACCTTGAATCAGATCAATAATGCCACTCGGGCTGCAAGTACGTTGACAGCACAACGCCGTCAACGCAGACGTCAGGGAGAGAACAGAGAACGTCTCATTACCGCGGGAATAGCTGAGTTTGGCTCTTTCGGGTACTTTGGAGCTTCCACAAACGCAATCGCGAAACGTGCCGAGGTATCGCAGCCCCATGTGTACTCAAATTTCAACACAAAGCTAGAGCTTTTCCAGGCCTGTGCAGAGAGAGTTATCAAACAGACAAAGCAATATAGTTCTGATGTAATGCACGGCTCACAGGATTCACAGAGCACACAGGGATTACAAGTCTCACAGCGTCCACTTGGATCACAGGCGGCACTAAACTCACATGGTTTGCAGGGAAGTGTGCGAGACGCTTTCCGTTCCGATGGTCAATACACACTAATCTCACGCTTCATCTATCAGCTCGTTGCGGTCAGTGGCAGTTCACCCACTGAAGCAATACGTGACTATTTGCAGCAATTACAGTGCACACTGAGCCGTGAAGAACTGCATCAGATGCTTCTACATGCTGCGTCATCTCTGTTGCCGTCAGTGAACACTGAATGATTTCGGTGAAACCCTCAGCCGTATGATCTGGTGCAATTGTCAGCCGTATGATTTCGCTGCAACCTACACCCGTATGATTTCGCTGCAACCTACACCCGTATGATTTCGCTGCAACCTACACCCGTATGAAAACGAAGTAGGGGTCCCAAGATCTATAATCTTGGGACCCCTACGTGATGGTCAACAGTCGTTAGTGACCTTCGTGTTTTGCCTGTTCGATTTCGATTTGCGACGGTGGAACAACACGGTCTTCGAAGAACCAACGGCTGAAAGCTGCACGAACCTTTTTGCCAAAGGAAATTTTTCCGTTGTCGTCCGGGCGGAGCATGAGTGGCTGGTAATCGTGGTAGCTCACGAGCTCCCAGCGTTCGTATTCGTTGAGAGGCTTGTGTACCTCAACAAATTCACCGCCTTGAAGTCGCACGATTCGACCTGACTCGTAGCCATGCAAAGCAATCGATTTGTCTTTCTTTTGCAGAGCCAATGCAACACGCTTTGTGACTTGGTAGGCGATAATTGGGCCCAAAATCAATGCGGCCTGCATCGTGTAGATGACACCTTCGATGCTGAGCTGGAAGTGAGTTGCCAACAAGTCAGAGCTTGCTGCACCCCACATGACAGCGTAGAAAGTCACACCAGCTGCGCCAATTGCTGTTCTGGTGGGTGCGTTTCGTGGGCGATCGAGAATATGGTGTTCACGCTTGTCGCCTGTCACCCAAGCTTCGACAAATGGGTAGATGGCAACCAGGATCAAGAACCCGACCATGATGAACACGGGAACAAGGATGTTCCAAGACCACGTGTAACCAAACCATTCGGTTTCCCAGCCTGGCGGAATCATGCGAAGCATGCCGTCAGCAAACCCGATGTACCAGTCAGGCT
Source organism: uncultured Leucobacter sp. (assembly GCA_964433255.1). Taxonomy (GTDB): domain Bacteria; phylum Actinomycetota; class Actinomycetes; order Actinomycetales; family Microbacteriaceae; genus Leucobacter. The sequence goes on from CAYSQG010000016.1 coordinate 24,721, forward strand.
GTGTGCCAGCAGAGACAGGGGAGGGGTCGTAAGGACCATAATACCAGATCGGGTTGATACCAACAAATGTTGAGATCAACATGATCCAACCGAAGACAATAAAGAAGAACCCACCCGCTTTTGCCGCGTATACGGGCAGCACTGGGAAACCCACCACATTGTCTTGAGTCTTACCGGGACCAGGGTATTGCGTGTGCTTGTGAATGACCACAAAGGCAAGGTGCAGCGCAACGAACAAGATGACCATAGCGGGGAGCACCATGATGTGCAGCATGTACAAGCGACCGACGATCTCTGTACCGGGGAATTCACCACCAAAGAACAGGAACGAAAGCCAGGTGCCAATGACTGGAATGCCCATAATGATGCCATCAATGATGCGCAGACCGTTGCCAGAAAGCACATCGTCGGGAAGCGAGTACCCAGTAAAACCTTCAGCCATGGCGAGAATGAACAGCACAAAACCGATGACCCAGTTCAGCTCACGGGGCTTGCGGAAGGCTCCTGTGAAGAAGATGCGCAACATGTGCAGGCCAATGGAGGCCACGAAGAGAAGAGCTGCCCAGTGATGCACATGTCGCATGAGCAAACCACCGCGCACCGAGAAGGAGATGTCGAGTGTGGAAGCCATGGCAACTGACATCTCGATGCCCTTCATTGGGGCATA
>CAYSQG010000017.1:0-24750 GCA_964433255.1 uncultured Leucobacter sp.
GGTGTGAATGACGAATTCTTCGCGCTCAGCATCATATGTTGCGGTGGTGCCGATAGAGGCCACGTCTGATCCGTGACCGATTTCGGTCATTGCGAAAGCACCGGGCAACTTCAGTGACAGCACATCAGGCAACCACTGTTCATGATGTGAGTCAGTGCCGAGGTGCAAGATTGCCGAGGCAAACAGGCCCCATTGCACACCGCTTTTTATCTGCAGCGAAGGGTCTGCGAAGATCAGCTCTTCAAACGCAGCAATGTTGCCGCCGTGGTTGTCAGCACCCCCAAATCGTGCCGGAAAGGCGCGCTGAATTGCTCCGTTTTCGACCAGCAGCCCCAGCTGTGTGAGCACGCGTTCCCGATGCTCGCGCATCGGCGTGCCAGGTGCGGTGTGAAAGCGGGGGTCTGCGGCGAGCGCGCGACTGGCGATGCGCTCGCTTTTCCATTTACCGAAGAGCGCGTCAGTGACCAGCGTTTTGTGAATGCGAGGGGTGTGATTCATTGCTGCTCCCTAGAGTTCGAGACCGTACAAGTTTGGTTCTGGCACCAAGATGATGCCGAATTCTTGTTGCACCCGCTGCACCACGTAGCGGGCAAGTTGGGCGACGTCAGCGGCGGTCGCCCCACCGCGGTTCGTGATCGCGAGCGTGTGCTTGTGTGAAATTGCAGCCCCTGAGCCAGGAAGCCGAAAGCCCCTAGTGATGCCTGCGCGTTCGATCAGCCACGCAGCAGAAAGTTTGACCGTGCGGGGGTGCGCTGGTGGTGGCACCCGCAACGCAAACCCGAGTTCGAGTTCCTCTAGGGTGGTGACGGCCGGTGCGGGCTCGTAAGAGAGCACCTCGAAGCGAGGGGCGTCGTGAGGGAGTGTGCGGGCAAAGTGTTCACTTACCATTGGATTGGTGAAAAAGGAGCCTGCGCTCCAGGTGTCGTGATCGTCGTCACGCAACACCATGCCCTTTGCTGCACGAAGGGTGAGCACGTGCTCACGCACTTGAGCAAGGGGCACTCGATCACCAAGGCTGACCCCGAGGGCATTCGCAAGTTGCTCATATCGAACCGGGGCCGAATCAGACTGCTCGAGCTCAAGATCAATGGAGAGCACCACGCCCTCACGCCCGCGCTTCAGCGCAGAGTCTCGATAGCTCAGCTCAAGTTCCGCTGCTGAAATGTGCACCACCTCTTCGAGATGCGCGTCAAAAAATTCGATCGAGTGCAGCACATCGCTGAGTTCTGCCCCGTAGGCACCAATGTTTTGCATCGGCGCGGCGCCGACAGACCCGGGAATGCCAGAAAGCGCCTCAAGGCCTGCAAGCCCGTCTGCGGTGCAATGAGCTACCAGTCGATCCCAGTCATGGCCAGCCTGCACTCGCAAGCGCACTGTTGAAGTTGATGAGTGGTCGTCGACGAGCTGCACGCCGGTGCTGCGAACCAACAGCACCGTGCCTGCAAACCCTTCGTCAGAGACCACCGTGTTGGACCCTCCGCCAAGCAAGATCCAGGGATCACCGGAGGCCAAAAGCTCACTGGTGTGAAGAATCAACTCTTCTCTGGTGTTCGCATGGATCACCCGTTGCGCGGGGCCACCCACACGCATCGTGGTGAGCTCAGCGAGGTTCACGTGAATGACACCACCAGTTGGCTTTTCGCGAGCACGGTCTGTTCTGCGAACACCACCCGAAGATCGATTCGGGCCGTGCGAGCCTCAGGATCAAGGGCGCCAACTGTTGCGGTGACCTGTAGATCGGCACCGGCTTCAGCGTCTACCGGCACCGGTTTCGTGAACCGCACCTGGTAATTGGTGACCACCCCGGCGGTGCCAAGCCATTCAACGACAGGGGAAGCCGCCACACCCATTGTCAACATGCCGTGGGCGAGCACGCCGTCAAGGCCAACCGAGCGGGCGAAGTCGTCACGGTAATGAATAGGGTTGAAATCGCCGGACGCACCAGCGTATCGAACCAGTGAATCGCGCGTGAAGTGAAAGTCACGCTGCGCTACCTGTTCGCCGACGTTGAGAGCTTCGAATGCTGGGTTCGCACTCATTCTGCACCCCTCACGACGAGAGCCGACACTGCGGTTGCGACATGTTCACCACTGGCGTCAATAATGTTGGTCGATGAGGTGACCATGCTGTGACCGCCGAGACTTTTCACACTGGTGATGGTCATCTGACCGGTGAGTTCGTCGCCGGCAACTATGGGGCGAGAATAATTGAAACTCTGATCTCCGTGCACGACGCGTGAAAAATCAACCTGTGCCTCTTCGTCTAAAAGCAACTGCTGCAGGGTGGCGTCTTGCACCACAATCGCGAAGGTGGGCGGGGCCACGAGGTCGGCGTATCCGGCTTCTTGGGCTGCCTTCACGTCGTGATGAAGCGGAGAAGAGCTGAACACTGCTCGCGCAAACTCACGAACCTTTTCACGACCGACAAGGTATGGGGCTGTGGGTGGGTACACCTTGCCCTGAATCTCTGCATTGACCACGCCCTAAGTCTACAAAGCCAACCTGGCGAAAAACTCACGATTGCCCAAGATGTGATCGCAGGCAAGTTGTGTAAATCATCAATGAAAACTGCTCAAGCTTTGTGAGACATATCCAACGAGCGGGGTGGATCCTCGAATATGCTGGAGTTCATGTCGCGCATTCGTAAAGTGCTCATTGCCAACCGTGGCGAAATCGCCGTTCGCATAATTCGCGCAGCCGCAGATAGCGGCATCGCCTCAGTCGCGGTCTATGCCGACCAAGATCGGGACGCGTTGCACTCGCGGCTCGCAGACGAAGCCTATGCGCTCGGCGGGACCACCAGCGCTGAAACCTATCTGGTGATCGACAAACTCTTGGCTGTTGCCCGTCGCTCAGGCGCAGACGCTGTGCACCCTGGGTATGGCTTTCTTGCTGAAAATGCTGACTTCGCTCGTGCAGTCATTGATGCAGGTCTCACCTGGATCGGGCCGGGCCCAGATGCAATCGAGCGCCTCGGCGACAAAGTCAGTGCGCGACACGTCGCAGAAACCGTCGGTGCTCCGTTGGCTGCCGGCACGAGTGAACCAGTGTCTGGCGCCGATGAAGTGTTGGCGTTTGCGGACCAGGTTGGTTTGCCTATTGCAATCAAGGCGGCCTTTGGCGGTGGTGGGCGCGGCCTCAAAGTTGCCTATCACCGCGAAGAGGTTGCCGAGTTATTTGAGTCGGCCACCCGTGAAGCCGTTGCAGCTTTCGGTCGCGGCGAGTGCTTCGTCGAGAAATATCTCGAAAAACCCCGTCACGTTGAAACACAGTGTCTCGCCGATCAACACGGAAATGTGGTGGTCATCTCGACCCGTGACTGTTCTTTGCAGCGACGTCATCAGAAACTTGTCGAAGAAGCTCCTGCACCATTTTTGACCGAACAGCAAAACGCCGAGCTCTATCGCGCGTCGAAAGCAATTTTGCGCGAGGTCGGTTACGTCGGTGCCGGAACGTGTGAATTTTTGGTTGCCCTCGATGGTACTATCTCTTTTCTCGAGGTCAACACTCGGTTGCAGGTTGAACACCCGGTCAGCGAAGAAGTCACCGGCATCGACCTGGTGCGTGAACAATTTCGCATCGCCGAGGGTGGTGTCATTGACTACGATGACCCGGTTACCTTGGGGCACTCAATTGAATTTCGTCTGAACGGCGAAGACCCGGGCAACGGGTTCTTGCCAGCCCCTGGCCCAGTCAGTAAGTTTGTGCCAGCAAGCGGACCCGGTGTGCGCGTCGACACCGGAGTGGTGTCGGGCGATGTGGTCTCTGGCGCCTTTGATTCGATGCTGGGCAAGCTGATCGTCACTGGGGCAACCCGAGAACAGGCTCTCGAGCGCGCTCGACGGGCACTTAATGAGTTTGAGATTCAGGGGCTTCCCACCGTGCTGCCGTTCCATCGCAAGGTGGTGAACGAACCAGCGTTTACGGCCGAAAATGGCACCTTCGGGGTCTACACCCTGTGGATTGAAAATGAGTTTGTGAACGATATCTCCCCATGGGAAGGGGAGGTCTCGTCGAACCTGGTTCCCCAAAAGCAGCAGACGGTGGTGGTTGAAGTTTCGGGTCGTCGCATCGAGGTCACCATGCCGATGAATCTGACTCCGCTTGGCGACCTTGATGTCACGCGAGGCCCAGCCCCAAAACGCACGAAGACTTCAAGCGTTGCCGGCGCAAGCGGCGACCTTGTGATTGCCCCCATGCAGGCCACCGTGGTGAAGGTCGCGGTCGAAGATGGGCAGCATGTTGCAGCCGGCGAGCAGTTGCTCGTGCTCGAGGCCATGAAAATGGAGCAGTCCATCAGCGCCCCCCACGAAGGGGTGGTTACCGGCATCGATGCCCCTCTTGGGCAAACCGTGCCAAGCGGGCACGTGCTGCTCTCGGTGGTGCCTGAGTCGGAATAGACTCCGCCTCACCTGCCCGGCGATGTGGCTCCCAGGGTTATCGAACGGTGACCATGCCGATCATTTCAGGGTGAATTGAACAGTCGTAGCCGTACTCCCCCACCTCATCAAACACGTGGATGTATTCACCGGTGGTTTGCAGTTCGCTGACGAAGCTGCCGTCAACTGCCACCACGTCGTGTTCCATGGCACCAACGAACTGCCAACGAACGGCTTGGCCAGCTTTGATTTCAACCTGGGCGGGCTCGTAACGATTGTCTGCCACGTACACCGTGACCACTGTCTCAACCCCAACATCGCTTGGCACCAGGGCGGGCTTGGTCGCGGCGCAGGCACTCAGCGCGAACGCCAACGCAATGACTGCGGTGGCGGCAACCAATGTTGAGAGGACGCGCCGGGTCAGCACTAGAGACCCGCTCGGTGCATGGCTCGTGCCGCGTCGGTGATCGCCCCGGACATTGACGGATACACTGCAAAAGCCGACGCCACCTCATCGACCGTGAGACGGTGTTCGACGGCGAGCGCAAGCGGAAAAATGAGTTCGCTTGCGTTGTTTGCCACGATCACTCCGCCGATGACCGTGCGAGAGGCCTTCCACACAAACAATTTAATGAATCCGTCTTCGAGCCCGGTCATTTTGGCTCTGGGGTTCGTGCTCAGCGGAACCGTGTGCGACACCGCCGCAGCAAGGTCGGCATTTTCAGCAAGCGATCGTTCCGTCCAACCAACAGCCGCAATCTCGGGCGAGGTAAACACGTTGGCAGACACATTGCGCAATTCGATGGGTTTCACGAAATCGCCGAGCGCGTGCATGATGGCCGTGCGGCCCTGCATTGAAGCGACAGATGCGAGCGGAAAGAAGTTTGTGCAGTCGCCAGCTGCGTAAATGGAGGGCACCGCGGTTCGGGCTACCTTATTGACTACGATGTGACCGCTCTCGTTCAGCTCAACACCGGCCTCAGCGAGGCCAAGGTGTTGCGTGTTGGGAACCGAGCCGACAGCCATCAAACAGTGGGAACCCTCGACGGTTCGCCCATCCGCGAGCTGCACGACCACTCCGTGTTCAGTTCTGGTCACTGACTCAGCGCGGGCCTTAGACATGACGTGCATGCCAAGTTTTTCAAACTGCCGCTCGATCACTGCAGCGGCATCTTGATCTTCGCCCGGCAGCACCTGCTCACGGCTGGACACGAGGGTCACTTCAGAACCAAGGATGCGGTAGGCGTTGGCAAACTCTGCCCCGGTCACACCCGAACCAACCACAATAAGGTGCTCTGGGATGGCGGGCAAACTGTAGAGCTGCGTCCAAGTCAGAATGCGTTCTCCGTCAGGTTTTGCATTGTCGAGCTCACGAGGTCTCGCGCCAACGGCGATGACGATCGTGTCGGCTTCGATGCGATCAAAATCGGTGCCCGAGCCGACCTCACCCGTCGACACAATGACCGCATTGGGGCCGTCAAGACGCCCCCGCCCTGAGACCACGGTGACACCGGCCTCTTCGAGACTGTGCAACATGTCTAGAGATTGCGAATTGGCCATTGCCAGCAGTCGCTTGTTGACCACTGACAAGTTCACCGTGGTCTCTGGTCGAACAGGTTTGCCGTCACCACCGGTCACGAAGGTTTGCACACCAAGCTTGCTCGAGTCACGAACTGCCTGAACCGCGTTCGCGGTTGCCACCAAACTTTTAGAGGGCACCACGTCGGTGAGCACTGTGGCGCCACCAACACCTTCTTGTTCGATTAGGGTGACCTCAGCACCAAGTTGTGCCCCTGCGAGGGCAGCTTCATAGCCACCCGAACCTCCACCTAATACAACGATGCGGTGCTTTCGTTCATGGGTTGTTGCCATAGTGTCAAGTCTACTTGCGCGCGCAGAAGTTCAGTCGGAGATTCACCCATATGCGCGCCAGGGCCTGAAACACCACGTATGCTTTTCACAAAGTGTCACCTGAAATTGGTTGGGCAGGCCGGCAGCGAAAGGATCATGACCGATGGCGCACCTTGAACACGCATCGGCCGAACCAGTCTTCGACGACAAAGTTTCGGTACCAGCTCTGCCGCACGTGAGTGCCGCAGAGCAGCAAATGGTCGAACCTCCCCCAATGACTGGCACCCTCGAACGTGATCCGGGAATGCCTTCGACAACCTGGCGTTTGCGCAGTGACGCTTGGGAATACCTGCGGTTTGGCGTGAAACGCATCGCTTTGGGCAGCGACGACGAGAGCGTGCTGACTCGCGACGGTGAAATCGCCCGAAATCTTCGCGCCCTCGAAACCATCGAAATGTACTGGGCTGGTTTTGGCCAGCGATACGTGCGTGAAATCAGCGACCTACTCGACCGAGGCGAATATAAGGTCGCACTCGATCGCATTGGTCGCGTGGTGCAGCGGTTGCGTGCATCAACGGTGCCAGACGAACGTCGCGAAGATGTGCTTGATGAAGACGAACGCATCGCCCTGCGCGATGACGCCGATGCTCGACCCCGTTTTGAGGTGTTGGTGGTTGACGAAACCACTCCCGAAGATCGTGACGGCATGCGGCTTGAGAACTTGCGGTTGCGAAACTCCGCCGATCAGTTCATCTATGACTATGTCATCGTGCCCTCAGCTGATGACGCGATCGCGGCATTGCTTACCAACCCCAACATTCTCTCTTGCGTGGTGCGACCAGGGTTCAGCGGTCGCTCCACCCAAGCTCTGAGCCGTGATCTCAAAGACACCATCGCACTTGCCTGGCAATCAGCCAATGTCGAAACGGCACCCGCCTCAAGCTCACTGAACTCTGTGCAGCGACTCGTGCGTCTGGCCGACGTGCTGCACAGCATTCGACCTGAACTCGACGTCTACCTCATGGCTGGCGCCAACATTGAAGAGTTGGCTGGCGCCCTCACCCGACGTTTTCGACGTGTGTTTCGACGTGAGGACCAGCTCGAGCTGCACCTGTCGCTGTTGCGCCGCGTGTCACACCTCTATGACACCCCGTTCTTTGCCGCCATTCAAGACCACGCCCGTCGACCCGTCGGGGTTTTTCATGCGCTGCCTGTCGCCCGCGGCGGGTCAGTGGTGGGGTCGAAATGGATCAGCGACCTGGTCGACTTCTATGGCTTGAACCTGTTGCTTGCAGAGACCAGCGCAACCTCAGGTGGGCTGGACTCGCTGCTTGCGCCAGTCGGAACCATCAAGAAAGCCCAAGAGCTTGCAGCGCGTGCCTACGGGGCGAAACAGACGTTTTTCGTGACCAACGGCACGTCAACTGCAAACAAGATCGTGCATCAGGCCTTAAGCGCCCCCAACGATGTGGTCATGGTTGACCGCAACTGCCACAAATCGCATCACCACGCGGTGATGTTGACGGGGGCTCGGCCTGCCTACCTTGAGGCCTATCCGCTCAACGATTTTGGGTTTTATGGCGCGGTGCCGCTGTCAAGCATCAAGCAGATGCTCTTGGACTATCGCGCAGCGGGGCGTCTCGAAGAGGTGCGCATGGTCACCCTCACCAACTGCACTTTTGATGGCATCGTGTACGACCCAGAACGTGTCATGGCCGAGTGCCTGGCCATCAAGCCAGACCTGGTCTTTTTGTGGGACGAGGCCTGGTTTGCATTCGCAGCCTTTCACCCGGTGACACGGCGACGAACCGCAATGGCGGCAGCGAAGCACCTGGAAGAGCGACTCAAAACTTCGGAGCTCGCGCACGAATATGCCGAACAGCGCAAACGGCTGTTTGACGCAGACGGAAACCCCGCCCCAGACGAGGTGTGGCTGAGCGAGGTGCTGATCCCTGCCCCTGATGCTCGCATTCGGGTCTATGCCACGCAGTCGACTCACAAAACACTGACCTCGTTGCGGCAGGGGTCAATGATTCACGTGTATGACCAAGACTGGGTGAGAGACGCACGTGTGCCGTTCCACGAAGCGTTCATGACTCACACGTCAACCTCACCAAACTACCAAATTCTTTCGTCGCTTGACCTTGGTCGCAGGCAGGTCGAACTTGAGGGTTTTGAGCTGGTGCAGCGACAACTCGATCTGGCGACCAGCATTAGTCGAGCGATCGCGCGACACCCTCTGTTGCGCAAGTTTTTCAGAGTACTCACCGCACACGATCTCATTCCCGAAGAGCTGAGAGGCGACTCCTTGCCCATGCCACTCAGACACGGGCTCGCCCCGATGTGGACTGCCTGGCAGCACGAAGAGTTTGTGGTTGACCCAAGCCGAATTACCCTCGAAATTACGAAGACCGGCATCGATGGTGACACGTTCAAGCACGATTACCTCATGGACCGTTTCGGCATTCAGGTCAACAAAACCAGTCGTAACACGGTGCTCTTCATGACGAACATCGGCACCTCTCGAAGTGGCGTTGCCTATCTTATTGAGGTGCTGGTGAAACTCGCCGAACAATTTGAAGACGCCCAGCAACAGGCCGATCACCAATTCGATGACAGTTTGCTTCCGCAGCAACACATTCCACCTCTGCCTGATTTCAGCGCGTTCTCACCCCTTTACGCAACCGACCAGAACTTGCCAGATGGCGACATGCGGGCGGCCTTCTTCAAAGGTCAGGAACGCGGCGCAATTGACTACGCCCGCACGCAGGACTTGCTCGACCTCATTGACGCCGGCATCACTCCGGTCAGTGCTGGTTTCGTCACACCGTACCCCCCGGGTTTTCCGGTGCTGGTGCCAGGTCAAGAAATTACCCGTGGAGTGCTCGAATTCATGGCGGCACTTGACACCCGCGAGATACATGGTTTTGATGCTGAACGCGGCTACCGAGTGTTTCAAGAACACTAATTGCAGCACTCACGCAGCTCGTTCACAGATTTTTTGAGGCTGCACCCTGCAAGCTAGTAGTGATTCTGTCACATTGGAGCAGCCATGAACCGTAAAGCCAAAGCGATCCTCATCGCGCTTGCTGGGGTGCTTGCTCTTGGTACCGTCGCCGCCTATGCTGGCCCGGTTGTCTACCGCGACTTTTTTGCGGCCCCAGCTGCACCTGCGCCAACAATGCTCAGTGCGGACGCCTCTGAATTGCAGCCCGGAGGCTCCGAGTCCGTTGACCTCGCGGCAATGAGCGGACTGTGGCAGGTGGTCGAGGGCTCAGAAGCTGGGTACCGAGTCGACGAAGTGCTCAACGGCACTCAGGTGACTGTGACCGGAAGAACCAACGACGTGACCGGATCGTTTTTGGTGAACGGGCTGACCCTTGACACAGCCGAGATCGTCGTCGCAATCGACTCAATCGAAACTGATAGCCCCTCCCGTGACCGCTACTTTCAGCAATACACAATGCGATCAGATCAGTACCCCACCGCGAGCTTCACCCTCACAGAACCGGTCACCGCCTCACAGGCCCCCGTGCAGGGCGAAATTTTTGAACAGTCCCTGACTGGTGAGTTGACCATAGCAGGTGTGACCAGGCCCACCACCTTTACTGCGCAATTCAAAGTCGGCTCTGAGCAGACGACCATCATCGGGCAGATTCCAATCAGGTTCGCAGACTTTAGAGTTGAAGCCCCGAACCTTGGGTTTGTGTCGGTGCACCCCGAGGGCATCATCGAGTTTGAATTGATAGCCGAACTTTCACCGAAGCCTGCCAGCTAGTTGAGCACTCGTCGCCGTTCTGAGTCAGATTCACTCAAACTGGCACTGGCAATGGCACTGGTGAGGTTTACTGCAAACTGGCACACACTCTGCCGAAGTCGCTTCTGGCTACTGCTGGTCTGCCAGGTCTCTTGCTTCTTGAGGAAGCTTGCGCACCCGCGCCCTGCGCCGCGGTCGATCAGGAATCATTGAGCGCATCTCTTCAAGTTTGCCGAAGCACAGCAATCGATCTTCAGCTTCAAGCACCACATGCTTTCGCGGGTTCGGAATCACTTGCACGCCTCGATGCAGAGTGAGCACTGTGATATCGCGATCCCAGAGACCAAGCTCACCAAGCTTCTTGCCGACGTGTTCTGCGCCTGCGTGCATGACCAGTTCAGCCACACCGTATCCTGTCGAAACACTCAGCCGCTGACGCACATCGATCTCAGGAAACGCCACCTGGTTTGCAATGTAGTCAATGATGGCGCCGGCCACATCGAGCCCGGTGGCTTGTTCGATGCCCTGCAACCCTGGCGATGAGTTAACCTCCATGACGAGTGGCCCCTGCTCGCCCTCGAGCATGTCGACACCGGCAACTCGCAATCCCATGATTTGGGCCGCCCGAACCGCTGCCTGCTCATAGGCGCTCTCAAGTTGCACTGGTTCGACGGTGCCACCGCGATGCACGTTTGAGCGAAATTCATCACCGCTCGCCACCCGACGCATTGCGGCCACCACCCGATCACCAACCACAAGCGCACGAATGTCACGCCCACGACTTTCAGAAACAAAACGCTGAATCAGCACGTTTTGACGGGTCGAGTGCAGTGTTTCGATGATTGCCTCGGCAACTTTTACTTGCGGAGCGAGAATCACCCCGATGCCCTGGGTACCCTCAAGAAGTTTGATGACCACCGGCGCACCACCAACACTTTCAATGGCAGGGCGAACATCGGCACGGTTTCGCACGAACGCGGTCTCGGGCATGTCGATGTGGTGGCGGGACAAGATCTGAATGGCACGCAGTTTGTCACGTGAGTTTGAAATGCCGTTCGCGGTGTTTGGCGTGTACACATCCATCTGTTCAAACTGGCGCACCACCGCAGTGCCAAAGTAGGTGATGGAGTTGCCTATGCGCGGCAAAATCGCGTCATAATCGCTGAGCAGCTTGCCTCGGTAGCGCAAATCAGGGGTGTCACCTGCCAGGTCGATCGCAAAGCGTAACGTGTTCAACACGAGGGCGCGGTGGCCCCGCTGCTCGGCAGCAGCTTTGAGTCGCTGCGTGGAGTATGCCTGGGGCGCGCGCGAGAGAATCGCAAGTTTCAAGGGTGTACCTGCCAAAATGGGTGAGTGACTGAACGTAACCATTCAAGCACCTTCACAGGCTGGCGTGAATGGGTTGGGCTGCCCGAAATTGGTGTTTCTTTTCTGAAAGCCAAGATTGACACGGGTGCGCAGACCTCAGCACTGCACGCTACCCAGATCGAGGAATTTACCAAAGACGGTGAAGACTGGGTGCGGTTTACCGTGCACCCGTGGCAACAAAACGAGTCAGACGCGGTGACAGTGGACCGCCGAGTACACGACCGACGGGCGGTGCGAAGCTCCTCTGGGCATAGTGAGCTGCGACTCGTGGTGTTGCTCGACATAGACCTGTGTGGTCAAATTGTCACCTCAGAGGTCACCCTGACCAGCCGAGACGAAATGGTGTTTCGCATGCTCATCGGTCGCGAAGCGCTGCGAAACGGCTACGTGGTCGACAGTTCGCAGTCCTATCTCGGCGGCAAACCCTCCAGCGAAATTCGGCGTCGAAATCGCAGAAAGGTGTGACCGTGTCGGTCTCAGAACTTTCAACCAGCACCCAGAACTATCTCAAGGCAGTGTGGTCGCTGTCTGAATGGTCTGACGCACCAGTCACCCCCTCGCTGATTGCAGAGCGCACTGCACTCAAGCTTTCATCGGTCTCTGACGCAGTGCGCAAACTCACCGCACAGGGTTTGTTGATCCATTCCCCCTACGGATCTGTTGAGCTCACCGACGAGGGGCGAGCCCACGCGGTGGCAATGGTGCGTCGGCACAGACTCATCGAGACCTTTTTGGTGCAGACGCTGGGGTACAGCTGGGATCAGGTGCACGATGAGGCGGAGCACCTTGAGCACGCGGTGTCAGATTTTTTGGTGCAACGCATCGACGAACTCTTAGGACACCCCACCCGCGACCCACACGGTGACATCATCCCGGCTGCTGATGGAACCTACAACATTCCTGCCGCAATGCAGTTGCACCAAGTGGCTGCGGGCAGCATTGCCGTGGTGGAGCGCATCAGCGACGAAGACCCGAAACTTTTACAGTTTTTTGAAGATCGCGGCATCGTATTGGGGGTCAAGCTCAGAGTGTCTGAGGGTGCACCCTTTTCTGGATCAATTGAGGTGAGTGTGCTCGGTGGCGACGACACCACCCAAGGCAAGCCCATCGCGCTGGGTGAGACCGCAGCAGCTGCACTGTTTGTGGCACACCTCTAGCGAACCGCTGCCGGGCCGGTGCCCTGGTTCTCTCTTGACTGTGCAGAAGGTCTGCGAAACAGCCTGAGAAGCACACCCTGTCTCGGGTTCACAAGATATGCGATTGCAAACGCTGTAGCCTGGGCAAGCACCACCATCGGGCCGGTTGCCGCGTCAAGATAGTAGCTGGCGTAGAGCCCGATCACCGCGCACACCGCAGCGATCAGCGGGGCGAGCACGAGCATGCGTGCGAAGCGATCCGTGAGCAAATATGCGGTGGCACCGGGAATGATGAGCATTGCCACCACCAAAATGACGCCGACCGCCTGCAAACCGACCACGGCTGTGAGTGCGAGCAACCCGAGTAGCGTCGCCCCAATGAGACGGGGGTTCAACCCGATCGCATGCGCGTGAGTGCTGTCGAACGCGTACAGGATGAAGTCGCGTCGCTTCAGCAGGAGCACAAGCAGCACTACTGCACCAAGAATTGCCAGCTGCAGAAAGTCGGCCCACGACACCCCCAATAAGCTTCCAAACAGAATGTGGGTCAGATCTACCTGTGAAGGAAACAGCGAAATGAGCACAAGCCCAAATGCGAAGAGAGACGTGAACACAATGCCAATGGCAGCATCTTCTTTAATGCGGGTAGTGTCACGCACACCACCGATCAGCATGACTGCGATGAGCCCAAACACCAACGCGCCCAACGCAAATGGTGCCCCAACCACATAGGCCAGAACCACGCCGGGCAGCACCGCGTGTGACACTGCGTCGCCCATCAACGACCACCCGATGAGCACCAGCCAGGTCGAGAGCACTGCACCGACAATCGAAGCAATGAGTGCGGTGAGCAGTGCGCGCACCATGAACTCATAGCTCAAGGGTTCCAGCAAAATATCGATGGGGCTCATGTCTTGGCTTGCCCCTCGGGCTTCACTCGCGGGTGCGCAGGTGGTGTGGCTTGCTGGTCACCGAAGTCGTGTTCGCGTGGATCAAGCCCAAAGGCCAACGCAAGGTTTTGCGGCTGCAAGACCTCGGAGGGGCTGCCGTGCAGCAGCACACGTTGCTGGAGTAGCACAGCCTCGTCGGCGAGAGCCGGCAGTGCGTGTAGATCGTGTGTGCTCACGAGCACCGTGGCGCCCGCCTCTGCGAGCTCTTTGAGCAGCCGGGTGATGGTGGCCTCGCTGCGCTTGTCCACGCCGGCGAAGGGTTCGTCGAGCAGTAGGGTGGTTGCGCCCTGTGCGATGCCGCGGGCCACGAACGCGCGTTTGCGTTGCCCGCCCGAGAGTCGGCCGATTTGGCGGTCGGCAAGATCGGTGAGTTCGACCCGTTCGAGTGCGTGGTTGACGGCGGTGTGATCCACGGATCTGAGCCGGCGAGTGAACCCGAGTCGACCGTAGCGCCCCATGGTGACTACCTCACGCACGCTGATCGGAAACGCCCAGTCGACCATCTCACTTTGGGGCACGTAGCCAATTGCGCTGTTCGCACGGGCCTTTGCGGGAGTGTCACCGTCGAGCAGCACGCTGCCCGAGCCTGGCTTCAACAAACCCATGATGCTCTTAAAGAGGGTCGATTTGCCCGATCCGTTCATGCCGATCAGCGCGCACACTCTGCCGTGATCAATTGACAGGCTGGCCCGATCGAGGGCCAACACGTCGCCATAGCGAACCGTGACATCATTCACGAGGATTGCGGGTTCACTCATGTCGACCTGCCTGAGAGGCCCGCGGTAATGACCTGCGTGTTGTGACGGAGTAGGTCGAGATAGGTTGGAACTGGCCCATCTGGTTCAGAGAGAGAATCGACAAACAGCACTCCCCCAAACACCGCGGCAGTGGATTCGACGACACGCTGCATTGAGGCATCTGACACGGTAGATTCACAGAACACTGCCGGCACTTGGGTCTCTCGTACGGCATCGATCACCGCAGCAATGCGCCGTGGGGTGGCCTGTCGTTCTGCGTTGACCGGCCAGATGTAGCTTTCAGCGAGACCAGCGTCTCGAGCGAAATATGAAAACGCTCCCTCGCACGTGACTAACAGACGATGTGTCTCTGGCACCTTGTTCAGCCCGACTTGCAGGGTGTCTGCGAGCTGTTGAATTTCGCGCGAGTATGCCTCAGCGTTTTCCGCATAGGCGCTTGCATGTGCCGGGTCTAGCTCGGCAAAAGCCTGTGCCATATTGTGGGCATAGATCTCGGCGTTTTTTGGGCTCATCCAAGCGTGTGGGTTCGGTTTGCCCCTGTACGCGTCACCCTCGATTGCGATGGCATTGACTCCCTGGGTCACCACGGCATGCGGTACGTCGAGCTCGTCGATGAATTGCTCAAACCAGGCTTCAAGTCCTAGCCCGTTGTCGAGAATCAAATCGGCCCCGGCGGCGCGCTTTAAATCACCGGGGGTCGGATCGTACCCGTGCACTTCAGCGCCAGGAGGAATAAGAGACTCAACTCTCAAGTGATCACCGGCAACGTTTGCAGCGATGTCTGCAATCACCGAAAATGTCGCGAGCACCAAGGGGCGGGGGTCTTCGAAAGCGGGTTTCGAGGATGCTGGTTCGCGGCTTGCACACCCGCTCAGAGTCAGAGCTGCGACTAGGCAAGCCGCCAGAGCGGCGCTCGCTCGCCCGAGAAATGGTTGCCGTTGCTGCATCTGTCACCCCGAAACGTTTGGGTACAGTTTAATGTTCGCCCCAACGTAGTTTCAAATTAGGACCGCCTAATTTAAACAACACACACCAGCAAGTTCTTAGGTGGCCAGGGGCACACGCAGTTCAACCCAGTTCAGTTCAGATCAACTCAGACTTAGCGATACTGTGCAGTGATGGGGCACTCGAAGGGGTCTCTGGCTGCGAGACCCACGCGGTTCAGGTAGTCAATCACAATCGCGTACGAATGCACGAGCGAGGTCTCGGTGTAGGGAACGTCAATGGAAGCGCAGTGTTCTTTGACTATTTCACGAGCTTTCACGAGATGCGGGCGCGCCATGCTGGGAAACAAGTGATGCTCGATTTGGTAGTTGAGGCCACCCATGAGCGCGGTTGCCCACCACCCACCACGAATGTTTCTTGAAGTGCGCACCTGCTTGCTAAAGAAGTCGAATTTCGCATCGTGGGCAATGACGGGCATGCCTTTGTGGTTTGGGGCAAACGAGGCCCCCATGTACACGCCAAACACCGAAAACACCACGCCCAAAAACGCAAACGCCATGCCGAGTGGCAAAAAGAAGAACACTGCACCAAACAGAACGGCAAATCTGGCAGCGATAATCGAAAGTTCGATCCATCGACCCTGCACCTTGCCGCGACTCAAGAGGTGAGCGAGGCTGTGCCGGTGCAGATTGAGGCCCTCAAGAGTGAGAAGCGGAAAGAACAGCCAGCCCTGGCGAGCAGTAATGATTCGTCGCAGACCTGTGGCTTGCACCGCATCTTCTTCGATGAATGAAATCGTGTCGACTTCGATGTCTGGGTCTTTGCCGACGCGGTTTGGATTCGCGTGGTGACGCGTGTGTTTTGTGTCCCACCACGAATAACTCATGCCGACAATGGCCGCCAGCACGCGGGCCAGGCGATCGTTCGCGGGCCCGGTGTTCAAGATTTGGCGGTGCGCAGCTTCGTGAGTCAGAAAAGCGATTTGGGTAAAGATGATTGCCAGGGCGCCAGCAATGAGCAATTGAAACCAGCTGTCACCCAGCAAGATAAAACCGGTGATTGCACCTGCGAGCGCGACGAGGATTGCCGCTGCAACACTGGCATAGAACACCGGTGCGCGTCTCAGCAGACCTGATTCGCGAACGACCTGCGAAACCTCATGATAAGCCTTGGTGACTGGAGGGAAATCGGTGGTGCGAACTCTGGTGGAGCGGACGGGGCCGAGCCCCTGCAGTGTGTGCGATGTTGCGAAAGAAATGGGATGCGCCCTTTGATAGCTTGGCCGCGTCAAGTGGCCATCCGTGTAGCCAAGGGCAGTTGCCGTTCGCCTAGTTGAAGTGTACCCGGGGTAACTGCTCCGAGGGGCATGGGTCGGATGAGAGGCGTTTCCTCACCGACCCATGGCTCTCAAAAAGTCTCAGAGATTAGAGACCGCGGATCGAAGACGCCTGCGGACCCTTCGGGCCTTCTTCGGTGTCGAACTCGACCTTTTGACCTTCTTCAAGGTTTTTGTGGCCTGAGCCAACAATTGCGCTGTAGTGCGCGAAGAGATCACGTGATCCGTCGTCGGGTGCGATAAAACCGAATCCCTTGGCGGAGTCGAACCATTTGACAGTGCCAGTGGCCATGCTTGTTTTCCTTTGTTTGTGACCGAAATTCCGGTCGTGGTATCCGATCCGACGGCGCCGGTGCGGAGCTTTGAGTGTCGAACAACAAGAATGTTGATGACCTGTGTGCGGCCAGACACTTGTGATGCCGGGTACACGAAAAGAGAGAAATAAGAGACTGCGCGCAAACCTTACAAAAGCGCGGATAAAAACGAACTACAACGGCACAAATAAGAAGTGCTTAAGGATCATTCTACGTGAAATTGCCGGCAAGTGCACTATTCGCCCTGAAAAAGTTTCAAAATGACACATCCTTGCAAAGGGCAAAGATGTTGTCGCAATAAATTTAGGAAGTCACTGCAGACCGACTTTGTATCGACAGAAACCTAATTGGCTGCTATTCAAAATATATTTAGATGAGATGTAATATTAAAAACCGCTGAAAATCAAAGGCAATCGGGCGATTGGACTAATGTTTCTACCAACAAGTAGGAAAAATTCAGCCCAATTTGTGCTTTTCGTGCAAAAATGTACTTCGTGAACAAGAAAAGCGTTAATAGCCCAGATATCGAACTGGGAAAGGTCATTCGCGCGCTTCGTCAAAAGCGAGGTCTCTCCCAGGGCGGATTAGCTGAACGTGTCGGCGTAGACCGCAAAACAATAAACCGCATAGAGAACGGTCACCACAGCACGAGCGTCTCGACGCTGACCGCCATCGCGAATGGTCTTGGCGAAAAGCCAAGCGCTATTTTGGCCGAACTGGACTCATAAACCTGTTTTCTCGATGTCTGAGATGTGACCAGCAGAAATGCGTCTCACACGAGGTGTGGGTTTGGTACACTACCTGAGATAAGTTGTTCAACGACGCACCCCGCTGCATGAACCTTGAGGAGAGATCTTGGAACTGATTCAGCGGTTAGTTCATGAGTGGTCCCAAAGGGCGTGCGGATTAACCATCGACATAGTAGGGAATTCTCAACTGAGTTCTGAAGTGCAATGGGTGATCGCTGCACCTGTCGATGTGCGCCGACCAGAAAACCTCATGCAGGCATTTGCAGTGCTGCGCACCGAACTCGAAAACCACGGCCTGCAGCTCGTTGACCCCGAACATCACGACCCCGCAGCCAACCTGCCTAATGGCACCTCGCTCGAGACAACCTGCCCGTACCGGCCTGATTCGTGCAACGGAGACCACCTCGTTGCCACCGGACACGGGCTTGTTCGAAACCTCGGCGCAACTGCTGCGCAATCAGAGCAACAAGCCTGCCCCAGCGAACCGCAGTAATTCAGGCTGGGCACACACTCAAAGACCCTCAGTTGGGTCTCGCGTGAGTGATCACATCGGCGTACACTAAATTGCGATTCACTGAGCTTCACAAAGGAGTGAGCTACATGGGCCAACAAGTCCACACCAACGAAACAGGCTTTAGTTCTGCCGAACGTGCTGCGATGCAACAGCGCGCAGATGAGCTCAGGGCACAAACAAGCCTCAAGGGTGGTGCAAAGCGCGAACGCGAATACGAAGCCTGCATCAACGCGATTCATGCTCTCAGTGGAACTGACCGTCAAATTGCCGAGCGGTTTCATGTGCTGGTCACCGAAGAAGCACCGCATCTTGACCCAAAAACTTGGTATGGGTTTCCGAGTTACGCCTCAAACGGCAAAGTCATTACCTTTGTGCAGCCGGCCACCAAATTTGGCACCCGCTATGCCACCATTGGGTTCACCGAAGACGCTGTGCTCGACGATGGCCCAATCTGGGCAACCTCGTTTGCGGTCACAGAAATGACCCCTGAAGTGGAAGGGATGCTGCGCGACCTGGTTCGTTGCGCTGCATCGCTGTGCTCACCCTGAAGGTTTTCTTGACCACTAGGCCTCTGGGGCTGGCGAGTCGACAGACAACGGATCCAAGGCAGGGGAACCCTGCCCAACCTCCGGGTTACGTGCGTTCAGCGTGATGTAGAGCAACGCGATCACCGACAACAGCAGCACCAGGGGTGGCAGCAAATCGTCAAGCACCCACCCAGCGGTCACCGACAACATAGCCGGGTCATCCGTGGTGAAATCAACGTAGGTACTCTCCATGGTGATGGTGCCGTCTGAACTGACCACAGCCTCAAGTTCCAGCGTCATCTGCTTGCCCTGGGCGTCAGTTGCGTTCAGCTGAATGGCGCCCGATTTGGTTGGCAGATCTTCGGGCAATGAAAACTCGGCTGAGGCCCAACCGTTTGCATTGACCTGCTCAGTGACGATTTCGATCGCACCGGGCTCGAACGTGACCACCAGGTCGGTGCCGCTGTCCAGGCTCGAGCCGTTCACAAACACCCTGACGTCTGAAATGTTGGCGTCGATGTCTACGTTGCCGCCGGGCTCTTTCTGCTCCATGTCATTTGAATATGCCGAGATCGACAGGCTTGGTTGAAACCTCAGTTTCTCAATCGCAGAAGCGCCATACCCAAGCGACATGCCGGTGACCACCCCAACAAAAATGATCGAAAGCACAAAGTTCAGCACTTTGGCACCAACACTTGCCCCTGAGTGATGCCCACCAGCGACTCGCACCGCTGTCAATGCACGAGCAGCGAATACGGTGCCCACCACGATGCCTGTTCCGACAATGACCTGCACAATGACCCAGATCCACGCTTCAAGTGCGGTCTGGGTGATGTCGTAGACAATCAACCCAAAGATGAGAGCTGCTGCGACCGCCACGATCGGCACCGTGTATGCGACGGCCGTGCTGCGTTGCACCGAGCCAGCGTGTTCTGTGTCGCTGCTGTGAACGGGTGCCGAGTTCGATTGCTGAACTTTAGCTGCCGGCCGCTTTGCAAACACAAACCCGGCGAGCAGCAACGTGACCACAAGTGCGGTGTAGAGCACAATAGGCAAGTAAGAAATAAAAATTCGCTCGAGGATGGTGGCCTCGCTGACACCCTCAAACAGGTTGCCCATGAACACGCTGATCGCCGAGACCGCCGACATGACCATGGCGACGATCAACACGGTGCTCGCGAAGTCTCTCACAGCCGTCGACAGTGCGCTCGCCTCTGCGTCAGACGTGCTGACGAGGCTCTTGGTCATCAACCCCCCAACCCCGAGCACCGTGATGGCAGCGAACAGCAGGTAGGTTGCCGGCCTCACAATCGCAACAGCGTTTGGGCCCCACAGATCATCGGGCGAGAGTGAGACGTCGATTGCCAGATTGCTGAACACTGAGAGTTCGAACAGTGCCCAACCGACAATGCCGGCACCCAGAGTCAGCCAAAGCGCTTTGTTCACACGTGTTCTTGCTGCATTCATGCACCAAGTGTACCGATCATGCCTTGTTTAGTGTTTGATCAATTTTTCTGGCGAGATGCTTGTTCAGTCTGGTCGGGCTGGTCCGAACTGTCGGGGTTGTTCGGTTTCGACCCCTCATCAAAACGCTTTTCGATGCCCTTGGTCATCTGATCATTGAGTGCAGAAATGACCGTGGCGCTCACGCTACCTATGATGACAATGCCGCCAAGCATGAGGCCAACTGCAATGATGCGACCGGGCACCGTGATGGGGTAATAGTCGCCATAGCCCACTGTGGTGATGGTCACAAAGCCCCACCAGATTGCGTCGCCAAACGACACAATTGTGGCACCCGGCACGGAATGCTCAACCAGCCACACAAGCGTTGAAGCGACATAGACGAACACAAACCCGAAGGCCGCGGCTACCAGCATGAATCGCAAGCGCTGGTGTTGTCGAGATCGCCTGAACTGCGGCAAACGCCACAGATACACGACCAGAAGAAACGCACGAAGTATAGGGAACAACAGCGAGATCGCTTCAAAAAAATGAGTTTTCAAGTACAGCCAACGAGCGGTGCTGAGCAAAAGCCGAACCGCAAAATCAGCGAAGAAAATCACCCACAGCACCAGGATGCCAATGCCGGCAAACACTTCGTTTTGCAAGCTCACCTCAGGGTCGGCGAGCAGCAGGGTCGAAAGCCCTACGAACACCAGAGAGAGAGCCAGAAGGGGCCAGGAGGTGATTGCCTCCCACTGCTCAGCTTTGAAATTGGGCTCAGCTGAAGACTGCAGTTTCGTCTGCTGGTGGGCCTGTCTTGGCTGCTGAGAGCGTTCGTGCGTGTTCATCGTGAGTAGCTTACTTTGAAAATTCGACCTCAAAGTGACACCCGCACAGAGACTTCAAGTACTCGGAATTTGGGCTTCTGTGAAGCAGGCACAGAAGCCCAAATATCAAGTGATCGGTCTCGCTAGTAATTCACTATGAGCGATGGGAGCCAGAGCGTGATTTGGGGAAAGGCAAACAGAATCGCAATAAGCACCAGGTCAATGAGCACAAAGGGCAGCACACCCTTGAACACTTCCGTGGCTTTGACCCCAGAGGTGCCCGACACAACAAAGCAGCTGATGCCCACCGGAGGGGTGACCATGCCGATTTCGATGAGTTTCACAATCAGGATGCCTAACCAGATCAAGTCAAACCCGAATTCGAGCGCGACAGGAGCAAGCAGTGGAACGGTGATGACCAAGATCGAGAGGGACTCAAGGGCCATGCCCAGTGGAATTAAAGCTAGTAGCAGCAATGCCATTGTGAGGTAGGGGTTCATGCCTGATTCGACGATGCCGTTTGCAATGGTCTGGGGAACCTTGGCCGCAACAAAAAACACCGACAACACTGCCGAACCAATCACAATGGCAAACACCATCGAGGTTGTTCCTGCGGTCTCTTTCAAGGAGTTCGTAATCGTGGCAAGCAAGGCTTTGGGGCCACTCCGCACATTTTCAATGATGAGCATCAACAATGCAGCGAGTGCACCGATGGCTGCGGACTCAGTTGGTGTGACGAGGCCCGAGTACATACCGCCGAGCACGATGGTGAATAACACCACGATATAGATGAGTCCGCGCTTCGGGAGGTCGCGAAGACTCACTGCGGGTGTCTCAATTTTGTTTTTGGTTTGCGTCGCTGTTGCAGTCTGAGTGTCCCCGGATGTTGAGGCAACTGAAAGTGCGTCTTCAAGTGAAGCACTGGGTGAGGCTGAAATCTGTTCGACGCGACGATTCAGGGCTCGCCGACCTGCGTACATCATGTAGGCGGCGTATGCCAATGCGGACATGATGCCCGGAATGATGCCTGCAGCAAACATTTTCGCCACGGACTCCTGAGTCATGATGGAGTAGATCACCAAAATGATGCTCGGTGGGATCAGCACACCAAGTGTGCCCGCAACCGCGACGCTTGCGGTTGCCAGTGATGCCGGGTAGCCGTGCTTGCGCATTTCGCCAACAGAAAGTTTCGACATCGTGGCTGTGGTGCCAATGGATGAGCCTGACACCGCAGCAAAACCTGCACAGGCCATCACGGTAGCAACACCAAGGCCGCCAGGGAGTTTTCTAAACGCCACAGCGGCCAAGGCAAACACCTGCTCGGCAATTTTGGCATTCATGGCAAACATGCCCATCAAAATGAACATGGGCACCACAGTGAGTGTGAAGGTTGCCGTGGTGTCAAAAGGGATGGAACCGAGCATGCTGGAAACATATTTTTCGTCACGCAGCAGCAGGAGGCCAACAGCTCCAGACAAGCCCAGTGCGAAGGCTACCGGCATGCGAGTTGCAATGAGCGCGAGCAGCAGCAGAACGATGGCTATAACAAGAGGGCCATTATCCATGAGTTGAGTCCTTTCGGGGCGCTTCGTGCTCGACATTGATCACGGGTTCGTTGGTTGCGGTGAGCATAGACATGTCTTTTCGCTCTTCGAGGGCAGCCTCGAGAGTTTTGGTATTGGTCACTTCGATGTCAAAGGATTCAAAGCCCAGCACCTCTTTGCCCCCGATCAGTCGGATGACGTTGGTAATCGCAACGAGCAGCATGGCCACCAATCCGATCACGATGATCCAGCGGGTCGGGTAAATCGGCCAGTTGATGATCCCCATGCGACTCTCGTTGTTTTCGGTAGCATCTATGGCCCGAATCATGGTGGCATAAATCATCCACACCAAGATTGCGGAGGTCGCAACCCAGGCAAAAGCCACCACCCAACGGCTCACTTTTTTGGGAAGCCGCTCGGTGACCAGATCGACTGCGATGTGCCCGTTTGTCGCGCCAGCGTAGGCTAGCCCGAGAAAAATTGCGGCAACGAGCACGGTTTCACCGAGTTCAAACACACCCGGTATTGACGCACCTGTAATTGTTCGCGCGACAATGTCGATTGTGATGACCACCATCAGCAACAGTGTTGCCAAAGTGGCGATGAGCCCGAACAAAGAGCTGATGCCAAGAATGATTTTTGTCATAAGACCCACCTTTGGGATTCGGTAGTGACAGCCGGAGGGCGTGTGACATTTTACTTGCCGCACGCCCTCCTGTCGATCATAACGTCAGTGTAATTACTTCTCTTCGAAGCGTTCCACGCAGGTCATGAATGGGTTATTTGATTCCACGCCACCCGATGCTTTCTCGAGTGCTGCGATGTAGTCATCGTAGTAGCCCTGAGCGTCGGCCAGTCCATCGGTCTCAGCCTGTTTCAGGTAGGCTGCGATGAGATCTTTCTGGGTGAGGTCTCTCCACTCAGCGGTTGCAGACTCTTTCCAAACTGACAGGCTCTTGGTGTTCGGGAACTCGATCAGTGTGGTGCACTGTGCCTCTACAGCGGTGTCGAACGCTTCCATTGCACCACCCTTGTTGAAGTCCTCGCGAACCTGGTCAACAATTTCACGAAGGTCTTCAGGCAGACCCTCATAGAATGACTTGTTCATCCACATAGCGAAGGTGGTGTAGGCACCAGCACCCGGATCAGTCCAGGTGTCAAGCTGCTCCATGAGCTTGTAATCAACTGCACCGTCAGTGGTCCATGACACACCATCGATAACGCCACGTTCGACGTTTTCGTAGGTTTCAGCTGCGGGCATGGAGACCACGTTAGCGCCCACTGCCGCGTATGCTGCAGGCAGTGAAGAACCAATGGCGCGCAGTTGCATGCCGTTCAGGTCAGAAATGTTGTCAACTGGGCCTTTTGAACCAATGAGTGTGGTGCCGGGGCTCCACCCGCCAAGGTACACAATGCCGTTCTTGTCCCAGGTTGCCATTGCCGACTCGTTGGTGGTGTTTACCTCAAAGAGGGCCTCCATTTGTGCGGCAGGGTTGTTCGTGATGAACGGAATGCCAGCAACAGCCATAGATGGGAAAAGAGATGCAGCGTAGTCTGAAATTGATACGCCCATGTCTCCGCGGCCATCAATGACACACTGGGGGATTTCGGGAGCCTTGCAAATTGATTCAGGTTCGGTGCGATCAACTGTGATGCGGCCGTTCGAACGCTCTTCAAGCTCTGAGAAGAACCATTCAGCTGCGATGCCGTTTGGCGAATCTGGCAGCACCATGGTTACAAGGTTGATCGATACGCTTTCGCCGCTCTCTTCAGCTGCTGGTTCCGATGATCCACCCGAACACGCGGTGAGGGCAAACACGCCGGCCAGTGGCAGGGTGAGAGCTAACTTCATTTTCCTATTCAAAGCCATATTCTTCTCCTTTGATATACGGCGTTTCATGATGTTTGCGCAAGGCACAGACTGAGCCAATGCAAACTCGTACCAATATAAACTCTAATTTTTGACCATTTGTTCAATTAAACTGAATTGTGTCCAAACCGTAACAAAAATCATCCGTTTTGATGAGAGCAAATTATCGTAAAGCGCGAGAAAGGGTGAGGGTCGGTGCGCCGAGCGCGTGAACCCAATCCACGAGTCGAACACGTTCTAGCTCGTCCACAAGTGCGGCAGCGTCTGAGTCAGGGTAGCTCGCCCCGAGCTGTTCGAATATCAGTTAGGGATGTGCAGAGACTTGTGTGGCACTCGTGGTGGCGAGAACAGAAAACGGTTCGCTTAGAAGTTCGGGTGAGACGACCGGCGTCAGGGTGAAAGGCCAAAATGCTTGGTCATGCAAAAAGAACCCCCGCAAGTAGAAGCCTTGCGAGGGTTCAGTAGCGGTGTAATCTCCGC
>CAYSQG010000018.1:0-23606 GCA_964433255.1 uncultured Leucobacter sp.
GGGCCAATCAACGAGGCTAAGAATTGTGCTTCCGTTTTGCCTTCGTTGCCAGGTTGTTCGAGCCAGAGTTCGTAAGCGCTCTGCCCTGAAGCACCGGTAGGGCCAGTCGCACCCGCCGGGCCAACCGGGCCGGTTACGCCGGTTTCACCTGTAGCGCCGGGCTCACCTTCTGGCCCGGCAGGGCCAGTGTCACCAACCAACCAATTCAAAAAGTCAGCCTCAGAGCCTTCCCAGCCTTGAGCCAACCACAGTTCATACGCGCTGAGACCATCAACACCAGATGCTCCGGTCACACCAGCAGGGCCAGGTTCGCCTGTTGCACCAGTAGCTCCAGTCTCACCAGCAGGTCCCGTTTCACCAGTCGTGCCAGCTGGGCCAGTCGCGCCTGTGGCACCGCTAGAACCAGCAGGCCCAATCAATGAGGTGAGAAAGTCTTGTTCTGTGCCAGTGTTGCCAGCGTCAAGCCAGTGCTGGTAGGCACTCGGGCCATCTGGGCCTCGGAAGCCGTCGGAACCAACATAACCGTCTGCGCCTTTTTCGCCAACGAGTGATTCAAGAAAGTCATTGACTGTGCCCTCGTTGCCGACAGATAGCCACACTTCGTAGGCACTGATGCCTGGTGCTCCAATGATGGGCTTCACGACTGCTGCAGGGGATGCACACATGCGCAGCAGCAACACGATGACGAGCGTGATGACCGCAACCACCAGGCTCACTATAGAGATCACACGGGTGTTTCTTTGACGCCAGTGCTGGTAGTCGTGAGTGTTCTCATCGGTTTCGGGGGCAGCATTGTTTGGCACAGTGACAGACATAAACCAACCTCACAGGTAACTGATTCCTTTAGAGTACCTAATCTGCACCAAATAGAGAACCAGGGGTTCGGTCAGTGTCTTTAGTTGCTGGTGAAGCCCAGTTGAAAACCACCAAGGGCACGAACGAGCAGGTTGTAGATCATTGCGCCAACCGCGCCGAACGCGGTGCCGACAATGATGTTCAAAATGCCGACCACGATTGCAAACGCAAGTATCGTGCCGAACCCCAGGAAGCCCAGAATGCCTGCGCCCTCTCCCACGATGTCGGTGAACATTTCGTCGATCTGTGCCAGCACTCCAGTGGAGAGCAGCACGGTGTAAATGAGTACGGTCGACACCACGCTCACAATTGCGAGGCAGACAGACAGGAAGAACGAAAACTTCACAGCTGACCAGAAATCAACGTACACAAGTTTCAAGCGAACCTGTTTGGCAGGCGCTTTCTTTCGGTTCTTGCTGGCTAGTCTGCTGGCAACCGTGTTACTCATTTACGTCATCCTTGCTGTCGCTGGCCACCTCAGCTGCGGGCTGCCCCTCGCCATCGGTGTCTTCGGTGCTTTCAGAGTCGTCATCAAGACCGCGCTCCGCGTTTCGCGCAATGCCAATGATGCGATCATCATTTGGGAACCGCGCAAACACCACACCCATAGTATTACGACCCTTCGCTGGCACCTCATCGACGCGTGAGCGCACGACCTTGCCGCTCGCAAGCACAACCAACACCTCGTCAGTCTCATCGACAATGAACCCACCGACCAAATCGCCCCTGGTTTCGTCGAGTTTCGCGACTTTAATGCCGTATCCACCGCGTTGCTGTGCCCGATATTCTTCTACCTCGGTTCGCTTCGCATAGCCACCCTCGGTGACGACGAACACATAGCCGCCGTCAGAGATGGTCGAAGCGGTAAGCAGCGAGTCGCCGTCTCTAAAGTTCATGCCCCGCACACCACTAGTCGATCGTCCCATTGGGCGAAGTGCTTGATCAGAGGCAGTAAATCGAACCGACATGCCGCGTTTCGAAATAAGCAGCACGTCGTGTGCTGCCTCGGCAATGAGTGCCGACACGAGCTCGTCACCCTCACGGAGTTTGATGGCGATGATGCCGCCGGTGCGATTGGTGTCGTATTCGCTAAGCGCCGTCTTTTTGACGAGGCCGTTTCGTGTGGCCAACAGTAGGTAGCCCTCATCGAAACTGCGCAGGTCGAGCACCTGAGTGACGGTTTCGTCAGGCCCGAGTGCGAGCAGATTCGCAAGGTGCTGACCCTTTGCATCGCGGCCGCCCTCAGGAATTTCGTAGGTTTTTGCCCGGTACACACGCCCAAGATTGGTGAAAAACAGCAACCAGTGGTGTGTGGTGGTGACAAAGAAGTGCTCGACGATATCGTCTGCGCGCAACTGTGCGCCCTTCACGCCCTTGCCGCCGCGATGCTGCGAACGATAGTTATCGATGCGGGTGCGCTTCACGTAGCCGCCGCGCGTGATGGTGACCACCATTTCTTCTTCAGGGATGAGGTCTTCCATCGACATGTCGCCGTCGTAGCCGTGCATAATGGCGGTGCGACGGTCATCACCAAACTTGTCAACGATGTCGCCGAGCTCCTCGACAATGATGCTGCGCTGCTTCTCAGGCGACGCCAAGATGCTCTGGAACTCTTTGATTTGCTGCTCGAGCTTCGCCGCATAATCAAGGATCTTCTGGCGTTCGAGCGCCGCGAGCCGTCGAAGCTGCAAACCAAGAATCGCGTCTGCCTGCAACTGATCCACCTCGAGCAGCTGCATGAGCCCCTCGCGGGCCTCGTCGACCGTTGGTGAGCGACGAATCAGGGCGATCACCTCGTCGAGGGCATCGAGCGCTTTCAAGTAACCGCGTTGAATGTGGGCTTCGGCCTCCGCTTTGTTCAGGCGGTATTGTGTGCGGCGAACAATGACCTCAACCTGGTGCTTCGCCCAATAGACAATGAACCCATCGAGTGCCAGGGTACGAGGAACCCCGTCGACGATGGCCAGCATATTCGCGCCAAAATTCTCTTGCAGCTGTGTGTGCTTGTACAGGTTGTTGAGCACCACCTTGGCAATTGCGTCGCGTTTCAGCACAATGACCAATCGCTGACCGGTGCGACCACTGGTTTCGTCGCGAATGTCAGCGATGCCCTGAATGCGACCCTCTTTGACCAAGTCTGCGATCTTCACCGCAAGGTTGTCTGGGTTGACCTGGTAGGGCAACTCGGTGACGACCAAGCAGGTGCGGCCTTGAATTTCTTCGATATTGACCACCGCGCGCATGGTGACTGATCCACGGCCAGTCTGGTAGGCATCGCGAATGCCTTTGGTGCCGAGGATCTGCGCACCGGTCGGAAAATCTGGGCCCTTCACGCGCTCCATCAAAGCTTCGAGCAGCTCTTCGCGGGTCGCTTCGGGGTGCTCTAGGTGCCAGATAGCTGCCTCTGAGACCTCTCGCAGATTGTGTGGGGGAATGTTGGTGGCCATGCCCACGGCAATGCCGACCGACCCGTTGACGAGCAGGTTCGGAAAACGCGCGGTCAGCACCGTAGGTTCTTTGGTGCGGCCATCGTAGTTGTCTTGAAAATCGACCGTGTCTTCGTCGATGTCACGCACCATTTCCATGGCAAGCGGGGACATTTTCGTTTCGGTATACCTGTGTGCGGCGGCCCCGTCGTTGCCCGGTGAGCCGAAGTTGCCCTGGCCAAGTGCCAGTGGGTAGCGCATTGCCCAAGGCTGCACCAAGCGCACGAGCGAGTCGTACACGGCACTGTCACCGTGGGGGTGAAATTGACCCATCACGTCACCGATGACGCGTGTGCATTTAGAAAACGCCTTATCTGGGCGGTATCCGCCGTCGTACATGGTGTAAATGACACGTCGGTGCACTGGTTTGAGGCCGTCGCGCACGTCGGGCAACGCTCGACCCACAATGACGCTCATGGCGTAGTCGAGGTAGGAACGCTGCATCTCAAGTTGCAGGTCAACCTGATCGATTTTGCCGTGCTGTGCGAAATGCGCTGCGGCTGCTTGTTCAGCCTCTGTGCGGTGTTCTTCGGTCATGCCCTAATTCTTTCGTCAGTGTTCGCGGTGCAGCTCGTTGTTAGATGTCGAGAAAGCGCACATCTTTCGCGTTTTGTTGGATAAAGCTGCGACGTGCTTCGACGTCTTCACCCATGAGGGTTGAGAAAATTTCGTCGGCACGGGCAGCATCATCGAGAGTGACCTGCAATAGGGTTCGCGTTTCGGGGTTCATGGTGGTCTCCCACAGCTCTTCGTAGTTCATCTCGCCGAGCCCTTTATAGCGCTGCACACTGTTCTCTTTTTGTAAACGCTTGCCGTTGTCGAGCCCGAGTTTGAGCACGGCGTCACGCTCTGCATCGCTAAACACGTACTCGTGTTCAGCGTTCGTCCATTTAATGCGATAGAGCGGCGGTTGTGCGAGGTACACGTATCCGAGGTCAATGAGTGGTCGCATGTAGCGAAAGAGCAACGTGAGCAGCAACGTGGTGATGTGTTGACCGTCAACATCGGCATCGGCCATGAGCACAATTTTGTGATATCTCGATTTTTCTGGATCAAAGTCTTCGCCAATGCCAGCGCCGAACGCGGTGATCATGGCCTGCACTTCGGTGTTGTTCAGCGCACGATCGAGACGCGCTTTTTCGACGTTCAAAATTTTGCCGCGCAGGGGCAAGATAGCCTGCGTTTCAGGGTTTCGACCGGTTTTCGCGGATCCCCCGGCCGAGTCACCCTCGACGATAAAGATTTCAGAAACTGTGGGGTCTTTGCTGCTGCAGTCAGAGAGTTTGCCCGGCATTCCGCCCGACTCAAGGAGGCCTTTGCGCCGAGCGGTCTCTCGCGCCTTGCGTGCGGCCATGCGTGCAGTTGCCGCCTGAAGTGCTTTGCGAATGATCTCTTTGGCGACAACCGGGTTGCGTTCGAACCAGTCACCAAGTTGATCACCGACCACTTTTTGCACGAAGGCTTTGGCTTCGGTGTTGCCAAGCTTGGTTTTGGTTTGACCCTCAAACTGTGGTTCACCCAGCTTTACGGAAATGACGGCGGTGAGGCCTTCACGCACGTCTTCGCCCGAAAGGTTTTCATCTTTGTCGCGCAGAATGTTTTTTTCGCGCGCATACTTATTGACCAGCGTGGTGAGAGCGGCTCTGAACCCCTCTTCGTGGGTGCCACCCTCGTGAGTGTTGATGGTGTTTGCATAGGTGTGCACACTCTCGGTGTATGCCGTGGTCCACTGCATCGAAACTTCGGCAGCTATTTTGCGTTCGGTGTCTTCGGCCTCGAAGCTGATGATTTCTTCGTTGACCAAATCTGCTCGTTTAGCCGCGTTCAAGTGCCGCACATAGTCTTCAATGCCTTTTTCATACATGAATTCGTCATGACGAGCCTCGGGAACGATTTCTTCGCCCTCGTCGTTCGTAATGGGCTCTTGTGGGCGCAGATCTTCGAGGGTAATTCGTAGACTGCGGTTCAAGAACGCCATTTGCTGAAAACGAGTGCGCAACGTGTCGTAATCGAATTCGACGGTTTCGAAGATCTCAGCGTTGGGCCAGAACGTAATGGTGGTGCCGGTTTCGTCAGTAGGTGCACCCTGTGCGAGCGGGGCATCTGGAACACCATTGGTAAATGACATGTTCCACGTGAAACCTTGCCGTTTAACTTCAACTTCAAAGCGAGTGGACAGTGCGTTGACCACCGAAGATCCGACACCGTGCAAGCCGCCCGAAACGGCGTAGCCACCACCACCGAATTTGCCGCCCGCGTGCAAAACGGTGAGCACGACCTCGACGGTCGAACGCCCCTCGGTGGGGTGCATGTCGACCGGAATGCCTCGACCATTGTCGACGACTCGCACCGCTCCATCTTTCAAAATAGTGACATGAATAGTGTCACAGTGACCAGCGAGGGCCTCATCGACCGAGTTGTCGACGATTTCGTAGACTAAGTGATGGAGCCCTCTAGGTCCAGTGGATCCGATGTACATGCCGGGACGTTTACGAACCGCTTCCAGGCCCTCAAGCACCTGAATGTCGCCGGCGCCATATTCTTCAGCAGAAGTAGTGTGTTCAGAACTCATTGACCAGTAAATCTCTCTGCGCGCGTTTCAGGGTATATTTTCGCGACCGCTATTTCTGACCCTTATCCTATCAATATTGATTCGTGTAAATGCCGTTTTCGTGCGTTTCGCGGGCGTTTTTGCCGCAGCATCCCCTCCCGTGAAAGCAGGCGAGGTGCAGGAGCGTGCCCCCGGCAGTGTTTTTCGCGCAAGAACAGCAGAAAAAGCAGCACGAGTAACCTCTGTTTTGCCCTGCATTCAGCCGTATTGGACGCACGCCGATCGTCTCTTATAAACCGCGTAACTCTAGCCTGCATCGAGCTTTTGAGTTGTGTATCGAGTTTCTGCGCTGTGCGCTGTGCTTCACTGCACCGCACTGAGACTATTTCGTGTTCGCTGCACCCCACAATACTTCTCGTTCAGTCTCTGGGGTGAGATTGTCCACTCCTCACACAACGTGTTTCACGTGAAACATTTGGTCCACGTTATCCGTATGTGTCTCGTGGCCCTCGGCCGGGAACTACTCGAGAACCGTGCCGCCAAGTTGGAGCCCCGGGTGCAAGAAAACGAAGATCGTCGATTTCAGCACCCGGAAAATTTTCAATGATTTGAGTCAATATTTGCGTACGCATGCGCCGAAGCTCAGTTGCCCATGCCGTCGAGTCACACTGCACTATCAGCACACCGTCGCGGAGTTCGATCACCTGCGTGTGCGGAGCGGTGCTTTCGCCTACTAGGCGAGGCCATTCCGAAATAAGTTTTGCCTGTTCGATCTCTACAGACCAACCCATGTCCACATTTGCGATGTGCAAAATGTCACCGAGTGGTTTTGGGTCTCTGCCGCTTGAGAACGGCGTGCTCATCGCGTCGCCGTTCAGCGCTGATTTTCTTCGCCTGGCAACGAACGCACCAGTCCAGATTGCTTTCGCCCTGAGATACACTTCCGATGCAAAAGATGCTTGTTCGTCTGGTGTCATCGTGCACCATCGATCTCTTGGTCGTGGGTGGTGTGTCGATCGGATGTTTCACGTGAAACATGTGGATAAAACGCACCATTCGACGCATTCGCAGGCGCTGAATCTGAAGGCACTCTTTCTGAAAGCATTGTTGCTGAAAGCACTGAGTCAGATGGTACTGAGTCTGAAGTTGAATTGTCGTCATCGAGTGTCTCGGGAATAACAGCTGGACGTGCATCACCGGGGTGAGTTGTCTGGGGTGTTTTCGCTTTACTTGCGCTGGCTTCACCGTGATTAACCCAGATGTGATGCCACTCCCCCTGGGGTACGTCCGCTTCAACGGCTGCAGTCACAATGACTTGCTCAAAGCTTGATACAGCATTCATGAGAGCATTTCGCCGTTGCACGTCGAGTTCAGCGAACACGTCATCTAACAAGATCACAGGATCGCCGGCTGACGATTCGTCTCGTAATAACTGTGCTACTGCAAGGCGGAGCCCCAGCACATACGACCAGGTTTCGCCGTGGCTTGCGAACCCTTTGACTGGCAAATGGTTGAGTTCGAAAAGTGCATCGTCACGGTGGGGCCCAAGAAGCGTCATGCCGCGCTCTATCTCTCGTGCGCGAACGTCATGCAGGGCTGAACGAAACGCTGATTCGAATGTTTCACGTGAAACATCTGCTGAGAGATCTTCCGTGCTCACTGATTCGATCAGTGAAATGGCGGGGCTGTGATCCTGGCTCACAATCTGCTGATAAGCGAGTTGCAGCGGTCCCTGAAGCGCAGCAACAAGTTTTCTGCGTGCCAACATGATGCTTGATCCGAGGTCGACAAGTTGTTCATCCCAAAAACCAAACGAAGAGACAACTGTAGATTTGCCAGACACGCGTGCTGCCTTGAGCAGCGCACTCCGCTGCCGAACAACACGGTCGTACTCCGCAATTGTTGCAGCAAAAGAAGGTTGTCTTGCGACAAGAGATTCGTCAAGAAATCTTCGGCGCACAGCCGGCTCACCTCGAACTAGCAGCAGATCTTCTGGGGCAAACAACACCGATGAAAACCAGCGGCTCAACTCTCTCGGTTTCACGGCATGTTTATTTACCTGTGCACGGTTGCGCTGATGAGCATTCAGTTGCACTTCAAGCAGCACCTCACGCTCGTCAACGCCGACTCGCATTCGAACAATAGCTGATTCAGCACCTGAGCGAATGAGTGCACTGTCGACAGAAACGCGGTGAGAGGAAAGTGAAGAGAAGTAGCCAATTGCTTCGGCGAGGTTGGTTTTTCCTTGGCCGTTTTTGCCAACGATTAAGTTGAGTCCACGAACGAAGGGTACTTCAGCACTCACGTAATTTCGAAAGTTGCTGAGGGAGAGATGCGTAACCCGCATCACATCACCTAACGAAGCAGAAGGTTCGGCTGCAGCAAGTACCTGAACTCTTGCTCATCAGCATCGTCTTTGCTGCGTTGACTCGTAATCAACACTGGACCGGGTTTGCCAACATTTTCTGTGCGCGTGAACCCGATTCGAACAAATTCAGCGTGAGTTGAACGCAAGCCATCAAGCAAAAATTGAGGTTTCAGCGAGACCACCATTTCTTGCCCGACAAGATGAGCATCAACTGTTTCAGCGGCTTGTGCGGTTTCTGATCCCGCCGCTTCAAGAGTGACCTGACCTTCAACAAAAGAAAAACGAAGTGCTGCTTCTCGCTCAAGCACGAGACCAACACGGCCCACGGCTTCAACAAGATCATTGGTGTTCATGACTGCATAGTTATCTATGTTCTCAGGGAACAGCCTGCCAACTGGAGGGTAGTTGCCTTTAATCAATAGCGAGGTGACGGTTTTATTGCCCCCACTAAAGGCAATGAGTTCGCGCTCACCGTCATTCACTATGGCAACTCGAACTGTTCCGTCAGAAGCAAACGTCTTGCCAACTTCAATCACTACTTTGGCCGGAACCAGAGCCGAAACCTCAGAAACATCACCTAATTGTTGCCAATCAATGCGACGAGTTGCGACACGGTACCGGTCGGTTGCCGTGAGCGTCAGTGCATTCTCGTTCACATCAAAATGCACACCCGTAATAACTGGGGTGACATCGTCTTTTGATGCGGCTAGTGAAACTTGTGCAATTGCTTCCGCAAAAATATCAGCCGGGACTTCTCCGGAGACTGAATCAACCTTGGGAATCTGCGGGTATTCCTCGACGGGCATTGCAGGCAAACTAAACGTTGCAGACCCGCACTGAATGTGCACCCGCGTGTCTTGCAGTGAAACCTGTACATCTGAATGTGGCAAACGGTGAGCAATTTCACCTAACAATCGGCCCGAAACAAGCACACGTCCTGGCCCCTGCACGTCAGCATTGACGTGAGTGCGGGCTGAAGTTTCGTAATCGAATGATGAAATTGTGAGCTCGCCATCGGCAGCTTCAAGCAAAACGCCACTGAGCAGTGGTTGAGTGGGGCGTTGAGGGAGCAATTTTGCTGCGAACGAAACCGCCTCACTGAATACATCGCGGTGAACGCTGAAATGCATTACAACTCCTTTGGGGTGTAGACAAGCGTGCTGGGCACAGTTGTATGCCAGACAATCTTTGCACATTTGCGATCCTGTGCGCAGAGCGTAATTGAAAACCCTTGATTAAGAATAGTTATGTAGTAGTAATAAGCACTGTGCAAACTGTGCATAACTCCGAGGAGACCTACTCTCCACTGGGAACTACAAGTTTGTAAGTTGTGGTCAGTCTCAGGATAACTTTTGCTTTACACCCCATACCAACACTCGCGATATGAAGTTATGCACAACAACTGATAGCTCATCCACAGCTCAACGACGCTCATCCACAGTTATCCACAGCAAATGAAAAAGTGTGAATAAAAACCATCGATGACAGGGCTAGCTGCTGATTTGACGTATGAGTGAGGTGAGTTCAGCGACTTGGTTGAACACTGAACGGCGCTCTGAAATTAATTGGGTCACTTTTTTGTGTGCATACATCACCGTGGTGTGGTCGCGTCCACCGAAGAGCTGACCAATTTTCGGCAGCGATAACGCGGTGAGTTCACGACACAGGTACATGGCTATCTGTCGAGCCAGCGCTATTTGTTGGGATCGTGAGGGGCCATACAGATCATCGAGTGCAAGATCAAAGTACTCAGCGGTGCGACTAATAATGTCAGTGGGTTGCACCTCATTGCGCTCGTCGAGATTGATCAAGTCTTTGAGCACGGTTTGTGTGAGAGCAAGGTCAATGTGTTGCTGCGTCAAACTGGCATAGGCAGTAACCCGGATCAGTGAACCTTCGAGCTCACGAATGTTTGACGTGAACTTTGATGCTATAAACTCCAACACTTTGTCATCGAGTTCAAGCTGCTCACGCTGCGCTTTTTTTCTCAAAATAGCGATGCGAGTTTCAAGGTTCGGCACCTGAATGTCGGTCAGCAGCCCCCACTCGAATCGGGAAAGCATGCGTTCCTCAAACCCACGAAGGTGCTTCGGCTGCACATCACTGGTGATGACAACTTGCTTGTTGTGATCGTGCAATGTGTTGAAGGTGTGAAAAAACGCTTCCTGGGTTTCAGCTTTGCCTTCAAGAAATTGAATGTCGTCAATGAGCAACACATCAACGCTGCGGTACCGGGTGTGAAACGCCGCACCCTGGTTGTTTGCAATTGAATTGATGAAATCGTTCGTAAAATCTTCAGAGCTCACGTAGCGAACCCGAATGCCCGGGTACAGTTCGCGAGCATAGTGACCAATAGCGTGCAACAGGTGCGTTTTACCAAGCCCTGATTCACCGTAAATAAACAATGGGTTATAGGCCCTGCCAGGTGCTTCACCGACTGCGACCGCTGCAGCGTGAGCAAGTCGATTCGATTGCCCGATGACAAACGAATCGAAGCCATACTTCGGGTTCAGACGGCTTTCAAGGGGCCCCGAGGATCCGTGTTTTGCAATTGGTGCATCGACAGGTCGATTGAACTCCTGATGATCAATCTCAGGAGTGGAATTTTCAGGGGTCTGTTCGACTGGCCCAGGGAGCTCAGGTTCGGGGTCAATAGCAGGCTGAGCATCCGGATCGACAACGACCACGAAGTTTTGAATGCCCTCTGCGTCAGGAATAGTCGAAACCGCGGTCATAATCGAGGATCTCAGTTTGTTCTCGAGCAATTTCGCGGTGAAATCGTGCTGCACAGCAAGATAGAGCACTCCACCACTGATGCCCCGGGGAACGGCGAGGGCCAACTGAGCACCAACTGTTGGGCCGACACCCGGATCACCCATCACGGTGTGGGTAATGTGGCCCCACACTCGGGTAACAAGTTCTTCAGTCACGGGTACATCCATCGGTTTGAAGTGAGTTGGTTCTGCACAGGAAAACACACAAATTCATGCACAGCATGCCGAGTAATTTATGTATACACAGCAAAAAAATAAGAGCATTTCCGGGGCATCGCCAACGTTAGTCACAGATTTGTCCACAGGCAAGTCAAAATTATGACACGCCGAAATCAATGTCATAACAAGCGAGCACCCTGTAACACCATTCGCCCTGCTTGCCGGGGGTACTTTGACTGATTGGCAACTTCAGCATAGAATTGTTAACTTGTGACGAGTGGGTGCAGCTAACGCCCGCTCTGCAGATCGTCTTACTGGTGCCGTTCGGACACCAACACACACGGAGTTTCTCATGAGCAAGCGTACTTTTCAGCCAAACAACCGCCGCCGCGCCAAGGTGCACGGTTTTCGTGCACGCATGCGCACACGCGCCGGCCGCGCCATCGTTGCCGCACGTCGCGGCAAGGGTCGCTCAAAGCTCACCGCGTAAGAACTCTCGCTTCGACCGTGCCAGCTAAACGGCACCGAGTGACACGGGGCGATGATTTTCGCAACATCGTTCGATCCGGCATCCGCGTGGGAGGTGCATATTGCATAACCCACGCGGTTTTGCATGTCATCACTCAACGCGACGCAGTCGATCAACCGGCAAGATTTGGGTTCATTGTCTCAAAGGCCATTGGAAACGCAGTCACACGCAATCGAGTTCGCAGAAGGTGTCAGGCCATTATCGATGCCCGCCTTCGTGCGGGATTCGGGGGAGCTGATGTGGTATTTCGCCTCATCCCTGCAGCCACTCAGGCCACGTTCACACAACTGGAAAAAGAGTTGAACCGCTCGCTTGACCGGGTGCAAGCCGCAATACTGGAAGCAAGGTCGTGAATCAGCCCGTCGGAAGCAGAGCACCGAGGTTCATGCAAGAAATGTGGTTGATTCCCCGAAACCTGGCAATAGCTTTTATGCTTATGTATCGAAAGGTCATATCTCCCCTCTACGGTCAGGTATGCAGGTACTATCCGAGTTGCTCAAGGTATTCTTTGGAGGCGTACCAACGTCAAGGGTTTGTGCTTGGCTTGGTGCTCACCATATGGCGACTCTTGCGATGCAATCCGTTTTCGGCGGGGGGAATCGATGACCCGCCAGAACGAACACCTCAAATATTTACCATTCACCCCAGCGGATTTGTTCGCCCAACCACACGAAAGGCCTGATCACGGTGGAATTTTTTGAAACACTGTTGTGGCCACTGCGCTGGCTAGTCGAGCTCGTGCTGATGCTCTGGCACGAGTTCTTTACCTGGTTGGGCATGAACTCTGACGCAGGCACGACCTGGGTATTGTCAATTATTGGTTTGGTGGTGGTGGTTCGGTCTGCACTCATTCCGGTGACCCTGCGTCAAATTAAATCTCAGCGGCGCATGATGGAACTTGCCCCCGAGATGAAGAAAATTCAAAGCAAATACAAGGGTAAGAACGATCAGTTCTCTCGTGAAGCCATGAGTCGCGAAACCATGGCTCTCTACAAGAAACACGGAACGAACCCGTTTGCCTCGTGTTTGCCGATTTTGGTGCAGATGCCAATCTTCTTCTCGCTCTTTATCGTGTTGCGTGGCGCATCTGAAGGCAAAACAGGTGTGGCTTTCATGGATGAAGAGCTTACGAACAGCTTCAACGCGGCGACGGTGTTTGGGGCCCCACTCAAAATGACCTTTATTGAGGGGTGGGAATCAGGTCAGTGGCAAGTGGTGATTTTGCTCGCCATCATTGTGGTGCTCATGATCGCCTCGCAGTTCTTCACACAGCTGCAAATCATGTCAAAGAACGTGAGTGATGAGACCAAGAGCTCACCGATGTACCGTCAGCAAAAAATCATGCTGTACATCATTCCTTTCGCCTTCTTGTTCTCAGGTGTGGCGTTTCCGCTTGCACTCAATATTTACTGGTTTACATCGAACCTCTGGACCATGGGTCAGCAGTTCATCGTGATTCAAAACATGCCAACTCCAGGTAGCGACGCTTGGCGGGCACGCCAGGCACGACTCAAAGCGAAGGGCAAACTGAGCGAAGACGAGAGTGCAGAAGTTGATCGCATTGAAGGCACTGGGGCTTCACAAGGACAACGACAGCAGCCGGTCGGCAAGAACCGTGCTAAGAAAAAGAAAAAGTAATGGTGCAGCATGACTGAAGAACAACAATCTGAAATTGAACCGACAGCTTCTCAAGACGAACTTGAAGCCGAGGGTGACCTTGCAGCTGACTACATTGAGGGTCTGCTCGATCTCGCCGATCTCGATGGTGACCTCGATATTGCAGTAAGAAGCAACCGCGCATACCTGTCGGTTACGGGTGGCGGCGAAGACCTCGATCGCCTCGCCATGCCTGACACCGTGCAGGCTCTGCAAGATCTCACGCGCATCGCTGTGCAAAACAAGACGGGTCGGTTTTCGCGCCTCATTCTTGACATTGGTGGCTCCCGTGACACTCGTGCGAAAGAGTTGCGCTCGATGGTTGATGCGGCAATCGCACAACTTGTTGCCGGTCGTGCTGAGGTCGAACTCGAACCAATGTCATCTTATGAGCGCAAGTTGGTTCACGACATTGTGAGTGAATCAGGTCATCACAGTGAATCCCGAGGCGAGGGTAAAGATCGTCGCCTCGTCATCACCCTCCAGTAATTGTTTCACGTGAAACCATGATCGAAGCCGAACCGGCGGCCGCTGCCCAAATAGCGGGCGATCGCATTGACGCGCTTAGGCTTTTTACCAGGGATCTCGCCGAACGAGGTGAGCCCCTCGGGCTCATTGGCCCGCTGGAACCGGCAAGAATTTGGACCAGGCACGTGCTCAACAGTGCGATCCTTGCACCTTTGATCGGCGAACACGCCAGAGTTGCAGATATTGGCACTGGAGGGGGAATGCCGGGCCTCGTGCTCGCAATTGTGCGAACAGACGCAAATTTTGTGTTGATCGAACCGATGGAACGGCGCTGCGCGTGGCTCACCGAGCAAGCCGAACGCCTTGAGCTTGGCAATGTCGAGGTCAAGCGAGGCCGCGCCGAAGAATTTCATGGTGCGTTTGAGGTCGATCAGGTGACGGCCCGTGCCGTGACCGCACTGAAGAAACTCGTGCCTTTGGCTGCCCCGCTTGTGAGCGATGGCGGAGAATTGTTGTTTCTCAAAGGTGCGTCAGTGCAAGATGAAATTGACGCCGCCGAGAAGACCCTGCGCAAGTATCGTGTGCATGATGTGTCGGTTAAGGAACTCGGAAAAGGTCAGCTCACTGAAACCACGAGGGTGTTGCGCGCGCGAGTGCGATAACCGGCTCCCACCGTCACCTAAGTGCTCGACCACTGCACCATCGATCACCGTTTGAGCATATGCGAGCCCACTGACCGACACGGCTCCCAGACTCCCAGATAAGATGAATGGGTTCCACCAGCACACTCGAGAAAGCAACGACCGTGAACGACAACGCAATTGTGGCAAACCACATTGCCGACAAGGCGCGACGCCGGCGTTCACTCGAACAGACAACGTCACCGCTCCCTTCGCACACCCGCATCATCACGGTTTCTAACCAAAAAGGTGGTGTGGGTAAAACCACGACGACAGTGAACCTCGCCTCTGCGTTGGCTCGACGGGGTGCCAACGTGCTGGTCGTTGATCTCGACCCTCAGGGCAATGCATCAACCGCACTCGGCGTCGCACACCGACCCGAGGTGCTGAGCATCTATGAGGTGCTGCTCGGCGACCACGAAATGGCTGAAGCGGTGCAACAAAGCACAGACCACGAGCGCCTCTTTTGCGTGCCCTCAACCATTCACTTGGCTGGTGCCGAGATCGAACTGGTGTCATTGGTGGCACGAGAACAACGACTCAAAACCGAGCTCGACAAATTTCTGCGTGAATCAGAGATTCAGTTTCACTACGTGTTTATTGACTGCCCTCCCTCTCTCGGTCTTCTCACAGTGAATGCGTTTGTGGCGGCAAGAGAAGTGTTGATCCCAATTCAGTGTGAATATTATGCTCTCGAAGGGTTGAGCCAGCTTCTTGGCAACATTCAGCTGATTCAGAAACACCTCAATCCTGAGCTCACCGTGTCGACCATCATGTTGACCATGTTTGACTCCCGCACGAATCTTGCACACGAGGTTGCCGAAGAAGTTCGACAACATTTTCCGAACGAAACACTGCGCTCTGTCATTCCCAGGTCAGTTCGCGTGTCGGAGGCGCCAAGTTACGGGCAAACAGTGCACGCCTACGACGCTGCATCCATTGGCGCACTCGCCTACCTCGAAGCAGCTGCCGAGCTTGCTGCGCGAAATGAGCACACAAACAAAGGGGCCGAGCAATGACATCGAAGAAACGCAGTGGTCTCGGCCGAGGCATTGGCGCCCTGATTCCGCAAGCCGCTGAGGGAGAGCGTCCGATTGACGTCTTTTTTCCTGCCGGCGGCACCGGCCAACCCGAATCGACATCGGCACAGAATGCCAGCAACTCCGCCAGCACTCCCAGCACTCCCAGCCCAGATCACACAACCCAATCAGCGTTGAAAGAGGTACCCGGGGCCACCCTTGTTCGCTTGCGGCTCGATGACATAGTGCCCAACCGTGTGCAACCCCGAAGCGAATTCGACGAGCAGGCTCTCGAAGAGCTGACACACTCAATTCGTGAGTTTGGGGTCTTTCAGCCGATCGTGGTTCGTGAAATTCAGCCAGTACCGCCAGCAGGGCAACCACGTTTCGAGCTCATAATGGGTGAGCGCCGATTCCGAGCATCAGGCAGAGCCGGCCTCGAGGACATTCCTGCAATCATTCGCGGGGTTGCCGACGAGCACATGCTCAGAGACGCACTGCTCGAAAACCTCCACCGCGCGCAACTCAACCCACTGGAAGAAGCTTCTGCCTACCAGCAGTTGTTGGCTGACTTTGGCATCACTCAACAAGAACTCGCGCAACGCATTGGTCGTTCACGACCACAGATTTCCAACACTATTCGTCTCTTGAGCTTGCCCGAAGCGGTGCAAGCACGAGTCGCTGCGGGCGTGTTAACCGCAGGGCACGCAAGAGCCATCCTTGCGCTTGATGGTGATGTCGAAGCGATGCAGCGACTGGCAGACAAAATTGTGAATGAGGGACTCTCGGTTCGCGCGGCAGAAGCGGCTGCAGGAGCTATGCCACACCCGAAAACGAAGAACAAGCCGCGTGCAGGCGGGGTGCAAGCACAGCTGAACGATATAGCCGAACGACTGGGCGATCGCTTTGACACGAAAGTGCACATCAAAATTGGCGCGAAAAAAGGCCAACTCACGATTGATTTCGCAACTGTGGCCGATCTGAAACGCATTTTGAACGAACTCGGTGACGAGGGATTCAACTAAACAAACGAGTCTTCGGCCCACCTTCATTCGCGCGTGCCGAAAGTTGCGACCATGACAGGTGCGCGTGCAAAAATGCTGCCTGCAACCTTCAGACAGGTAATTTTACCTTTCATTCACCACGATCACACGATAACTTCGGGTTCTCAGCGCAAGTACAATTACGAAAACCAAAAAACTACCAAAGGGGGTGAGCGGTGACGAACAGTCAAGCAGCAATGCAAGAGGGCATTGACTCCGTTGTTCTTGACTTCTCCCCCGTTTCGACACTCGTGTTGTCAATCGTTTTGGCGCTCATTATGTTCGGCATCGCGCTTGACACAACACCGGCTGACTTCCGTGTGGTTGCCCGACAACCCCGTCTGTTTCTGTTCGCGGTGGTCGCACAAATTGTGCTCTTGCCCGCGGTGACGTTTGTGCTGACCTTGGTGCTGCCCGTTTCAGCTTCAATGGCCCTGGGCATGATTGTGGTGGCAGCATCGCCACCGGGCAACGTGTCGCAGGTGCTGACCCACCGAGCCGGTGGCAACGTGGCACTTTCGGTCGTGATGACGGCGATCAGTGTGCCGATCTATATTCTGCTCAT
Source organism: uncultured Leucobacter sp. (assembly GCA_964433255.1). Lineage (GTDB taxonomy): Bacteria > Actinomycetota > Actinomycetes > Actinomycetales > Microbacteriaceae > Leucobacter. The sequence continues at coordinate 17,154 of CAYSQG010000018.1, forward strand.
GCCGTTGCTCATCCCGTTCTGGGCTTCACTGCACCCAACTGCGAGCAAACTCTTGAGTGATTTCACAGTGAACCCTTGGCGCATGCTGCTTGAGGTGATGGTCATCATCGGGGTGCCCTTTGTGCTCGGGTTTTTGGTTCGCATGCGTTGGACTCAGTTCGCTCAGAAGGTAAAGATGTTCGTTCGAGCGGCGGGTTTGCTGACCCTGCTCGGCTTTGTCGTAGTGTTAATTGCCATGAATTGGCAGCAACTTATTGCCTACGCCGCAGTGGTGCTGATTGTGGTGATTGTGCACGACACCATTGCGTTTGCGATCGGGTATGGCACCGCAGTGTTCATTCGACTCGGCACCCCCGAACGAAAAGCCTTCACCTATGAGGTCGGTGTGCGCAATTCCGTGCTCGCACTTGGCGTGGTGCTCACCTTTTTTGACGGTCTCGGTGGGGCAGCGCTCGTTGCCGCGTGGTGGGGCATCTGGGATATTCTTGCCGGGCTCATGTTAGCGTCACTCTGGTCGCGTCACACCAAAAAAATTGCGTGACCGACACACTCCAGAGCTCAACCAGCCATGCCACCAGCCGTGCGCGTGAAGGTTAAAGAATGCCCTCGAGCTCTTTTTCAATCATCTGCTTTGGCATCGCACCAATGAGCTCTCGAACCTCTTCGCCGTTCTTGAACACCTTCATGGCCGGGATGGAAGTGATGCGGTAGCGTGCGGCGAGTTCAGGCTCTTGGTCGACGTTCACTTTTGCGATGATGATGTTGCCCTCGTGTTCGTTGGCTATCTCGTCAAGCACTGGCGCAACCATGCGGCACGGGCCACACCATGCGGCCCAAAAGTCGACCAGCACCGGAACGGTGCTCTGCAGCACTACCTTGTCAAAGGTCTGCTCACCAACGTTGATTGCTTCGGCCATGATGATCTCCTGAATTATTTGTCGTCTAATGAAGCAAGGTAGTGTTCGGCGTCAAGCGCAGCAATGGTGCCCGATGCCGCGGCGGTGATAGCTTGCCGGTAGGTTGGGTCGGTCACGTCACCCGCAGCAAAGACGCCAGGAACAGAGGTTTTTGAGCTGCGGCCCTGCACCGCAATGACCCCTTCGGCAGTGAGGTCGAGTTTGCCGTGCACAAGATGGGTTCGCGGATCATTGCCGACCGCAATGAACAGACCCTCAATGGGCAACTCGCGCTCTTCGCCCGTAACAGTGTCACGAAGCGAGAGACCGGTCACCTCAGCATCACCGTGAATGCTCGACACCTCAGAGTTCCAAATAAACTCGATCTTTTCGTTGTCGAATGCACGCTGTTGCATGATTTTTGAGGCCTTCAGTGAGTCACGGCGGTGAATGACATAGACCTTTGAGGCGAAACGCGTGAGGAACGTAGCTTCTTCCATAGCCGAATCCCCACCGCCAACCACCGCAATGGTTTTCTCTTTGAAGAAGAACCCGTCACAGGTGGCACACCATGACACACCGTGGCCAGAGAGGCGGTCTTCTTCGGGCAGCCCGAGTTTGCGGTAGGCAGAACCAGTGGCAAAGATCACGGCGCGGGCCTCATGAACGGTTCCGTCGCTCGTGGTGACCTTTTTGATGTCACCAGACAGGTCAAGTTCGCTGACATCTTCATATTTCACCTGGGTGCCAAACTTTTCAGCCTGATCCTGAATCTTTTGCATCAGGTCTGGGCCCTGTATTCCCTCGGGAAACCCGGGAAAATTTTCGACTTCGGTGGTGTTCATCAGTTCACCGCCAGGCTCAACTGAGCTGGCGAACAGCAACGGCTCAAACCCGGCCCGGCCGGCATAGATGCCTGCGGTGAAAGCTGCAGGCCCTGAGCCAATGATGATGATCTGATTCATGTTGCTCCTCGCAAACTACTGTGTGCAACCGATTGTCGAAACTAAACGAGCCGCACCTTCTTCAACCAATCTTATTGCTCTGCTATTCCAGCAGGCTGGGAAAGCTTGCCTGTTCTGACACGTTTGACCGAGCGCCAGGTGCCTGCAGCGAGCAGCAGCGCAGCAGCACCGCCGAGGGTAATCAGCAGCAGGGTTTCAATGTTGGTGCGCAGGGTGATCGGCAACACATCGCTCGCAAAAGTGGTGGTTCCGTCGATGTCTCTCACCTCGATCAATACCCCAGAATCGCCATTGGACACCCGACTCTTCACGGGCACGAGGAGCTGCTGTGTTCCACCCGAAACCACGGTGGTGTTGAATGTGCGTTTGGTGACCACGATGGTGGCCGACACAGGTGAGGCGCGCACCTGCACTGAGGCTTCAAATGGCAACCAGTTGCGCAGGGTGACCGGCACTTCTGATGAGGCACCAACCAAGTTCACCCGTTTAGTGAGCACCGGGCTCACCCCTCGCAACAGCTTTTCGTCACGCTGTTGCATCTGGTCGAACGCCAGCTCAGTGTCTACTGTGGGTGAGGTGAACCCAGTGGCAAACGCGTGCATCAGGCGCACTCGCTGATATTCGGTCAAATAGCTCGGGCTCGTGAGCAGGGGCGCCAGTTCGTCAATGTCTGAAGATCGTAAGTTGGCTTCAGTGAGCACGTCCAGTCGCTCTTGGTCGGTGGCCTGAGGCACGAAGGTGGCGTTGCCTTCGGGCTGGGCACCCTCAGGGACGGGCTGGATCCAGGGCCACTGATTGAGGGTGGTGAACACTTGCCTCGGGTTGGCAACGTTTGCGACAGCCCCGCGATCAAGCGCCAGGATCACCCCGCGAACACCCTCCTGCGCATCGAGGGCGGTGAGGCCGGCAAGCATGGCCTGAGCGGCACGACGATTGACAATCGTTTGCCCACCAAGAGCGTCGCGCGCAGCGTGACCGAGTGGAGCATCGCTCACCAACACTTGAAAATCTGGCAGCGTTGCCCTGCTGGCAAGAGCATTGACGTTGGTGGAATCTAACACGATAGATGAGATGCCACTTTGTTTGAGCAGCGACAGTGTAGCCTCGTTGGCGGTTCCGGGTGCAGGCCAGGCTGCCACGGAGGCTGAGGTGAGGGTGGTGAGCCGCTGCACAGTCGCCTGACCCTCATCGTCAAGCAACGCGTTCGAAGCATTTTCACTAGTCGGTTGGGGTGTGGCGCTTGGGTTCTCGGAGGTGCCATCGGGTGCATCTTTGTCTGCGGGCCGTTCAGAGTCGACCGGGTCGGTGAGATAAGAGAACCCAAGGGGTTGCAGTAAACGATCGAAGCCAAGGGCCGCTTGCGCCGCGGGGTCGGCATCTGCAAACTGCAACATGAAGTGTGGGCTTGGTGTTCGTTCAAGCCGATCGAGCAATTCGGTGGCTGAGCTGGTTGCATCGGCGCCAAGCGCCCTGATGCCGGTGACGATGCGAGGGTCTACGGCCAATGTTGCAAAATTTTCTTCAGCCTCGGTCAACAACTCGAGCAGCTTCGGAGCCAGCACATCGAGTTCGGCCCGGTTCGGAACCCCATCAATGGTGTCTGGTAGCACCAGTGGCACCACGTAGGTCAGGGGCACCGGTGCAGCGGTGATCTCACCCCACACCACAGGGGCGAACGTTGTGTGTGCCGTTTGCTGCTGGGGCGCAAACTTTGCATGCACCACGTACACCCCGGGTTCACGATTCAACTGAAGAGTCTTTTCGCCCGGTTCTGCGATGAACGTGAGGCGTTGCTGTTTGCCGGCCTCTATCTCATCCGTCGCTATTGTTCCTAACAGTTGGGCAACACTGAGGGCGTCGGGGTCGAAGACGGTTGTCTCAAGCTCAGCACGATCTTCGACTCGGGAACTGCTCATCCACAGCGTCACTAAGCCCGCATTCACTGTCACATCACTGAGATTATTGAGCAACACATCAAATCGAACCTGTTCGTCGGGTTGGCCGACCACCGCCGTCTGGGGAGCGATCACAAATTCGGTTAACACTTCGGGTGTTTCGTCACCAACTGCCACCGAGGCAACGCTCACGATGGAAGCGCTTGAAACAACCGACACCGCGGTCGCAACCACGAACATCCACACCATTCGAGCGCGCCAAGCGGGTGCAAGAGGCGCGCGAAACATATAGCCAGTGTAGAACCCCGGCCACCCATTACCCTGGAACAATGCGCCCAATCGCCGAGTCCATGGATGCGCTGCGTGCCATCGCAGAGTCAAAACCAGTCGCCACACTCGCCCAAGCGTTCGAGGCTGCCGGTCACGAATTCGCGCTCGTTGGCGGGCCGGTGCGCGACGCACTGTTGGGCAGATCGGTCAAAGACCTCGATTTCACAACCTCGGCAAGGCCAGATGAGACACGTGCGATCCTTGAGCAATTGACTGAGAGCATTTGGGACGTGGGGCGAGACTTCGGCACAATCGCCGCTCGAGTGCACGGCGAGTCAGTCGAAATCACCACGTATCGGGCCGATAGTTACCAGAGCGATTCTCGAAAACCAAGCGTGCAATTCGGTGACACGATCGAAGCAGACCTGGTGCGTCGCGATTTCACCATCAACGCCCTCGCGTTATTGCTTCCCAAACTTCAACTCGTTGACGTGTCTGCCGGGGTTGAAGACCTCTTAGCGGGCCGAATAGACACCCCCACGGAACCCGAAATATCTTTCACAGACGACCCGTTGCGCATGTTGCGGGCCGCACGATTTAGTGCTCAGCTGGGGTTTGAAGTGGCCGCTCGGGTCAAGCTCGCAATGGCCGAATATGCCGACCGCCTCGACATTATTTCGGCTGAGCGGGTGCGTGATGAGCTGGTGAAGCTGCTCGAAACCGACAACCCGGTGCCCGGGGTGCGACTGCTCGTTGACACCAGGCTGGCAGAGCGTTTTCTGCCCGAGCTCACTGAGCTGCTCGACACGCAAGACGATCACGGCAGACACAAAGATGTCTACGAGCACAGTCTCATCGTCTTGCAACAAGTCATCGAACTCGAAGGTGCTCGCCAGCACGAACCCTCTCCCGACCTGGTCTTGCGTCTGGCCGCACTGCTGCACGACATCGGCAAACCGGCAACCCGCCGCTTTGAACGCGGCGGCGTGACATTTCATCACCACGACGTTGTCGGTGCCAAGCTTGCCAAAAAACGCTTGCGTGAGTTGCGCTTTGACAACGACACGGTAAAACGAGTGGCCAAACTGATCGAGCTACACCTGCGCTTCTTTGGCTACAGCGATCAACCCTGGAGCGACTCGGCCGTGCGTCGTTACGTGCGTGACGCAGGGGATGAGCTGCAACGCCTGCACATGCTCACCCGGGCCGACGTTACTACCCGCAACAGGCGCAAGGCGGATCGGCTCGCCCACGCCTATGACGACATTGAGCAGCGCATCGCCGAACTCTCAGAAGCTGAACAACTCGCGGCGGTTCGCCCCGAGCTCGACGGTGAAGCAATTATGCGCATTCTGCAGATTGGGCCAGGCCCGGTCGTGGGTCGCGCCTACAAGTACTTGCTCGAAGTCCGTCTCGATGAGGGCACTATCGGCGAAGCGGCTGTGACCGAACGCCTGAAAACCTGGTTTGAGGCACAGCAGTGACGCCGATCAGTGACTGGTTTGGGGGGCGATCCCGAGTGCTGTTTGTACACGCACACCCTGACGACGAGAGCATTACTACCGGGGGCACTCTTGCGGCGCTGGCTGAAGCCGGCCGCGAACCCCTGCTGATCACGCTGACCCGGGGCGAGCAGGGCGAGGTCATGCCGGGCCCGATGCAAGCTCTGACCAAGACGCACGGTCTTGCGGTGGTCAGACAAAACGAACTCAAAAACGCTCTCCACATGCTTGGGCTTGAACGTCACGCGTTTCTCGGGGTTGAGCCTGCACGAGCAGAGGGGCTACCAGCCACGATCTACGAAGACTCGGGCATGAGTTGGGGGCCCGATGGCCGCGCAACGGCAGCAGCTGAAGTCAGCAACGACGCGCTCACCAAAGTGCCGGCGATCGAACCACTGAACGACCTGCTTGCCGGCGCCTACCTCTCAGGGGCGCAGGCAATCGTCAGTTACGATGACGGCGGCGGCTATGGCCACCCGGATCACGTCTTTGCGCACCGTGCCGCCAGGGCTGTTGCGGCCTCGCTTGAGTTGCCGTTCTGGCAGATTGTGTCGCCAGAGGCGGTTGCACCCGTCACGGGGGGTCCCGATCCGGGCTTCTGTGAAGACCATGACGTCACCGACTGGCTCGAACGCAAACTCGCCGCACTGCGCTGCTACAACACCCAGTTGAGGGTTGAGGCTGGCCCCGAGGGCCACACCATTGTGCACGTCGGTGGTCAACGTCACCCCGTCGGAGTGCACGAACACTTTATGCAATTACCTGTTGACGCTGGTATGATGTGAAGGTTGCCCGGGCAACCTCAATCTGAGCGAGCCGGGGCACATGCATAAACACCCTCCTGCTACAGAAATCCTGTGGCCGTGTAGTCCGAAGGAGGTGGGTCAGTAATGCATCCGTACGAACTCATGGTGATCCTCGATCC
>CAYSQG010000019.1:0-19326 GCA_964433255.1 uncultured Leucobacter sp.
GTGCTGAGATAATGAACAGCAATGCACACCGCCCCCCGCATCGAGCTGCCCGCCGACCTGCCCGTATCTCAAATGCGTGGCGAGATCGAGCGCGCCATCACGAACCACCAGGTCGTGATCGTGGCTGGCGAAACGGGGTCGGGAAAAACCACCCAGCTGCCTAAAATTTGTCTTGCGCTGGGGCGCGAACGCATCGCCCACACCCAACCGCGGCGATTGGCTGCGAGAACTATTGCGGAACGCATCTCCGAAGAGTTAGGCAGCGAACTGGGCGACCTGGTTGGGTACCAGGTTCGTTTCACCGACAAAGTGAGCCAGGCTACAAAGATTCGCCTCATGACCGACGGCATCTTGCTCAACGCTATTCACCGGGATCGCGATCTCAAGGCCTACGACACCATCATCATCGACGAGGCCCACGAGCGCAGCCTGAACATCGACTTCTTGCTCGGGTACCTGAAAACGCTTCTACCTCGGCGCCCCGACTTGAAGGTCATCATCACCTCTGCGACGATCGACCCAGAGTCGTTTGCGAAGCATTTCGCGGGGCCAGACGGTGAACCTGCTCCGGTGATCGAGGTCAGCGGTCGCACGTACCCGGTCGAAGTCAGGTACCGACCACTCGTTGAAGAGGTGCACTACCCGGATGCAAAAACCGGTGAGGTTCGAACCCGCACCGCTGAGCGGGACGTGTTTGATGCCATCGGTGATGCGGTTGACGAGCTGAGTCGTGAAACACCTGGTGATGTGTTGGTGTTTCTGAGCGGTGAAGCTGAGATCCGTGACGCTGCAGACGCCCTGCAGGGCCGGGCGCGTTCGGGTGGGCGATCCGCGCCAGTTGAAATTTTGCCCCTCTATGGTCGACTTTCGGTGGCCGAGCAGCACCGCGTGTTCGAGCCAGGGAAGAGCGGTGCGCGTCGCATTGTGTTGGCAACCAACGTGGCCGAGACCAGTCTGACCGTGCCCGGCATTCGTTACGTGGTCGATGCAGGCACCGCTCGAATCTCACGTTATAGCTCACGCAGCAAGGTGCAGCGCCTGCCAATCGAAGCCATTTCGCAGGCGAGTGCACTGCAGCGCTCGGGCCGTTCTGGGCGCACCAGCCCTGGCATCGCGATTCGGTTATACAGCGAAGAAGATTTCACTTCGCGCCCCCAGTTCACCGAACCCGAAATTTTGCGCACCGGGCTTGCCAGCGTCATCTTGCAGATGTTGGCTTTGGGGCTGGGCGATCTGAGCGACTTTCCGTTTCTGACACCCCCAGATAAACGCGACGTTCGCGCCGGGATCACGTTGCTCGAGGAACTCGGCGCGGTGAGAAACGGCAAGATCACTCGCGTCGGTCGCGAAATTTCTCGTCTGCCCATTGAGCCTCGATTCGCTCGCATGGTGCTGGCTGCTCGGCAGAACGGGGTCACCCCCGAAGTGGTGGCGATTGTGGCGGGGCTCACCGTGCAAGACGTTCGCGAACGCCCTGTCGATCAGCGCACACGGGCTGACGAGCTACACGCCAGATTCGCTGACCCGTTGGGCGATGTGATGACGCTGCTAAACCTGTGGAACTATGTGCAGACTCAGCAGCGTGAACTCTCTTCGAGCGCGTTCCGTCGCCTGTGCAAGGCTGAATTTCTGAATTTTTTGCGGGTGCGCGAGTGGATGGACCTGTACCGACAGATCTCACGCATAGCCGGCACTACAAGAAAGATTTCCGGCACTGACAGGCAGATCGCGAGCACTGACGAGCCCGGCCACGCCGACCCGACATCTGGCCACCTCTCCGACGCCATTCACAAATCAATGCTGGCGGGGCTGCTCTCGCACATTGGGGTGCGCGACGATTTGCAAGATCGCCGGGTGCCGACCGGCCGCTCAGCCCCGGGATCCACAGCAAGACGCAAGCCGGCACAGGAATATCAGGGAGCACGAGGCACCAGATTCGTGCTGCATCCGGGAAGCGTGTTAGCAAAAAAACCGCCTGAAACGGTCATGAGTGTTGAGCTCGTCGAAACCAGTCGCCTGTTTGCTCGCGGCAACGCCATCATTGACCCCGCGTGGGCTGAGGAACTGGCTGGGCCGCTGGCAAAACGACAGCTCAGCGAACCGCATTGGCAGAAATCGCAGGGTGCTGCGGTGGCCTACGAGCGAGTGTTGCTCTATGGCATCACGCTGGTTGCGAAGCGCCGCGTGCAGTTTGCGCGATTCGATCAGGCGCTTGCCCGCGAATTATTCATTCGCCACGCATTGGTTGAAGGCGATTGGGATTCGCCTCAGGCATTTGATCGAGCCAACAGGCAGCTGCGCCGAGAGTTGCAACAGCTTGAGGAACGCACCCGTCAGCGCGGGCTGATTGCCGACGACGAAGCGGTGTTTGAGTTTTACGATGCGAGAATTCCGGCGCATGTCGCGAGCACGCGCGATTTTGAGGGCTGGTGGAAACGCAAACAACGCACACATCCCAAACTGTTGACGATGCGGCGCGAAGACCTGCTCGACGCCGAACAAGAGCCCGACATTGACGAACGCGAATTTCCGCGCGTGTGGCGACATGGTGACCAAGAGCTCCGGTTGAAATACCGATTTGAGCCAGGAGCCGCCGACGACGGGGTGACCGTGACGGTGCCGCTGCCACTCCTCCCCCGACTTGAGAACGCCGAATTTGCGAAACTGGTACCGGGTTTGCGCGAGGATCTCGTCACCGCCCTCATTCGAACCCTGCCGAAGAGCATTCGCAAACACGTGGTGCCTGCAGGCGACTGGGCCAGAACCCTGCTTGCCGCAGTCGAGCCACGCATCGAAGCCGACGAATCGCTGACCGAACTCTTGGCGGCTGAGATTCGCCGCCGAACGAGTGTGCAGGTCACCGCGGCCGATTTTGACACCAGCGCACTGCCGTCTCACCTGACCCCGAGTTTTCGGGTGGTTGACGCGAGGGGGCGCACCGTCGGCCAGGGCAAAGATCTCGAGCAGTTGCAACGAGCACACCGGGCCGAGGCGACCCGCGGGGTGGCGAAGGTGGCTCAGGCTGCGATGCCGAAGAGTGACCTCGAACGAAGTGGGCTTACCGAATGGAATTTTGGTGATTTGCCCAGGCACGTTGACACGGCCTTTGCCTCGGGGCGGGGCGGGGCCGGTACGGTTCGCGCCTACCCCGCGTTGCTCGACCGCCGCACGTCTGTTGACCTGAGGTTGGTGGCAGACGCAGACGAACAGGCAAGGCTCACGAGGCGCGGGGTGCGTCGCCTGTTGATGTTGAGCTCGCCAAGCACTGCAAGCTATGTGAGAGCGCACCTCACCAATGATGAAAAATTGTTGCTCGCAGCCGGGCCATACCGCTCGCTTGACGACGCGATCTCCGACGTCACACTCGCCGTCGCCGATCGAGAAATACGCCGCACCGCGGCCGACGGCTTGCTCTTTCGTCAAGAAGACTTTGAAGCAACCGCGAACCGCTTCGCCAGGGCACTCGTCGATGACATCTATCAAGGCATCGCACTCACCGCGAAGGTGCTCGCCGAGGCCCGGCAGGCTCGAAAAGCCATCGAGGCGGCAACAGGCCTGCACGTGCTCAGCCAAATCACCGACGCAAAGGCTCAGCTTGATACGCTCGTGTGGGCTGCCGGCACTGGCGAGGGGTTCGTGTCTCGGACCGGGCTTGAACGCCTTGAGCGCTTGCCCGTCTATTTGCAGGCGATCCGGGTGCGCATGGAGGCACTGAACGACAATGCAGGCCGCGACCGTACCTGGCAAAACGACATCGACCGCGCACACGCCATGTTTGCAGACGCCGGAGGTGAGCTGCCCCTGTCAGAGGGCGCACCCGAACACCTCGTGCGTGCCAGGTGGCTGCTCGAAGAGCTGAGGGTCAGTTTGTTCGCTCAACAGCTGCGCACGACCGAGCCCGTCTCCCTGCAGCGCCTGCAGAAAGTGCTGCACCAACACTAGACTCCTCTGATGGGCATCTACCGCGATCTTGCGCGACAACCAGGTGTGGTGCGCGTGTTGATCGCCCAGCTGACGGCACGATTTCCGTTTGGCATGCTCTCGATTATCCTGTTGCTTCACATCGAGCTCGTATATGGCAACTACACTTCGGCCGGGGTTATTTTGGCGGCTTTCAGTGTCGGCATGGCAATCTCTGGGCCTCTCGCAAGTCGCTACATGGGCATCTTTGGCATGCGGCAAGTGCTCGCGTTCACCACGCTGATCAGCACCATTTTGCTGGTGGTCATTGCACTGACTTCGCTCCCCCTCGCCGCAGTGGCTGTGCTGACATTTCTTTTTGGGCTCTCCACACCCCCCGTCACCCCCGCAGTGCGCACCATCTACCCAAACATGGTGCCCGGCAACCAGGTGTCGGCACTATTTTCGCTCGAAGCCTCCACGCAAGAGATCATTTGGATCCTTGGGCCGGTCGCAGCAGTGGTGATTTCCATTCAAATCAGCACCGTCTGGGGGTTGCTGGTCGCGGCAGCGTTTTTGTTTGGTGGTGGGGTCTGGTTTTTACTCAGTCCTGAGGTTGGTGACGCCAACCTGCCGCAGGCGAAGCGTCGCCTCGGGGCCGTGCTCACTCGACCAACCGTGTTGGTGTCGCTCACTCTTGGGTTTTTCTTTGTCGCCTCGTTTGCGGCAATCGAAGCTGGGGTGGTCGCCGCTTTTGGGCACAGTGGCATGCAGTCTGGCGTGATCCTCGCCGTGTTTTCAGTGAGTTCAATTATCGGTGGGCTGCTGATAGGCCATCGCCCACTTACTCCGTGGTCAATGGTCTTTCGTTCCCTGATTGTGCTCGGAGGCACCTCGTTGTGTGTGGTGAGTCTTGATGCCGTGTGGTTAGGCGTCGCCCTGTTCATTGCCGGGTTTGGGGTGGCGCCGATGCTCGCCGCACTCTTCACCATCGTCTCGGCGACAGTGAAATTCTCTGAGACTGCCGAATCGTTCGGCTGGGTGGGCACCGGTCAGCTCGTCGGTGTGGCGGTTGGGTCGGCGATCGCCGGCATCGCAATTGACGCGGTCGGCGCCCTCGGTGGCGTGCTGGTGTCGATAGGGTTCTTGGTTGCCACCGTCATCGTGGCGATCGGCAGCGTGCGCTGGGTGCCTGATCTGCGGGGCAAAGACGCGGTGCCGATGCAAGACACCTCGCCCATCGAGTTGCCTGAGCCCCGCACATAACACTCGGCATCACAACGAAATCCGCAGCATTTTTGCGCTTTGAGCGCGCATAAGCCCTGAAACTGTCAAATTGCTCAGTGTGTTTCGAATCCCTGGAGCTTCTTTGGAGTCTGTGCCAGACTTGGCAGTGAAGCAGTCTTCGTCGTTCACCTGAAGGAGTGACCACACATGGGCAAATACGCCGTCATCAACCCCGCCACCGGAGAAACTCTCAAAGAATTTCCTGAGGCAACAGCCGCAGACATCGAGGCTGCACTCACGTCAGCCCACAGCACCTACACCGAATGGTCTCGCCACACCACAGTCGCCGAACGAGCGGAACTCGCTCTGCGAGCCGCGGCACTCTTCGAAGAGCGCAAGCAAGAACTCGCCGAAATCATCAACCGCGAAATGGGCAAACCACTCGATCAGGCAATCGGTGAGGTCGAGTTCTCGGGCGCAATCACCGAAGCCTTCGCCAAAAACGCTGAGCACTGGCTCGCCGACGAGGTGCTCGACGTCGAAGACGGCCTCAAAACCTTCTTCCGTTTTCAGGGCATCGGCGTGATCCTTGGCATTATGCCCTGGAACTACCCCTACTATCAGGTGGCGCGGTTCGCAGTGCCCAACATGATCTTGGGCAACACCGTAATTTTGAAACATGCCAACCAGTGCCCCGAATCAGCGCTTGCGCTGCAGCAAATCTTCGACGACGCAGGCTTTCCGAAGGGCGCCTACGTGAACGTGTTCGCCTCACACGACCAAATCTCGACCCTCATTGCCGACGATCGCGTGCAGGGGGTTTCGCTCACCGGCAGCGAGCGTGCTGGCGCTATCGTGGCAGAGCAGGCAGGCCGTCACTTGAAGAAGTGCGTGCTCGAGCTCGGCGGCAGCGACGTGTTCATGGTGCTTGACACTCAGAACATCGATCGCGCGGTGCGTCACGCCGTCGGCGGTCGAATGGAGAACACTGGACAGGCCTGCAACGGATCAAAGCGCATCGTGGTGCTCGACACCGTGTACGACGAGTTTGCCGAAAAATTCAAGGCAGCTATTGCCGCCCAGTCACTCGAGGCTGGCGACTTCGGGCCGCTGTCCTCCGAAGCAGCAACCGCAACCCTGAAGGGTCAGGTGCAAAAAGCGATCGACCAGGGTGCAGAAGTGCTCGTTGGCAATAACGAACCCCAGGGCAATGTCTACACACCCACCATTCTTGGCGGTGTGACCCCAGCGATGGATGTCTACACGGAAGAACTCTTTGGCCCAGTAGCCCAGCTCTACCGCGTCTCCAGCGATGAAGAGGCAATCGAACTCGCGAACTCTTCCCCATATGGGCTCGGGTCTGTGGTCTATTGCGATGATTACGAACGAGCCGAGCGAGTCGGGAACCAGCTTGACGTTGGCATGGTGTTCATCGGCGCTGCGGGCCTAGAGGGCGCAGACGTACCATTTGGTGGCGTGAAAAAGTCAGGTTACGGTCGTGAGCTCGGAAAGGGCGGCATGCTCGAGTTTGCGAACAAGAAACTATTCCGCTTCGCGAAGCAAAAATAAGCGGATGCAAAGGTGTGGCCCCCGGGATACTTCCCGGGGGCCACACCTTTGTGTGCCAAGTAATCGGCTGGTTATACCTGAGGCTTCATGAACTGAGCGAAGTACTCGGTCAGTTCCCCGCGTGCAGAAATGGGCAATATGTGTGACACGTAGTGATCAGGGCGCACCACCACGATCACGCCGTCACGGTTGATCTCGCGCAGCGCAAAGATATCCTCTTCTTCAATGGCAGCGTAGATCTTCTCGTAGTCAGTCAGGCCGTAAGGACCACTTGCGGGCAGGAACAGCTTCGGCACGGTCTCGATGGCGACGTCGTGGTGCTGCTCTGGATAGACCACCTTCACATCCAACACCGAGTCAATGTCTGCGCCGGCGGGTGTGAATTTCTTCACCGGCGACTCAGGGCTGTTCAGCATCCACTCTGCCCAGGCGTTGAGCTGGCTGTGGTCTTTGTCTGCAAACGCGTAGATGCGGAACCGGCCGTCCGCGCGGTGGTGGTGACCAATGTGCACGGTTACTGCGTCTGCGACGCGCACGGTGTTCACTGATTTGAAGCGCTTGCCCAGGGGGAAACCTGCGGCGAGATCCTGTTGGGCTTCGGCTGACACGACCACCGAGGGGGCGTACTGTGTCATGAAGCCAGCTGGGAACTCAGCCGTGTTGACGTAAAAATCTTCAACCTCTCGAGGTGAGTTAAATTCCTCAGGTTTCTTGGCCATGAGCGTTGACCACTCGAGGTCGAAATCGATCAGCGCTTGTGCGGTGACCTGACGCTCGTCACTGTAGGTCTCAACCAGCTCTTCGGTGCCCATGCCTGAGAGCAGGTAACCAAGCTTCCAGGCCAGGTTCCAGCCGTCTTGCATCGACACGTTCATTCCCTGACCGGCTTTTGCGCTGTGGGTGTGGCATGCATCGCCCATGAGGAACACGCGGGCTTTGCCATCGGGCGAAGTGGCCTTGTCGTCGAAGCGGTCGGTCACACGGTGTGCAACCTCGTAGACGCTGTGCCAAGGCACGTCTTTGACATCAATCGAGTAGGGGCTGAGGATGGCGTTTGCCTGCTTGATGATGTCTTCGAGGGGGGTCTGACGAATCTTTCCGTTGTCGTCTTCGGGCACCTCACCGAGGTCGACATAAATGCGGGCAAGGTGGTTGCCCTCACGAGGAATGTGCAAAATGCTTCCCGCGTCTGAGTGAATGATGCTCTTTTTGCGGTAGTCGGGAAAGTCGGTCACTGCCAGCACATCCATAACGCCCCACGCGTGGAACGATTGGCCGCCCTGCAAAGAACCACCGATGGCTGAGCGAACGCCGGAACGAGCGCCGTCTGCACCAATCACAAACTTGGTGCGAACCACGCGAGTTTCACCCGCATCAGCGTCTTCGGGCTCAACAGTGTTGATGCCTGCACCGCTGTAGCCGACACTCTTGCGCAGCGTCACCTCAACGGGGTACTCACCCTCGCCGGTCACGTTGAGGCCAACAAATTCCCAGCCGTAGTCGACGTCGGCCCGTGCAGGTGCCCGGCGCGCGTATTCGGCAAAGTAGTCAATGACTCGTGCCTGGTTCACGATGATGTGTGGAAACTCGCTGATGCCCCTGGAATCGTCTGGGGTGAAGCCAGTACGCACAATGTGGCCAGGGTTCTCGGGGTCTGGATTCCAGAACGCGGTTTCGGTGATCTGGTAGGCCTCTTGCACAATCTGAGGCGCAAACCCGAAGGCCTGAAAAGTCTCAACAGTGCGGGCCTGGATGCCGTCGGCCTGGCCGAGCACGAGTCGGCTCTCACGACGCTCAATGAGGCGCGTGGAGACATTAGGGAACATGGCGAGCTGCGCGTGTGCGGCGATGCCTGCCGGGCCAGACCCGACGATCAGCACATCCATCTCGTCTGGGAGCTCTGCTGATCGGTTCAGGCCCACGCCCTCTGCCGGCAGCAAACGGGGGTCTTGTGAAACGTATCCGTGGTGGTGGAACTGCACCGTGTCTCCTCACTTCGTTGTGCGCGGTGCGCGAGTGCGCCCGCTCGTTTTGTTCACTATTTGAACAGGTTATTTAACTATTGCACGATTATCGTATGTGTGTTTTTTCATCAACACAAGTTGTGACACGCAACTCTTGCCCAGGGTTTGCTCACAACACTCATTTTCTGCCCAGTGGAGGTAAATCGCTAGTGCCGGGTTCACTCCCCCAAGCGTTTTCGCGCTGAAATGGCCCGTTCAGCCTCGCGTTTGTCTTGCTTTTCACGCAACGTTTGACGCTTGTCGTACTCTTTTTTGCCCTTTGCGAGTGCAATCTCGACTTTGGCCCGGCCATCCTTGAAATACAACTGCAGCGGCACAATAGTCATGCCCCCATCGCGAGTCTTTTGAAACAGCTTGTCAATTTGGTGGCGATGCAACAACAGTTTGCGCTTGCGCCTGGGCGCGTGATTCGTCCACGAACCGTTCAAATATTCGGGAATGTATGCAGCATCGAGCCACGCTTCACCGTTATCGATGAAGACATAGGCGTCGACCAGAGACGCACGCCCCATGCGAAGTGATTTCACTTCGCTGCCGGTGAGCACCATCCCAGCCTCGTGAGTGTCAAGGATGTGATAGTCGTGGCGCGCCTTCTTGTTCGACGCGACCAGTTTCTGACCCGTCTCCTTTGGCATGATGCCAGTCTAGCGGCAGCGCCCGTTAGACCCTGAGGTAGCGACTGATGGCAATCTTTGCGGCAATCGCACTCAAAATCACGCCCACCCCAATAAGTATCGGAGGCACGATCAACGCCTGGTCGACCGTGATGTAGCTCGTAAACGGAACATTTTTCACCAAAAAACCCTGCACAAAGAACTGCACGACTGCCACCGAGGCAACTCCAGCAAGAATTGATCCGAGCAGTGCAGAAATGATGCCCTCGATAATGAACGGGGTCTGAATGAACCTGTTCGACGCGCCAACCAAACGCATGATACCGATTTCACGACGACGGGAGAACGCCGAGAGTCGAATGGTAGTGGAGATCAACAGCATCGCTGCAACAAGCATCAAACCAGCGATGCCAATTGCTGTGTAGCTCGCGACGCCCAAGAACAGGAAGATGCGATCAAGCAGACTGCGCTGATCACTCACGCTTTGCACACCGGGCACCCCTGCAAAGGTTTCTTGCAGAATGGCCGAGCGTGATGGGTCTTCCAACTTCACCCAGAAGGTCTGGTTCAGCTGTTCAGGCCGAGTAATTTCAAGAATTGGGTTGCCCGCAAACTGCTTCTGAAACTCTTCGTACGCCTCTTCTTGATTCACAAAAAAGTAGTCTTCGATGTATGGGGCGAGCACATCTGAGCGAAGCGCATCTTCGACAAGCCCAAGTTGCTCTTCGGTCACATCGGTACCGTCACACGTGGCGCTCTGATCGTATTGAGTGCACAGGTAGATGGCTACCTGTGCTCGATCAAACCAGAACGTCTTCATCTGGTTGACCTGCAGTTGCATCAAGATTGCGGCGCCGACGAAGGCAAGCGACACAAAGGTCACCAGAATGACCGAGATGACGACAGAGATGTTGCGGCGCAGTCCATTCCACACCTCTCCGAACACAAGACTGAACCTCATCGCACCGGCCCCACATCGGTTTGGTCATCATCTGGGGCAAGCCCGAGCGCCTCCGCGAAACTGCCAGGTTCGATTGGGGAGGCAGTTGCCCGGTGCGCAATGACTGTTTGATCAAGGTCGTCTGCGAGTGCGTCACTGCGTGCCGGGGGCGCCTGAGGAGCGACCGGAGCCGGTGATGTCGATGACGCAACAGGTGGTGTGGTGGCTTCCGTAAGGAGCTGAGTTGCAGGAGGAGCGAATGAGTTCTGCTCGGCCTCTGCCGCAAAGGCCGCCTCTTCGGGTTGCAGAGGTTCCGAATCTGCGGGGGCGACCACTGGCGTCACATCGCCCTGCAATGTTGCGCGAACCACATCTTCTGACGCACGCAACACCTGTGCTCCTGCCGCAGAAAGATTGCTCAACGGTATCGCCGCGGTTTCACCGTACCCACCACGACGCTCGTCACGCACCACAACGCCCTGTGACAGCTCGATCACGCGCTGTTGCATAATGTCGACGAATGTTGCCTCGTGAGTGGCCATGACCACGGTGGTGCCTGCCGCGTTAATTGCACGAAGCAGCTGCATGATGCCCAAGCTGGTAGCAGGGTCCAGGTTGCCTGTGGGTTCGTCAGCAAGCAAAATTGCTGGCTTGTTGACGATGGCGCGGGCAATCGCGACGCGCTGCTGCTCACCACCAGAGAGTTCGTGCGGAAACCGTTTTTCTTTGCCTTCAAGACCAACCATCTTCAACACATCCGGCACGGCCTCTTGAATGAACCCCCGGGACTTGCCGATGACCTGCAGCGAGAATGCCACGTTGTCATAGACCGTTTTGTTGGTCAACAAACGAAAATCTTGAAAGACTACCCCGAGTGTGCGGCGAAAATAGGGCACTTTGCGGTTTGAGATCTTGCCGAGGTCGTGGCCAAGCACGTGAATGTGGCCATCGCTTGGCTGATCCTCGCGAAGAATCATGCGCAGGCAGCTGGACTTACCGCTGCCCGAGGCGCCGACAATGAACACAAATTCGCCCCGATCGATGTTGAAACTCACACCGTCCAGTGCAGGGCGTTTCGTGCCACGGTATTTTTTGCGCACGTTTTCGAAAAGAATCATGACGCAATGACACTACGCCCGCCTCGCCTGCGAGTTGGGGCGGCGCGCCGACTATTCGCCGGTCTTGTTCAGTGAACGCCAGCGAATTCCGGCCGCAATAAAACCGTCAAGGTCACCGTTAAACACCGCGTCGGGTTGCGTGCTCTCGTAGCCGGTGCGCAAATCTTTCACCAGCTGTTGACCGTAGAGAAAGTAGCTGCGAATTTGATCGCCCCAGCTGGCGGTAATGCTGCCGGCGAGCTCCTTTTTCTTTGCCGCCTCTTCTTCGCGTTGCAAAAGCAAAAGGCGAGTTTGCAGGACCCGCATGGCAGCTGCGCGGTTTTGAATTTGGCTTTTTTCGTTTTGCATCGACACCACGATGCCGGTCGGAAGGTGGGTAATGCGCACCGCCGAGTCGGTGGTGTTAACCGATTGACCGCCAGGCCCGCTCGAACGAAACACGTCGACCCGAATGTCTGACTCTGGCACCTCAATCTCCGTTGCCTCTTCGAGCAGCGGAATCACCTCGACACCCGCGAAGCTGGTTTGGCGTTTGTCGGCTGAACCAAATGGGCTGATGCGCGCCAACCGGTGAGTGCCTGCCTCGACGGAGAGCGTGCCAAACGCATAGGGTGCGTCGACCTCAAATGTGGCCGATTTAATGCCCGCGCCCTCGGAATAACTCGTGTCGAGCACCTTTGTGGGGTAACCGTGTTGTTCGGCCCATCGCAAGTACATGCGCAGCAGCATCTCGGCAAAGTCGGTGGCGTCATCGCCACCGGCGCCCGAACGAATCGTCACCACTGCCGAACGCTCATCGAACTCGCCAGAGAGCATCGTCTGAATCTCAAGCTCGGCGATGACAGCTTCAAGTGCAGCAAGCTCGGTTTTCGCCTCTTCGCCAGAAGCGACATCTTGCATCTCGAGCGCGAGCTCAACCAGCACCTCGAGATCGTCGATGCGCGATTGAACACCGCGCATCTTCGCGACGCGTGCTTTACGGTGACTCAACCCACTGGTCACCTGTTGCGCAGCTTCTGGGTCGTCCCACAAACCTGGCGCTCCAGCCTCAATCTCTAGTTCTTCGATTTCGCGTTCGAGTTTTTCAACGTCAAGCACGGCCGCAATGTCGGCGAAGGTGCTGCGAAGCGCGCTGATGCGGCCAGATAAATCAAGTTCGAGCATGATCAGTCAGTCTATCCGCCTAGGCGATGGGCGAGTTGCGGGGCGCGCAACGCTCAGCTAGGCCCGGGCGAGCCGTTTCTTGCGGTTGATGTTAATCATCTGCACCACCACCACGAGCACCAGTGCGCTCAAGAACACGATCGAGGCAAGCACGTTCGCTTCGACCGGCACGCCACGCAGCGCTGAGGTGTAGATGAACTTCGGGAACGTGTTTGCGGTTCCGGAGTTGAAGTTGGTGATGATGAAGTCATCAAACGAGAGCGCAAACGACAGCAGCGCCGCGCCGATGATGCCGGGCATGAGCATCGGCAGGGTGATGCGCCAGAACACCTGACCCGGTGACGCATAGAGGTCACGACCAGCTTCTTCGATTGCCGGGTTGATCGAAGCTACTCTCGCCTTGACCGCGACTACCACATATGACACGCAGAACATGATGTGGGCGAGGATGATGGTGCCCACTCCCTTTTCAACGCCTGCGAGCAGGAACTGCGCCGCTAGGCCTGCACCCAACACCACTTCTGGGGTGGCCATTGGGGTGAAGAGCAGAAGGCTGACCGTTGAGCGGCCCTTGAATTGGTAGCGAACCAGCGCGATGGCAATCATGGTGCCGAGCACGGTGGCTACGACCGTGGCCGTGACACCAACCAAGATGCTGTTACCGAACGCGGTGCACACCTGTGGAGCTCCGCAGGGGTTCATCCAACTGTCGAGTGTGAACCCGCGCCAGGCGATGTTTCGGCGTCCGGCGTCGTTGAAGGAGAAGAGTATGACGTGGGCAATTGGCACCAATAAGTAAATCAGGGTGATGATGGCCACGACGGGCACGAACGCTTTGCCCAAGGAGAAATTTTTCACAGCAAATCCTCCGCCCCACTTCTGCGCACATAAGTGGCGATGAACACAAGAATGATCAGCATCAGCACAATGGAGAGAGACGCGGCCATGGGGTAGTTCTGGGTTTGCAAGAAGTTCGACTCGATCACGTTACCGATCATGGTCGTGCTGGTGCTGCCCAAGAAGTCACGGGAGGCGTTGACATAGTCTCCCGACATCGGAATGAAACTCAGCAGGGTGCCTGAAACGACACCCGGCATTGACAGCGGCAGGGTTACTTTGCGAAACACCGTGGCGGGTGAGGCGTAGAGGTCGCTGCCGGCTTCGAGCAGGCGCAGATCGAGTGCCTGCAGTGATGCGAAAATCGGCAACACCATGAACGGAATGAAGTTGTAGGTGAGACCGAAGATCACCGAAAAGTCTGTGCCGATCCATTCACTGGGCAAAATCGACTTCCACGCCAGGGTGCGAAGCAGGAAGCTAATGAAGAACGGAGCAATGACCAAGATGAGCAAGATGCCCTGCAACATTGGTCGGTTGCGAACCTTGACGCCGATCAGATAGGCCAGCGGGTAGCTGATAATGAGGCCAATAATGGTGGCGGTTACCGCGTAAATAAACGACCGCAACAGTTGCGGCCAGTACTCCTGTAGAGCGACCCAATAGTTGCTGAATTGGGCGGCCGCAACGTAATCACCAATTCCGCCGCTCTCAGCCGGGGCTTGCAAAGACGTCAGAAAGAGCTGCACGAACGGAGAGACAAAGAACAGCATCATGTAGGCGATGCCGGGTAAGAGCAGCAAAAAAACTGCAAGCCCACGACGCTTTGGCGTCTGTTCAACGACCTGAGCGTTCGCCGAAAATGCGGTGAATGCCATGACCCGCCCCTATTCGACGCTCGCCTGGGTGGCGATGGCCTGAGTGGTGAAATCGGCAGTGATGCCCGAATCATCACCCTGATCGTCGATGAGCCCAAAGGTGTGCTCGACGTGCCAACTCAGCCAGACCTCTTCTCCAAGCCCGGCAGCAGGCCCGGCCTCAACGTTTTGCGAGAAGATCTCCACCGACCCAATGCCGGGCAACTCCACGGCGTACTCCGTGCTGACACCGATGAATGAGACGTCGGTGATGCGGCCCGGGCCGAGCAGGTTGAGCCCGGCAGTGTCGGTTGGCTCCTGGCGATGCAGTTTAATTTTTTCAGGTCGAACCCCGACCGTGATCTTGCCGCTGTCGCGCTCAGACCGGGCACGCGGCACGGTGATGTTGGAGCCGGCAATTTCGGTGTGAATCGCTTGATCAGTGGTGCCGGTGACGTCAACAGTGAATAGGTTCGATTTGCCGAGAAAGTTCGCCACAAACACGGTGCGCGGCAGTTCGTAGAGCTGCTCGGGTGCGCCCATTTGTTCGATGCGTCCCTTGTTCATGACGGCGACCGTGTCCGCCATGGTCATGGCCTCTTCTTGGTCATGGGTCACGTGCAAGAAGGTCAACCCCACCTCGTGCTGTATTTGTTTGAGCTCGTGCTGCATCTGACGGCGCAACTTCAGGTCAAGTGCTCCGAGCGGTTCGTCGAGCAGCAGGAGGGCAGGCCGGTTCACTATTGCCCTGGCGAGCGCGACACGTTGCTGCTGGCCACCCGAGAGTTGCGCGGGTTTTCGGTCTGCGATGTGGTCGAGTTCGACCAGCTGCAGCGCTTCGTGAGCTTTCTGGGTGGCATCGCCAATTTTGCGACGGCGCAACCCGAACGCCACGTTCTCAAGAATGGACATGTGAGGAAACAGAGCGTACGACTGGAACACCGTGTTGACTGGTCGCTGGTGCGGCTTGTCGTCGGTCACATCTTTGCCGCCAATGAGGATGGTGCCAGCAGTGGGCTCTTCGAGCCCCGCGATCATGCGCAGAGTAGTGGTTTTGCCACACCCCGAGGGGCCCAGGAGTGCAAAGAACGAACCCGCTGGGATGTGCAGATCGAGGTTTTCGACTGCTACGAACCCCGGGTATCGCTTTTGCAGGCCGACCAGTTGCAGGTCGGCTCCTGCTGCAGCGAAATCATTCGTCGCTGCCATCGTTAGAGGCCCAGCACATTCTGGAACTCAGTCGAGTACTTCTTGTCCTCTTCAGGGGTTAGTGTGCGGAAAGAGTTCAGACGGCTCCACATTTGCTCATCCGGGAAGATGAGTGGGTTGTCGGCGTTCTCAGGGTTGATCTCTTTCATGGCCTCTTGCGCACCTTTCACAGGAGTGATGAAGGTCACGTAGTCAGCTACCTGTGCGGCGACGACCGGGTCGTAGTAGTAGTCGATCATCTGCTCAACGCGGGCCTTTGCCTCGGCGCTGGTGCCGTTTGGCACGGTGAACGAGTCAGCGGCAATCATGCCACCGGACTCAGGAATTTCGAGGGTCCACTGGTTGTCATTTTCGGTGTTCATCATGATCACGTCACCGGTCCAGGCCATCGCTGCCCAGGCGTCACCGCGAATGAGGTCATCGGTGTAGCTGTTGCCCTTCACATTGGTAATCTGTCCGCTCTTCAGCGCATCGTCAAGCCAAGCGAGCGCTTGATCCCACTGAGCATCGCCCCAGTCACCGGCCGGATCAATACCAAGGCCACCCAGGATCATGCCCATGGTGTCTCGCATTTCACTGAGCACCACGACTTTGCCTTTGAGCGCGGGCTTCATGAAGTCATCGAGCGTCTTGATGCCGCCGGGCACCTCTTTCGTGTTCCACACCCAACCAGAGGCGGGCAGTTGCCAGGGAACGGTGTACTTGCGATCAGGGTCAACGTCGAGCGCCTTCCACTGCGCATCGACGAGGTTGTCTTTCACGTTTGGCATGTTTGCATAGTCAAATGCCTGCACCTGCTTGTCATTGAGCAGTCGCGCATTCATCCAGTCGGTGAAGGTGATGACGTCGTAGCCGGTGAACTGGTCAAGCTTCAGTTGATCTTTGATCTTGCCATAGAACGTGTTGTTGTCGTCAATGTCTTCGATGTAGTCGACGTTGAAGCCGGCTTCTTCGATGAACGCCTCAAGGGTTGGATAGCTGCCCGCGTCGTCAACGTCAAGGTAGTAGGGCCAGTTGCCCCACACAATGGTGTCGCCGCCGCCGGTTGCGCAGGAAGCGAGACCGAGCGTGCCAACACCCGCACCCGCCACAGCTGCGCCCCTGAAGAGTTGTCGACGATTGAATTTTTGACTATTGATCATCTTCACGAGATCGCGAACAATGGGATCTTCTGGCAGAGGACGAGCCACGATGCACTCCTTGATAAGTCGTTGAACGAACGTTTCGACGACATCAACCATTGGCGTCGTCATCGAACCTGTGCTTCGAATATGGCACATTCCTTCACCAGTTGCCAAGAGGCACGGTGAAAAATGCCAAATTTGTTCATGAAACTGTTATGAGAATGAAATCATGGACAATCAATCCGTTGTTTTGGGCCCTAAATACGACGGATTCCGCATCTTTTTTAACGAAAAGAATCGTGAACGTACAGGAATTTTCCGATTTGAGTACGGAAAACCTCTGAAAAATTGGAGTCAAACTTCGAAATCCTTTGCATTATTTGCATATCAGTGTCAAAATCGGAAGCGTGAGCAAAAAGCAACAACCAATGTCGCTCGATGGCATCTCCAAAGCGATCATCGAGCAGCTCCAGCGCGACGGTCGGCGCTCATATGCCGAGATCGGTAAAGCCGTCGGGCTCAGCGAGGCAGCCGTGCGACAGCGGGTGCAGAAACTCACTGATGGCGGGGTCATGCAAATCGTTGCGGTGACCGACCCAATGCGGTTGGGTTTTCACCGACAAGCAATGATTGGGGTTCGCGTGTCAGGCGACACTCGATCTATTGCCGACGCGCTCGCCGAGATCCCTGAAGTGAGTTACGTGCTACTGAGTGCGGGCTCATTCGACATTCTCGCCGAGGTCGTGTGCGAAGACGACGACGCACTCATCGAGCTGCTGAATCAAAAAATTCGCGGCATCAAAGGGGTCTCAAGCACCGAGACCTTTGTCTACCTACAACTCAAAAAACAGAAATACGACTGGGGAACTAGATAACCATGTCTAAACAACACACCGCGTCAGTGTCAACCACTGACCACGAAGTTAAAGCAAAGAAAACACTGTGGCGAAGCCGCAAAAATCGTGAGGCTGCCGACACGACCGTAGAGCACGTGGTCAGTAACACGAACACAACGTACGACCCTGCCGCAGAGGTCGACACTGCCGCTCTGCAGGCCAAGGCGAAGCAACACCTGTGGCCACACTTCACAAACCGCAAGGTGCTCAACGACGGCATCCCGGTCATTGTTCGTGGCGAGGGCCACCGCATTTACGACTCAGCCGGCAAGAGCTACTTTGACGGGCTGTCAGGCCTCTTCGTAGTCAACGCAGGGCACGGCCGTGAACGCATCGTGAACGCTGCCGCGAAGCAGATGAAACAGCTCGACTTCATGCCGATCTGGTCTTACTCACACCCCGCGGCGGTAGAGCTGGCAGAGCGCCTCGCCCACTATGCACCCGGCCAGATGAACAAGGTGTTCTTCACCACCGGTGGTGGCGAAGCGGTCGAAAGCGCGTTCAAGCTTGCGAAGCACTACTGGAAAATCAAAGGCCAGCCTATGAAGCACAAGGTCATCTCTCGTGCAGTGGCCTACCACGGCACCCCTCAGGGTGCGCTGGCGATCACCGGCATTCCTGACATGAAGAAGTTTTACGAACCACTGACCCCAGGTGGTCACCGCGTGCCGAACACCAACTTCTATCGTGCTGAGGAAATGGGTGCGCCAACCGAGCTTGAGGCCTTTGGCCAGTGGGCTGCAAACCGCATCGAAGAGGCGATTCTGTTCGAAGGTCCCGAAACCGTTGCTGCCGTGTTCCTCGAACCAGTGCAGAACTCGGGTGGTTGTTTCCCGCCTCCTCCCGGCTATTTCAAGCGAGTTCGCGAGATCTGTGACGAATACGATGTGCTGCTCGTGTCAGACGAGGTCATCTGCGCCTACGGTCGCGTCGGTGATTTCTTCGCTTCAACCGCACTCGGCTACGAACCAGACATCATCACCTCAGCGAAAGGTCTCACCTCAGGGTACGTGCCTGCGGGTGCCATGATCGTGGCTGACAAGGTGTCAGAGCCGTTCGACTCAACAGAAAACACCTTTTACCACGGGTTCACCTTCGCCGGGCACCCTGCGGCGATGGCTGCGGCTCTCGAAAACCTGAACATTTTCGAAGAAGAGGACCTCAACGGGCACGTTCGCAGAAACAGCCCGCTGTTCCGTGCCGAACTTGAGAAACTGATGGATCTCGACATTGTTGGTGACGTTCGCGGCGAAGGCTACTTCTTTGGCATTGAGCTGGTGAAAGACAAGGCCACGAAAGAGACCTTCAACGCTGCTGAGAGCGATCGTCTGCTGCGCGACTACCTCAGCCCAGCACTGTGGGAGGCAGGCCTTTACTGCCGCGCCGACGACCGTGGAGACCCCGTCATTCAGCTAGCTCCCCCGCTGACAATCGGCCCAGCCGAGTTCGCTGAGATCGGCGGCATTCTGCGCAGCGTACTGAAAGACGCCAGCAAGAAAATCTAGCTTCGCTGCAAACGCACAAACGCCCGCCCAGTGATGTAATTTACTGGGCGGGCGTTTTGCCTGTCAGTCACGTAATCTTCGCATGCTGTTCGCTTGATTGAACGCAAAAACCCGGCTTCCCTGAATTGGGGGCCGGGTTTTCGCTAAGGATCAGCTGAAGCTAAACGCCCACTAGCTCACTGACAGTTTGCGCCAGAGTAACGCACCACCGATCAACGTAAGCAGCGCTAAACCGCTTGCCCATGCTTGATAGTAGTCGTGATCAACACCGGCATCATAGGTGAAGGGATTGGCCACTTTCGGCCCGTGAGCAATTGCGTAGGTCGAGAACCCATCAGTTTC
>CAYSQG010000020.1:0-17269 GCA_964433255.1 uncultured Leucobacter sp.
ACGGCATTGTCGGGGCGCTCGACAAGCTTGGCAGCTCAGCCAACAAGCCTCTCGTGGTTCGTCTCGACGGCAACAACGTCGAAGAGGGGCGCCGCATTCTCACCGAAGCAAATCACCCACTTGTCACCCTCGCAGCCAGCATGGATGAGGGTGCTGACAAGGCCGCAGAGCTCGCGAACGCCCGCTGATCGCTCACCGAACTTATAGAGGAACGAAGAAACTATGTCGATCTTTTTGAACAAAGATTCCAAGGTCATCGTGCAGGGCATCACCGGCGCTGAAGGCACCAAGCACACTGCCCGCATGCTCGCAGCCGGAACCCAGATCGTGGGCGGTGTGAACGCGCGCAAAGCTGGCACCACGGTCTCTCACGTTGACGCACACGGTGCAACCGTTGAACTGCCCGTGTTCGGAAGCGTTTCTGAAGCCATGGCCGCGACCGGCGCAGACGTCTCAGTGGCGTTTGTGCCACCAGCCTTTACCAAAGATGCGGCCATCGAAGCCATCGATGCCGGCATCGACCTGCTCGTGATCATCACCGAAGGTGTGCCTGTCAAAGACACCGCAGAACTCTGGTCTCATGCCAAGACCGTTGGTGGCACCCGCATCATTGGGCCGAACTGCCCCGGCATCATCACCCCTGGTGAGGCACTTGCCGGCATTACGCCAGCCACCATCACCGGCAAAGGCCCCATCGGGCTCGTGTCGAAATCGGGAACCCTCACCTACCAAATGATGTACGAACTTCGTGATCTCGGGTTCTCGACCGCTATCGGCATCGGCGGTGACCCCATTATTGGCACTACCCACATCGACGCGCTCGCCGCATTTGAAGCAGACCCCGAAACGAAAGCCATCGTCATGATTGGTGAGATCGGCGGCGATGCTGAAGAGCGGGCAGCCGACTTCATCAAGGCAAACGTCACCAAGCCTGTGGTCGGCTACGTTGCAGGGTTCACCGCGCCCGAAGGCAAGACCATGGGTCACGCCGGCGCAATCGTGTCGGGCTCTGCCGGCACTGCGCAGGCCAAGAAAGAAGCTCTTGAGGCTGCCGGGGTGCAGGTGGGAAAGACCCCCTCAGAGACCGCTCGTCTGCTGCGTGAGATTTTCGCCACACTCTAAGTGAGGTGGGTCTCTCATTTTCAGACCCTTGCGCTACAGCTCTTCAGACCCGGCACGTCATCGGCCGGGTCTGAAGTGTCTTCACTGCGCGCCTCAGAGCTCTGCTTGGCCCAAAAGATAACCTAAATTCGTGAGAGCAGTGCTGACGGCGTTGATCGCCCTGATCGAGGCGATGGCCGTCGCCCTGGCGGTGTTTGCGCTCATTGCAATTCCCACACTGCTCATTTGGTGGCGAACATTTGACCTGGCAGCGGATCCCGCGAACCTCATAGGCACGGTGAGCTCCCTCTGGCAACTGGCACACCTAATTCCCTTATCGGTGGCGATCGACGCGAAAACAGCGTTGAGCCTCGGTGTCGGTGCTGAGCCCCTGCAGTTCGTCGTGACCATGGCGCCACTGGGGTTGACGCTCATCACCACCCTGCTCGGGTTTCGTTCAGGCTGGCGATTTGCCAGCCGAGGGGTGACGGGGGCGTGGGCGATCCTCGGGGGTGCCCTGGGGTTTGGCGGTGCGGCCTGGTTTGTGGAGGTGTGGGTTACTGCACCAGAATCGTGGCCAGCTTGGGCAAGCATCCTTGTGCCTGCCTTGGTGTACACCGTTGCGGTCGCAACTGCGGTATTACTTCGAGCTGCGCTCGAGGGTGAGCCCTGGTGGCAGGTTTCGGTGCGGTGGCTGCAGCGTCACGTGCAGCGATTTGCGCCCATCGCTGCAGGCTCCTTTGCAGAACGTGCCGCTGAAACTTTTCGACTCATTGCTGGCGCGGGTGCCGCGCTCATGGGCCTCGCAGCGCTCGGTGTCTCCCTGTCATTGCTCGTGAACTATGTCGACGTGGTGACGCTCAGCCAAAGCCTGCAACTCGATGCGCTAGCCGCACTCATGCTCTTTCTGATGCAACTCGTGCTGCTCCCGATCGCCTGGATCTGGGGGCTATCGTGGTTAGCTGGCTCGGGGTTCTCAGTCGGTGTAGCCACCTCGGTCAGCCCGTTTGAGGCACTGCTTGGCCCCTTGCCCGCATTGCCGTTATTCGGGGCACTGCCCGAAGCGTGGGGGTGGGCGGGGGCGCTTGCTCCGGCATTGGTGGTCGCTCTCGGTGCCACGATTGGCGCCGCATCGGCGGGGAGGCCGGTGTTACGTCGCGGCACGCCACTGACCGTGGTTGCGATCACGCTCAGTGCCGCGGTGGTCATTGGGCTCCTTGTGGTGGGGGCGAGTGCCCTCGCGAGTGGTTCGATTGGGCCGGGGAGGTTTGCGCAGGCTGGCCCTGATCCTTGGCTGACAGGCGCGCTTGTTGCGCTGGAAATGGCGTTTGGCATGCCACTTGGGGCGTTTGCGAGAAAGCTAGATATTGACCGAGTTCGTGAAGCGCTGCCTGCCGTGCCACTGTTGCCGGGGGTGAAAAGATCAGCTGACGAGAGCGAAGTCGACACCCCACGCGACGAATTCGATACTGTGCCACTCACTCCGCTGAGTCCGCTGATTTCGCCCGAAGCTGAACCAGATCAGATCTCTCAAGCGTCGCGCGACGTCTCACCACACGAGTCGGGAGGCGAGCTGAGGCATGTGCCTGACGAACCCGAAGTCACGGGTGATGAGTTGCTTCGTGCCTATTCGTGGGAGACCGGTCAAGTCGACGAACCTCTACACGCACCTCACGCCTCGCCCAAGAAGGGCATTGGGCGCTTCCTTCGCAGTGCCCGTGCCACCGCGCTGAACTTTACCCGTTCCATGTTCCGTCGTGACTGACAAATTTCTGGATGCTACACTTTTCATGAAATCCACGGGAGTCCGCACGCGGCGGGCTGAGAGGAAGTTCGCGAACTTCGACCGTTTAACCTGAACTGGGTCATTCCAGCGGAGGAAGGAACACCATGAAAGCATCTGCTCGTTCGTTACAACTTGGCGCCTCAGTCTTGACAATGAGTGCCCTGCTGCTCACCGCCTGTTCTGCGCCATCAGGCGGGGGGTCGGCAAGCTCATCATCGGACACCGTGGTGCTCATCGTGCACGACTCGTTTCCGAGTGATGAGTTTGCGGCGGCTGCGAGTGCAGCCACGGGCTACGACGTGCAGGTGATCAGTGCTGGTGACGGTGGTGAACTCTCAAGCCAGCTTGTGCTCACCAAGGGTGCACCACTCGCCGACGCGTTCTTCGGCATCGACAATGTTTTTGCGTCACGCCTGATCGAAAACAAGGTCACCGAACCATTTGTTCCTAAAGTTCCCATGCCTAAACGTGCCGAGCAGCTGGCTTCTGAGCTGCCCTCCTCCGATTCGGCTCAGCAAGAGTTCCCAATGGTTCCCATAGACCTCGGAGCCACCTGCCTAAACATCGACCCAGCCTGGTTTGCTGAGCGAGGCATCGCCGAACCTGACAGCTATGAAGACCTCGTGCTCGAACAATATCGTGGCCTCACGGTGCTGCTTGACCCGACGAGCAGTTCCACGGGTGCCTCGTTTTTGATCGGAACGGTATCGAAATTTGGTGAAAGCGAGTTTGCTCAATACTGGCAACAGCTCGCAGCAAATGAGCCCCGGCTCGAGCAGGGATGGACGGAGGCCTACAACGGCCAGTTCACCATGGGTGGTGGGGACGGCACCTTCCCGATCGTTCTTTCGTACAGCAGTTCGCCAGCCTGGACGGTCACAGAAGACGGCAACACCAGCACCACCAAAGCGCTGCTCGACACCTGTTCAAGCCAGATCGAATATGCGGGAGTCTTAGAGGGCGCTGCGAACCCTGAGGGTGCTGCAGCGGTGGTCGAATACATGCTCTCGCGTGACTTTCAAGACACCATAGCCGACACCATGTACATGTACCCAGTTGACGAAGAGGCTTATTTGCCGGCGGACTGGGCTGAATTTGCACCGCTTCCAGAAGACCCCCACAATCTCACCCCGTCACAAATCGCCGCAGGCATTGACGGGTGGCTCAAAACCTGGAGTGAAGCAACCGGGTGGTAATTCAACCACGTGTTGGCTTGCCCACCGCACAGCCCACCCCACACACCCGTTGGCCCGCCCGGCTGGGGTGGGGGGTGGCGGTTGCCTTTCCGATCGCCTTTCTGCTGGCGTTTTTTCTTGTGCCGGTGATGTCACTGGTTGCGGTGGGCTTCGAAGGCGGCATTGTGTCGGCGGTGACTGAGGTGTTCGTTAGCTCACGCACGTTTCGGGTGTTGCGCCAGACGCTCGCCCAGGCGAGTGCCGGCACCCTGCTGTCGCTCACGCTTGGCTTGCCTGCGGCTTTCGTGCTCTACCGTTTGCAGTTTCGCGGCCGAACCCTGTTAAGAGGCATCACTGCGGTGCCCTTTGTGTTGCCAACGGTGGTGGTTGGCATCTCGTTTGTCGCACTGTTTGGGCCCGGATCGCCACTCGAGTGGCTGGGCCTTGACCGCAGTTTCACGGCGATCGTGCTCGCCCTCGCCTTTTTTAACGTGACCGTGGTGGCCCGATTAGTGGGCGGGTTTTGGGCTCAGGTCGACCCGCGAAGTGAGCAGGCGGCACAGATGCTCGGATCCTCGCCCGCCCGCGTGTTGTTCACGGTCACACTGCCAACCCTCGCACCCGCGATCGCTTCGGCAGCGTCGTTGGTGTTCTTGTTCTGTGCCACCGCATTTGGGGTGGTGTTGGTGCTCGGCGGTCGCGCGTTTTCAAACATTGAGACCGAAATCTACCGGCTCACTGTGCAGTTTCTTGACCTGCAGTCCGCTGCGGTGCTTTCGCTGGTGCAGTTTGTGATCGTCGCGCTCGTGCTCGTGATTTCGACCAGACTGCGGCATCGTCGCGAGCGTGCAGCACATCAGGGGTTTGGTGTGGTGCGACCGGTGCGGCCACGTTGGGTGCATGCCCCGGTGATCTTGGTATTTGTTGCCACGCTGCTGCTGTTGCAGGTGCTGCCCATGGTCGTGCTGGTTGCTAGATCGTTTCGCGATGCGCAGGGAAATGTTTCCCTCGTGAACTATCAGCATCTACTGAACCCGCCTGACAGTTCACGCCTGAGTGTCACCGTTGTTGACGCAGTGCTGCTCTCGCTCGGGTTCGCAGTCATGGCAACTGCGATCGCGCTTACTCTTGGTCTGCTCGTTTCGCTGGTGGCTTCCAGACGTCCGCGCAGCCCGGCTCTTGCCCGCGGAATCGCACTGTTTGACGGGGTGTTTATGCTGCCGCTCGGAGTGTCGGCGGTGACGCTCGGGTTCGGCCTGTTGCTCACCATGAACCAACCACTCGGTTTCGATGTCGACCTGCGCAGCTCAGCCGTGTTGATCCCCATCGCCCAAGCGCTCATTGCGTTGCCGCTGGTGGTTCGCACCCTGCTTCCAGCGTTGCGGGCCATAGACCCCAGGCAGCGCCAGTCGGCGGCTATGCTCGGCGCGGCACCCCTGCGAGTGATCGGCACCATTGACCTGAAGATACTGGTGAGGCCTCTCGGGCTTGCCCTGGGGTTTGCGTTTGCGACCTCGCTTGGTGAATTTGGGGCGAGTGCATTTCTTGTGCGCCCCGACCTGCAGACTCTCCCGGTGCTCATCGGTCAGCTGATTGGGCGACCAGGGGCTGAAAACTATGGCATGGCCTTGGCTGGGGCGGTTGTACTTGCCGCGCTGACCGCTGCCGTTATGCTCGTTGCTGAACGCTGGCGAGGGGAGGGGGTCGCAGAGTTATGACACCTGACACCCCCATCGATGCGACCGCCGCACCCCCCGAGACCGCCGCGCCCCCCGCGCCACACACACCACCCGTCCTTGAGGTGCGAGGCGTCACCGTTCGCTACCCCAACTCGGCTGGACCGGCCCTGCGAGACGTCACTTTTCAGCTCGCAGACAGAGAAGTTGTCGCCCTTACCGGGCCCAGTGGCTGTGGCAAATCAACCCTGCTGCGCGCGATTGCAGGCCTGGAGCCACTCGAACACGGTGAGGTGGTGTGGCAGGGGGCAGACCTCAGTAGAGTGCCGCCACACAAACGCGGTTTTGGGCTGATGTTTCAAGACGGTCAACTGTTTGCCCACCTGAACGTCGCCAAAAACGTCGCCTACGGTCTCGCAGCTCAGCGCATCCCGAAGCTGAAACGGCAGCAGCGGGTGAGTGAATTGCTTGATCTGGTAGGTTTGCCCGGATCCGGGCACCGTTCGGTCACCGAACTTTCAGGCGGCGAGCGTCAACGCGTGGCGCTTGCCAGGAGCCTCGCCCCGCAACCCAGACTGTTGCTGCTTGACGAACCACTCTCGTCGCTCGACCGCACCCTGCGTGATCACCTGGCAAGCGAACTCGCCACCCTGCTGCGCGAGACCGGCACAACCGCCATTCTTGTCACCCACGACCCAGAAGAAGCCCGAAGCATCGCAGACCGTGTGCTCAACATGCATCAGGGGCGCATCAACTCATGACGCTGCTCGAAACCCTGCAGTACTCAGTGCTGCTCATCGACGGCCGGTCTGGAGCTGGCAAAACTACCCTGACTGCTGAAATCAGGCAAGCACGTCACGTGCAAACCCTACACCTCGAAGATCTCTACCCAGGCTGGAGCGGTCTCTCTGCGGGGTCCCTTGCCGTCGCTGCGGCGCTCAGCAGCGGCTCATATCAGCGCTACGACTGGCATCTCGATCGTTTTACCCACACCGACACTATCGACCCGCACCTCCCACTCGTCATCGAGGGTTGTGGGGCGCTGACCTTGGCGAACGTGCAAGCGGCGAAGCGGTGGGCCGCTCGTCACCGCCTCAACCAGGGTGTGGCCAGCATTTGGCTCGACAGCCCCGAACCTGTGAGAAAAGCGCGGGCCATAGATCGAGACGGAGACATGCTCGCCACTCATTGGGTGACCTGGGCTCGGCAAGAAGACGAACACTACGCCAAGCACCAGCCCTGGGCACTCGCCGACACCATCGTCACGGTAGACTAGTGCAGTGCTGAAGGTCGTGGTGTTGATCTCTGGCGGGGGCAGCAACCTCAAAGCGTTGCTTGAGGCCGCCGCCGCACACGACTACCCGGCCAAAATCGTCGCCGTCTGCAGCGACACCGACGCACCCGGTCTTGACTATGCCCGACGGGCAGGCATCCCCGCATTTGTGGTGCGCCCCTCCGATTTCCCCTCACGAGAGGCGTGGGGTCAGGCACTCGCCGAAACGGTGCGAAGCGCGCTGGCAGCTGACAACGAACCCAGTCTCGTCGTCAGTGCAGGGCTCATGCGGGTGCTGCCACCGGCCGTGGTGCGCGAGTTCACGCCCCACCTCATCAACACCCACCCCGCACTTCTGCCCCTCTACCCGGGCGCTCACGCGGTGAGAGATGCGCTCGCCGCCGGAGCCACCGAAACCGGCGTCACCGTGCACATCATCGATGAGGGAGTTGACACCGGGCCGGTGCTTCGGCAACGGTCGGTGGTGATCCGCGAAGGCGAACTCGAAGCTGACCTGCACGAGCGCATCAAACAGATCGAACGACCACTGCTTGTCGAAACCGTGCGAGACATCGCAACCGGTGCCCTCGACCTGCATCAATATTCATAACCAACAGCACACAAAGGGAGCCATGTCAGTTCACAGTCACGACCCAAGCCTCTACGAGCACCGAGATATTGTTCCCGTGCGGCGCGCACTCATTTCGGTCAGTGACAAGAGCGGCTTGTTGCACCTCGCAGCCTCACTGGTGGCGCACGGTGTAGAGATTGTCTCTACCGGCTCAACGGCTCAGACCATTCGTGACGCGGGTCATCCGGTAACTGACGTGTCTGACGTGACCGGGTTTGCTGAAGCGCTCGATGGGCGAGTGAAGACCCTGCACCCTGCGGTGCATTCGGGGTTGCTTGCAGACTTGAGGCTTGCTGACCACCGTCGCCAACTCGACGAACTCGGCTTTGCGCCGTTTGAACTCGTCGTGGTGAACCTGTACCCGTTTGAAGCCACGGTGGCTGCGGGCAAACCCGCTGCAGACGTCATTGAGAACGTAGACATTGGCGGCCCGGCAATGGTTCGGGCCACAGCTAAAAACCATGCGAATGCTGCAATCGTGGTGTCACCGGCTCGCTACGATGAGGTGATTGAAGCCGTGAGCGCCGGTGGTACCACCCTCGCGCTTCGGCGCAGCTTGGCCACCGACGCCTTTGTGCACACCGCGCAATATGACGCTGCGGTTGCAAACTGGTTCCTTGACCAAGAAGACCACGACTGGGGCGCCACTCCTGTGAACGAGGACGCTGAGGCCGAAGCTTCGGTTGACAGCATTTTCACCGACACAGAAGCCTACGTCGGCTACGAAATGTTTGGGCTCCGTGAGTCGGTGTTGCGCTATGGCGAAAACAGCCATCAACGCGCCGCACTGTTCACTGAAAACGAGGGATCTGGTATCGCCCAGGCCACGTTGCTGCAGGGCAAAGAGATGTCGTACAACAACTACGTCGACGCCGATGCTGCCTTGCGCGCTGCCTATGATCACGATCGCCCGGCGGTCGCCATTATCAAACACGCAAACCCTTGCGGTGTTGCGGTTGCGCCCGACGGTGTTGCCGACGCAATTGCCTCTGCGCACGAACTCGCTCACGCGTGCGACCCAGTGTCAGCGTTTGGGGGAGTGATCGCGGCCAACCGGACAGTGACTGCCGGCATGGCCCGCACCGTGGCAGAAATTTTCACCGAGGTGATAGTCGCTCCGGGGTTCGAACCTGAGGCCCTTGAAATTCTGTCGAAAAAGAAAAACGTTCGCCTGTTGGTTCTACCCGCAGATTTCACCCCTAACCCTGTCGAAATGCGCCAGGTGTCGGGAGGGTTTTTGTTGCAAGACGCGGATCGCGCGTTCGCTGCTGCCCGCGATTGGACGCTGGTGTCGGGTGCTGCCGCTGACGAGGGGACGCTTGCCGAACTTGAGTTTGCGTGGCGTGCCTGCCGTGCGGTGAAATCAAATGCCATTTTGCTCGCTCAAGGTGGGGCTTCGGTTGGGGTTGGCATGGGGCAGGTGAATCGTGTGGATTCGTGTCGACTGGCTGTATCGCGTGCGGGTGAGCGTGCTCACGGTTCAGTCGCTGCCTCTGACGCATTTTTTCCCTTCGCTGATGGGCTGCAGGTGCTTCTCGATGCGGGTGTTCGTGCGGTGGTGCAGCCTGGTGGGTCGGTGCGTGACGAAGAGGTGATTGCCGCCGCTCAGGCAGCCGGCGTGACGATGTATTTCACCGGAGAACGGCACTTCTTTCACTAGAGAGCAGTGTTACATGGCCTCACTAGCGGTAGGCTGAGGATATGGAAATTCTGCGAAATATAGTTCTCGTTCTTCACTTCGTTGGCTTTGCTGGCATTATTGCCGGCGTCATGATGGAGTTGCCAAAAGTGAAGGAAGGTGTGGCAAAGATATCTGGCGCAGTGCTGCACAGCTCGTGGTTGATGCTCGTCACTGGTCTTGCCCTGGTTGGTTTGCTCTACGCGCGAGACGAAGAGCCCAACAACTTCAAAATTGGCGTGAAGACCGCTGTGCTGATTGCGATCATTGTCATTGCACTGGTGAACAAGAAGAAGACAAACGTGAGCGCCGGGGTGCTCGGCACCATCGGTGGTCTCGCCGTGCTGAACGTCATTCTCGCGGTGTTCTGGTAACCACTCACTGAACGCTGGGTTCATTTTCAGTCTTGAGCTTCTGCAGTTCTTCTACGCGGGCACCCTTCAATGACAGGGTCGCAGCAAACCCGAGCACCAGGAACCCGGCTGCGGCAAATGCCCCGTATCGCGTTCCATCGGAGATTGCCTGCTTTGCACTCTGCGCGATTTGCGCGGTGGCTGGGTCTGCCTCAAGCTGCACGATCGCACCGCCAGCACTGTTGATGACCGCCGTGACCACTTGATCGACCTGCTGAGAGGGCACGCCCTGGTTGGTGAGCTCGTTGGTGAGTTGAATTTGCGTCGAAGTGAACAAGATTGTTCCGAGCACGGCAATGCCGAGGGCGGAGCCAAGTTGCCTGGCAGTGCTTTGCGTGCCTGAAGCTGCGCCTGATTCCTCAACCGGAACATCTTGCAAGATGACGTTTGAGAGCTGTGCGGTTGCGAGCCCGACCCCAATGCCATAGACAAACAGGAACGGAACCACGTTCACCCATGTCGAGGTTGGACTAATGCCGAACCCAACACCGGCAACACCGATGACCTCAAGAATGATGCCAACTCGAACCATGGTGACCGGGGCAATTTTTCGGCCAAACCCACCAGCCAGAGCGCTCGCAAAGAACGAGCCAGCAGCCAGCGCGACAAGCACAAATCCGGTTTGCAAGGCATCGTAGCCGACCACGAACTGCAACCAGAGTGGCAGCGAGAGGATGATGCCGAATTCCCCGAGTGCGATGACCATCGCGGCAATGTTGCCGTTGGTGAAGGAAGACAGCTTGAACAGGTCGAACGCAATGAGGGAGGGTTTCCCCGCGTTGACTCGGGTTCGACCATGCCAGATAAACCCAACAATTGCCAGGAGTGAGATGGCAAACATGACCGGAATGATCGACAAATCGAATGGCCATTCCCAGTTGCCGATGCTCAATGGTGTGTTCACGTTCCACCACCCATAGGTGCGACCCTCGATGAGGCCAAACACCAGGGTAGAGAGGGCGATGACTGAGAGCACAGCTCCACCCCAGTCGATTCCAAGAAACTTGCCGCTTTGTTTGGACTCCACAATGGTCAGCAGGGCGCCGATGATAATGATGATTCCGATCGGAATGTTGATTCCGAACGCCCAACGCCACGAGAAGGAGGTGGTGAGCCAGCCGCCGAGCAGCGGCCCAACTGCAACCATGCCACCGATAGTCGATCCCCAGACCGCGAACGCGATGGCTCGTTCTTTGCCCTGAAAATTTGCGTTTACGAGCGAGAGGGTAGTTGGCAAGATCATTGCGCCACCGAACCCCTGCAACACTCGTGCCGCTATGAGCAGACTTCCGTCTTGCGCAAGCCCTGCGAGCACCGAGGCAATGATGAAGACCACCATGCCAATGAGCATGATTTTTCTGCGGCCAAAACGGTCAGCCAACGCTCCAAAGACCAAGATGAACGCAGCAAACACGAGCGTGTACGACTCCTGAACCCACTGCACCTGCGTGCTGGTGATTCCCAAGTCTTCGATGATGGACGGGATCGACACGTTGACTATTGTCGAGTCAATGATGATGAGCGAGATTGCAAGGCTGACAAAAATGAGGCCGTACCAGCGAGTCTTCGGTGAAGTCATACACTCAATCTACTATCCGTCCATTGCGGCTCTGAGCGCATAGTCTGTACCCAGGGGAGGTGTCGTGTGAGTGAACTGAACAGCGCAAAGCGCAAAACGCACAGCCCTCGACGAACACAGCTTCGGGGGAAGGGCTACTTTCGTCGCCTGGGCCCAGGCATCGTCACGGGGGCTGCAGACGATGACCCGTCTGGCATAGCCACCTATTCGCAGGTTGGCGCCGCGACAGGCAATCGGTTGCTCTGGGCTGCTCCCGTACTACTTCCGTTGGCATTTGCGGTGCAAGAGGCGTGTGCCCGGTTGGCCCTAGTAACAGGCAAAGGCCTTGCCGGCATCATGAAACAACGCCTCCCGAAGCCGATGCTGTATTTGTGCCTCGCACTGGTGGTTATCGCGAACACGGTGAACATTGCCGCAGACTTAGGTTCGATGGCGGCGGCGTTACAGTTGTTGGTTCCAATTCCCCAGCTCATTGGCGTGGTGGGTTTTGCGGCGATCATTGTGCTGGCCGAGATGTTTGTGCCATACCATCGGTACGCCAAATTGTTGCGGTGGTTGTGCTTGTCTCTGCTGGCCTATATCGCTGTGTTGTTTGTTGCCGATGTGAATTGGGCACAGGTTGGGCGAGACCTCGTCATTCCGAATTTCACCTTCACAAAATTAGATTTGGCGATGCTGATAGCCCTCGCAGGCACAACAATTTCCCCGTATCTGTTTTTTTGGCAATCGGCCGAAGAGGTCGAGGAACGCCACAGATTCAAGCACTATCGAGTCTCGAAGGCCCACATTCAAGCGATGCGAGGCGATGTCTTCGCCGGCATGCTCACCGGAGTTTTGGTCATGGCAGCGATCATGATCACCGCAGCCGCGACGCTGCATGAGAACAACATCACCGACATTCAAACCGCAGAACAGGCGGCCGCAGCCCTCGCCCCGATTGCCGGCGAGTATGCCGGTGTGTTGTTCTTACTGGGGATCGTCGGAACTGGTCTGCTGACCGTTCCAGTCTTGGCCGGCGCTAGCTCCTATGCCATGGCTGAAACGTTTGGGTGGCGGGAGAGCCTCGAAAAGCGCCCCACCCAAGCGAGGGCTTTTTATGCGGTGCTTTTGGTGTCGATTGTTGTTGGGCTGTCACTCAACTTCATCGGGGTGAACCCAATGACATTTCTCTTTATCGCGGCTGTGACTAATGGGCTAGCGGCACCGATTCTCATGGCTGTGATCTGGTGGCTCGCGAGTGACGAAAAGCTGTTGGGCAAGTGGAAGAGCCCCTTGTGGTCAAGAGTTTTGCTGGGCAGTGCCACCATCGCAATGGCGGCACTGCCCATACTGTGGCTGCTCGCGCCCTAGATGCTACCGGTGCCGCAAGTGCCTACCAGGTCCGTGCTGGAGGGGATTTGATCTCTAACCAAACCGCACCCTCTTCGAGCGCTTTCATGTTGTGAACGACATCTTTGGGGTGGCGAAAACCGTCACCAGGTAATAAGTCATATGTCACACCATCAACCGTGGTTTGGGCGCGGCCACTCACCAAGTAGCCGACGCTCTCGTGATCGTGAGTGTGAGGTGAGGATGCGTGCCCTGGGGGCATCGTCACCTCCATGAGGATCATGTCTGTTCCTTCTGACAGCACTCTTACATCTACCGTTCCAGAGAGCGGTATACCTTCAACGTGGGTGATTTGATGGTGTTCTGCGAGTTGGTTTGGCACGACCATGTGGTCGGCAGGGTTCAGTTGGTGTTCCGACATGTGTTCTCCTGATGTATTGGGTTTTGCGCTAGTGGGATGTGTTGGAAGCAAATGAGTTGTCAGCGAGATCGCACGTGGCCATTTCTCGTATTTTCTCTTTGATGTGGCCAGCAACCACAATGTGTGCTGGGTGCGTCTGATAATTCAGCACACTGTTCTCGTCAGTGAATTGCATCATGAATCCCAAATCCCAGGTGGTCTTTAACTGAACGACGCTCGATCCACCCCGAACCTCAGAGAGCCCTGGCACTCTACCTGCAAGTGAATGCACTTGCTTCGAGACAAAATCGCAATCGTTGGTGTCGTGCAAATTCATCAACACTATATGTGTAACCATGGCTCCTCATCATCGAGTTGGCGATATGACTATTGTGTACGATTTCTAAGCATTTCTCTACCCGTGAATCAATTTTTCAAACACGAAAAAGAAAAATTATCAGTTTACAGTTGATAAATAAACGTATTTTGGGTGTTTTTGGAAAACAGGAATTCAAAAATTTATTTATTTTGGTATACAAAAAGAGCCCACGCTTGTACACTTCAATTAGAGACAATCGTCTCAATTCGGCCCCACTTCGAACCTCAATCGGGTGAGCTGATTGGTTTGTGGATACGGAGTGTGGGTGTGTTGATCGAAGCCCAGCTTCAGAACCTGAAAGGTGAAAAATGAGCATCAATGCTGATGTGGTTATTATCGGCGGAGGCGTGAGTGGCACGTCTGCGGCATACTTTTTGAGCAGCGCAGGCGCAAATGTTGTTCTGATTGAAAAAGAAAAAATTGCCGCAGGTGCGAGTGGTCACGGACCCGGCTTCTTCAATGCATTCGGTGGCGATTTCTCTCGTGGTGACCATCTGTCTCTCGGCCTCGAAGGTATTCGACTCATTCGGGAACACAGGGAGCATCTTGAGCAGTTTCAAAAAGGCCCAAATTGGTTTAACCAGCGTCCGAGCATTGCACCAGCCTTCACC
Source organism: uncultured Leucobacter sp. (assembly GCA_964433255.1). Lineage (GTDB taxonomy): Bacteria > Actinomycetota > Actinomycetes > Actinomycetales > Microbacteriaceae > Leucobacter. The sequence goes on from CAYSQG010000020.1 coordinate 14,032, forward strand.
GAAGATGCACTCGCGCACCTGAAAGAAATGTACGCGACTAACGGCCCGCAGCTCGAAGCAGCCGGCGAGGGTGGCACCTGGTACGACGCTCACGAGCTACGCAAAATTGAGCCACTTCTTGGCGAAAACGTGCTTGGTGGATATGTCTTCGAAGACGTTCTGCAAATTAACGGTTGGGATTTGGCAGAGCTGTATATGTCAGCTGCGCAGCAGAACGGTGCACGCATGATCACCGCCGAGGTGACCGGACTGTTGTGGTCGGGTGACCGGGCGAATGGAGTTCAACTTGCAAACGGCGATGAAATCTCAGCTGATGCAGTTGTTGTTGCCATGGGTTCATGGACGCCAAACGCGGCGGTGTGGCTTGGCTTCCCCCTCCCGATCTGTAACCTGAAGGGACAGTTGCATGTCCTGAACGTACCAGGAAACCACGATCTCAAGCACCACGTCATTGAACGAGTAGCAGTCATGCAATATCCGGATGGTCGTTACCTGCTTGCAGCAACCCCAGATCCAGCCCCTGGTGGTGGTCTGCGCCCAACTGACACCTACATTCGACCTGTGTTCGAACGGCATGCTCTTCCAGAAGATACCGAGCTGTTGCTAGAGACCGCACGTCAACGGTTCCCGTTCCTGAAAGACGCGGAAGTCATTGAAGATCTGGCAGGCGGCCGCCCGGTGTCTCCAGACCTGTTGCCGATGATTGGTCGCACTCCAGCTATGGAGAATGTGTTCATTGCGGCAGGACACGGCCGTAAGGGAATTCACCTTTCAGCAGTGACTGGCAAACTCGTGAGCGATTTGGTGCTCACTGATTCCACTGATCTTGCAGTGAATCTTGATGCCGTTTCTCCGTTGCGATTCACCCCGCCGCGACTGTAACGATCACAACGTAGTTGTGGGGCGCTGATCGAAAGATCAGCGCCCCACATTTTTATGTCGGCGAGTGTTACGGAAGAGGTAGCACTACCTTTGGTTTCCAAGCAGGACGATTTGCTTCAAACCGGCGAATATCTTCTTCAAACTGCAGCGTGATTCCTATATCGTCAAGCCCGTTGAGCAGACGATGACGCGTATGCGAATCAATTTCAAATGGATATTGGTGTTCCTTCACGGTAATCGTCTGGTCTTCAAGATTGACGGTGACTTGCTCAGTTGGTGAGACTTTCAGCACTTCGAAGATCTCGTCGACCTGTACTTGTGGCAAGGTGGCCAACAACAACCCTTGTTTGCCAGCGTTGCCTCGAAAAATGTCACCAAAACTTGAGCCGACAATGACGTCAAAACCGAAATCTTTCAACGCCCAGACCGCGTGTTCTCTTGAGGATCCTGTGCCAAAACTTGGGCCAACAACGAGCACTGAGGCACCTGAAAGTTCCGGTCGATTTAACACGAAGTCAGGATCGGTTCGCCACTGCGCAAATAGTGCGTCCTCGTAGCCGGTCTTCGTGATCCGCTTCAAAAATTCACTTGCACAGATTTGATCAGTGTCAACGTTCGAGCGAGGCAACGGCGCAGCGATCCCTGTGTGCTTCACAATTGGTTTCATGTCTTTACTCCAGGTCTTGAGGGCTCGAGAGTCGACCTAGAACTGCGGTTGCTGCTGCCACCTCTGGTGAAACGAGGTGTGTGCGAGCTCCGGCGCCTTGGCGGCCCTCAAAATTGCGGTTCGAGGTAGAGGCGCATCGTTCCTCTGGCTGCAAAGAATCTGGGTTCATTCCAAGGCACATCGAGCAGCCAGCAAACCTCCATTCAGCACCAAAGTCTTCGAAGATGCGATGCAGACCTTCTTGCTCTGCTTCTATGCGCACACGTGCAGACCCGGGTACCACCAGCATGCGAACACCGTCGGCTTTTTTCTTGCCTTCGATGATGCGAGCGACAGCCCGAAGGTCATCGAGTCGTGAGTTTGTGCATGAACCAACAAACACCGTGTCGACAGTGATGTCCCGCATGGGGGTTCCTGGTTGGAGCCCCATATATTCCAGAGCTCGAATAGCAGATGATTTTGCGACATCGTCATCAAAATCAGACGGGTGTGGCACAGTGCCCGAAAGCGGAACTCCTTGAGCTGGGTTCGTGCCCCAGGTAACAAAGGGTGTGAATTCTTCGGCCGGAATGACGATCTCTCGGTCAAAAGATGCACCATCGTCAGTGTGAAGCGTCCGCCAGTACGACACTGCCTCTTCCCAGAGGGCTCCATGGGGCGCCAGTGGCCTCCCATGTACGTAGGCAAAGGTGGTCTCGTCTGGTGCGATGAGCCCAGCTCTGGCACCGGCTTCAATGGACATATTGCAGATCGTCATTCGAGCTTCCATCGAGAGCGCTTCAATTGCGCTACCTCGATACTCAATGACATGACCCTGGCCCCCGTCGGTGCCGATGCGTGAGATGATGCCCAGGATCACATCTTTTGCGCTCACACCGGGGCCGAGTTGCCCATCAATTGTGATAGCCATGGTTTTAAACGGTTGTAATGGCAGTGTCTGAGTGGCCAGCACATGTTCAACCTCGCTGGTTCCGATGCCAAACGCTAACGCTCCAAATGCACCATGCGTCGAGGTGTGCGAGTCGCCACACACAATCGTCGAGCCCGGCTGAGTGAGGCCAAGTTGCGGGCCTATGACATGGACGATGCCTTGATCTTGGCTTCCGAGGGGAAAGAGCGAAACTCCAAATTCCTTCGCATTTTGACGCAGGGTGTCAATTTGCAAGCGACTAAGTGGGTCAGCAATGACAGAGGTGATGTTCAACGTTGGGGTGTTGTGATCTTCAGTGGCAAGCGTCAGATCGGTTCTTCGAACGTTTCGGTGTGCCGACCGAAGACCGTCAAATGCTTGAGGGCTCGTGACCTCATGCAACAGGTGGGTATCTATGTATAGGAGGTCGGGCTCACCATTTGTGCCTTGTCTGACGATGTGATCTCGCCAAATTTTCTCTGCAAGTGTGAGAGGTGGTTGAGAAAGAGTTTCAGTCATGTGGTTTCCTGGCCAGCCTCGATATGTGCTCTCATCGTCGACTCTGCCCACTGCCCATTTTGAGCTTTGATGGCATCAACGATGTCTCGGTGGTGCTGTTGAGATCGCTGAAGTTGCGCGGCGGAATAATGTCCAAAGGTGCGGCGTACCAACGGTTTTTTGCGAACAAGAGTAAGAGCATCGCGAAGAATTTTCGAACCACTCGCGACGACAATTTCAGTGTGAAAGTGGTTGTTTAAGTCGGTGAGCGTGTCAAGGTC
>CAYSQG010000021.1:0-14733 GCA_964433255.1 uncultured Leucobacter sp.
CAGCCAAGGAAAATACCTCCGTGGGCCCCATTGGGCCATTGACCTGGTCTAGCGGGAAAGGCTTCGACACACGATAAAGTGCTCTTAATCGAGTGTGACTGCCAACCGCAATATGAAGGCACACAGGTGTTCGAAGCGCAACTAGTAACACTAATCGATTTGAAAACTTTTTGCAACCAGCGACTTCTTTGCAGTTGACACCGGGTGCAACCTCCGTCAAAGCTACGCTAGATGCATGGCCACACTCAGCGGGAACCTCTCATGAAACTCCCTGCACCAGTGACGTTGAGCTCAGGGCTCACCGCAGAGTTCGAAGAAGATCGCTGGGTGCCCGGTGCCGTCATATTGACGGTTGATGGCACCCCACAATCGCACCTGAATTTACGTGACCCGAGTGATCTGTTTTTTGAATACGTGCGCCGCATTGGTTACGTGATCGATGAGTTTCGGGATCCCGGGAAACCCATTTCAGTGCTGCACCTGGGAGGTGGCGCATTCACGCTGGCCCGCTACGTTGAATCGACACGACCCGGCAGCCTGCAACAAGTGATCGAACTCGAGAGCGCGCTTGTGGATCTGGTGAGGCAAGTTGCCCCGCTTCCAAAACGGGCAAACATTCGTGTGCGGCACGGTGACGCCCGAGAAGTGCTGAGCAAACTGCCGAGTGGCATGCGGGCAGCTATGGACCTGGTCATTGTTGACATCTTTAGCGGTTCTCAAACCCCCGCCCACGTGTCGAGCAGAGATTTTTACCAACTCATTGCCCCACTGCTCAAACCAGACGGGCTTGTGGTGGTGAACACGACCGGGGGTGCCGATCAAGCGTTTGCGCGAGGTCAGGCCGCAACTCTTGCCTCTCTGTTTGGCAACACGCTTGCGATCGGTGAACCGCAAACTTTGAAAGGCAGACGGTTCGGAAATGTTGTGCTCGTCGCTTCAGCACACGAACTGGAGCTTGAGTGGTTGCCCCGGCTACTCGCGAAAGGCCCCCACCCGGCACGCCTGCTGATCGGACGTGAACTTCGCGACTGGATCGGCGCCACTGTGGCGGTGACAGATCAAGCAGCAATTGCCAGCCCTCCTCCTCCCCCAGAACTTTTTGATCGTGGCTGAACTTCACCGAGTTCGAGTGTGGGCCGAAGCGCTCATTGCGCTGCACCTTGAGCCGATCCACGGCCCCGCATCGTGGACATTTGCGTTCGACCACGCAAAACGCAGAGCCGGCCTCTGCAACTACACGGCGCGGCGCATCACCGTCTCGCGCTATCTTGCCGAACAATACGATGACGACGAGGTGCACCAAATTTTGCTGCACGAGGTGGCCCACGCACTCGCCGGCGCCGAGGCGGCGCACGGCCCCGACTGGCGCCGAGTGGCCAATGAGATTGGCTATGTTGGCACACGCACTCACACTGGTGAAGTTGCACACGAACATGCAAAATGGATCGGATCCTGCCCAGCAGGGCACACTCACTACCGCTTCAGGCGCCCATCAAGGCCGACCTCATGCGCGATGTGCTCGCGGGTGTTTTCGCCTCTTCACGCAATCGAGTGGCAGCCTCGCTGAACGAACAGCCCCCATCGGGGCGGGTAGGATCTTGAGGTGCTGCCACATCAGTGCCACGAGTGACGAGAGTGAAAGACGGGTCAAATGAAGGTAAAGGTTGCCCTTGCCGGCATCGGCAACTGCGTCAGCTCGCTCCTGCAAGGTGTGGAATATTATCGGGGCGCCCGTGATGACGAGCAGGTGCCTGGCCTCATGCACGTGCGACTTGGTGGGTACCATGTGTCGGACCTTGAGTTCGTTGCGGCGTTTGATGTAGATGCCACCAAGGTGGGCACAGACCTGAGTGAAGCCATCTGGGCCGGCCACAATAACACCATCAAATTTTCTGATGTTTCGACGATTGGGGTGCAGGTGCAGCGCGGCCCCACGCTTGATGGGCTTGGCGAGTTTTATCGGGAAATAGTTGAGGAATCTTCCGCACCACCGGTCGATGTGGCACAGGTGCTTCGAGAATCAGGAGCTGAGGTGCTCGCCTGCTACCTGCCTGTTGGAAGCGAAGACGCGGTCAAGCACTATGCGCAAGCAGCTCTCGATGCCGGCGTCGCGTTCGTCAATGCGGTGCCAGTCTTCGTGGCGAGTGACCCGGTCTGGGCGGCACGTTTCGAGAGCGCAGGCCTCCCCATTATTGGCGACGACATCAAGAGCCAGGTTGGTGCAACGATCACTCACCGCGTGCTTGCCCATCTCATGGAAAGTCGTGGCATCGCCCTCGATCACACCTATCAACTCAATGTTGGCGGCAACATGGATTTCAAGAACATGCTTGAGCGCAGTCGCCTCAAATCCAAAAAGATTTCCAAGACCCAGGCCGTCACCTCAAACCTTGAAATTGACCTGCCTGCCGAAGACGTGCACATCGGCCCAAGCGATCACGTGCCGTGGCTCGAGGATCGCAAGTTTGCCTTTGTCAGGCTCGAAGGTCGTGGCTTCGGAGACGTGCCCATGAGCTTGGAATACAAGCTCGAGGTGTGGGACTCACCAAACAGTGCGGGCACCATGATTGATGCGATCCGATGCGCGAAGAGAGCCATGGATCTTGGGCTCAGTGGCCCGATTGAAGCAGCGTCGGCCTACTTCATGAAGTCACCAGCCGAACAGATGCCTGACCATATTGCGAGAGAAGCCCTCGAAACGTTCCTCGCTGAACAGAACTGAGCCACGCAGAGCTGAGCGAGTTAGCACCCAACAGATGCGAGTGCCTGCCTCAACACTCTGCCGCGGCCACCAACCAACTCTTGCAGGGTGCTTTCTATGAGTGCCTCTTCGGGCGACATCCAGGTCACTTCAAGCGCATCCTGCCTGGGGCTGCAGGTGCCAGTCACCGGAACCACAAACACGAGTGAGACCGCGTGTTGGCGTTCATCGACAAACGGAGTGATGCCGGGGATCGGAAAAAATTCAGCGATCTGTGCTGGCACCGGCGAGGGGGGAATGAGGGGAAACGCCATTGGGCCAAGGTCGTTTTCAAGGTGACGAAACAGCGCGTCGCGCAGCGTTTCACCATACCTGACCCTGCCAGCAACAAGTGCTCGAGTGATCATGCCATCTGGTGTTGAGGTAAGCAGCAAGCCCACCTCGGAAACTTGGCCCTGGCCGTCGACCCGAACCGGCACCGCCTCAACGTAGAGCACCGGGGTGCGGGTGCGCACAAATTTTAGCTCGTCTTCAGTGAGCCACCCCGATTCGGGGTTCGACTGATGTCGTTGCCCTGAGCTGCCGCGTTGATCTTCTGGATCAGGTAACTCAGCTGTGTCGATGACCATGGCATTATTCTGCCACCCAAATGCTGGTTCAGCGACCGAGTCTTCGCTGCCGCTTCGAGTAGTCGCGCAGCGCACGCAACAAGTCAACCTCGCGGAGGTCTGGATAGAGCGCCTCTACAAAATAAAACTCACTGTGCGCAGATTGCCAGATCATGAAGTCACTCAGTCGCTGCTCCCCGGAGGTGCGAATGACCAGGTCGGGGTCCTCCTGACCGCGAGTCCAGAGGTGTTCACCGATCATTTCAGGGGTTAGTCGCTCTGCGAGGGTTTCGATTGTGCCACCAGATGCCTGATGGGCTGCAATCACACTTCGCATTGCTTCGGTAATTTCACTGCGTCCCCCGTAGCCGACTGCGAGATTCACGTGCAGCCCCTGGCGACCCTCAGTCGCAAATTCAGCCTTGTGCAATGCGTCGACCAGCTCATCCGAGAGGCCATCGCAGCTGCCGACGTGTTTCACACGCCAACCTTCAATAGCGCTCAAATCGGTGGCCAAGTCGGCAATGATGTCAAAAAGATCTTCAAGTTCTTGAGTGTCGCGTGCCTGTAAGTTGTCTGTCGACAACAAATACAGGGTGACCACGTCAACCCCAGCTTCTTCACACCAACTGAGAAATTCGGGAATCTTGTGGGCTCCTGCTCGGTGACCATAAGACACGCGTTCTTGCAGTCGTTGCTTGGCCCACCGGCGATTGCCATCAACAATCACTGCAATGTGATGGGGCACCTGTGCTGGGTTAATTTCACGCCGCAACCTGCGTTGGTACAGCTTGTACAGCGGACCAGCTTTTGGCTCTTCAGCGCGGGGAGATCTCACCCACCCGAGTGTAGTGGCTCTAGCGCAGGTACACCGGATCTATAGCCAACAGCAACGCGGCCGACCAGTGACATAAAAATGCAAGCACGGTGAGGGTGTGAAAAATTTCGTGGAACCCAAACTTGCCCGGAAATGGGTTCGGTCTTTTGAACCCGTACACAAGAGCACCAACGCTATAGAGCAGACCGCCAACAATCACAAGCAACAGGGCAGCAACGTTAGCCCGGGCAATATCAGGCATGTAGATGACTGCCGCCCATCCGAGAATCACATAAAGCGGCACATACAACCACCTGGGTGCATGAATCCAAAAGACCCGAAACACAATGCCGAGCAGCGCGCCACTCCAGACCAACACAAGCAGCAACACGCCTTTGTCGAGCGGCAAAGCCAACAGAGCGATCGGGGTGTACGTGCCAGCGATGAGCAAAAATATGTTCGCGTGATCAAGGCGTCGAAACACTTGCTTTACAGCCGGACTCCAGTCAATGCGGTGATAGAGGGCTGACACACCAAACAGCACCATGCTGGTGAGCGTGAACACTACTGAAGCCCACTTTGCTAGTGGGCCCTGCGCAAGTGCAATCAGCACCACACCTGCGGCAATTGAAACCGGAAATGTGACTGCGTGAATCCACCCTCTCCAGAGCGGCTTCTGTTCTGTCGAAACTGCTGCGAAGTGGTCTGCGTCTTCGAGTAGTGGGAGCGAAATGCTATCTGGTTCCGGAAAGCTGTTCGCTCGTTCGCTCATGTCTTAAAGTGTAGGGTCACCTGCGACTTGTGTGAGCATGCGCACACATTCAGTGAACGCTCACCAGTCGCCGTTCAACGCATGGATGCTCTCTTCAGAGGGTTCAGATCGTGTGGGTTATTTCGCCCGAGGGTGTGCACTGAGATAGTGCTCACGAAGCGTGTCTGCGGTGACCTGAGTGTAAATCTGAGTCGTCTCTGCAGAAGCATGACCGAGCAGCTCTTGCACCGAACGGACATCTGCCCCACCCGCTAAGAGGTGAGTTGCAAAACTGTGTCGCAGAGTGTGGGGTGAAATATCGGCAGTCACACCTGCTTGCTCTGCGGCAGACTTGATGATCAGCCAAACGGTCTGCCGAGACACCCGCCCGCCACGTGGGCCAACAAACAGGGCCGGTGTACCACCGCTAGCTGCCACCATGACTGGCCTCGATCGCACGAGATATGCGGCGAGCGCCCGGCCAGCATAGCTGCCATAGGGCACAAGTCGTTGTTTTGCTCCTTTGCCGGTGACTCGCAAAAACCCGCCTTCCTCAAGTGCTCCCGCGGGATCTTGCCAGGCGTCTTCTTCGCCGTGACCCAGCACGTCGTCAACGTCAAGAGACGTGATTTCACTCACACGTGCACCGGTGGCGTAAAGCAATTCGAGCAGCGCACGGTCTCGCAGCGAGACCGGGTCGTCTGCACTGACCGCAGCGAGAATGAACTCCACCTGCTCGATAGAAATCGCTTTGGGGAGTCGCTGACCTTTTTTTGGGGTGCGAACCCCGCTTCCCGCAAAGGTCGGGAGCATTCCCTCTTCGAAGAGAAACCTGTGCATGCCTCGCACCGTTGAGATGCGACGAGCAATCGTTTCAGGCGCATATGTACTTGCGCCCATGTTTGGTTGTTCGCCGGCGCCGTTGAGAAACATCACATATTCGGTGAGTAGCTCTGGTGAGACGTGTGCAAGATCGTCTATTGCCCGAGAATGAAGCCAGGATGCATAAGCTGCGAGGTCTCGCTCGTAGGCTGCTCGAGTGTTCTGAGACAGCCCTCGTTCAATCGCCACGTGGCGCAGATACCGCGCTGCACCCTGTTCTGGCGAAAGAGGGCTCATGCTGACACTGTTAGACGTTTGCCTCAAAGAGCAGCGCAGCCTCCCGACGCTGAATAGCCGCACCGATGAGCCCAGCAAATAAGGGGTGGGGTTGGCCTGGCCGAGAACGCAGCTCGGGGTGCGCCTGGGTGGCGATATAGAACGGGTGCACTGCGCGCGGCAACTCTACATATTCCACTAGAGAGCCATCTGGGCTCGTGCCCGAGAACGACAACCCGGCTGCCGCGATCTGATCTCGATATCGGTTGTTGACCTCGTAGCGGTGACGATGACGCTCAGTGGAAGTCTCTGAGTGATAGAGCTCGGCCGCCAACGAGCCGGGCGCAAGTTTGGCCTCGTAAAGACCCAGCCTCATGGTGCCCCCGAGATCACCTGCGTCAATGATGTCAACTTGCTCGGCCATTGTCGCAATGACTGGAACTAGAGTTTCGGGGTCGAACTCTGTCGAAGAGGCGCCCTCAAGCCCGGCCACATTTCTGGCATATTCAATGACCATGCATTGCAGGCCAAGGCAGAGCCCAAGGGTCGGTATTCCATTCTCACGGGCAAAGCGCAGGGCGCCGAGTTTGCCTTCAATGCCGCGAACACCAAACCCTCCGGGCACACAAATGGCATGCACATCAGCAAGCTGAGCCAATGCGCCCTCTGGTGTTTCGCAGTCGTCAGATGCAACCCATTTGATATTGACCTTGGTCAGGTGGGCAAAACCACCTGCGCGCAGTGCTTCGGTCACAGACAGGTATGCGTCGGGTAGGTCGATGTACTTTCCAACCAGCGCGACTCGCACCTCCCCTTTCGGGTGATGCACTGCATCGAGTACCGGTTGCCAAGTGTGCCAGTCAACCGTTGGTGCTCGATCTGCCAAACCGAGGTGATTAACAACGGTCTGATCAAGCCCCTGCTCGTTGAAGAGTTTTGGCAAATCGTAGATGCTTTTCACATCAATGGCGTTGACGACTGCGCCCTCGTCTACGTCACACATGAGCGCAATTTTTCGAAGGTTATCTTCGGTGACTGGCCGATCGCTCCGAAGCACCAATGCGTCTGGTTGTATACCAATTGAGCGCAACGCAGCTACAGAATGCTGTGTTGGTTTGGTTTTTTGTTCACCAGATGCTCCCATGAAGGGCACGAGAGACACGTGCACAAAAATCACGTTGTCCCGGCCAAGTTCATGTCGCACCTGTCTTGCAGCTTCAAGAAAGGGCTGGGATTCGATATCGCCAACGGTGCCACCAATTTCGGTGATGATCACGTCAGGCTGAGGGGTTTCTTCGGCCTGTAAGCGCATGCGGCGCTTGATTTCATTGGTGATGTGCGGAATAACCTGCACGGTGTCGCCGAGGTATTCACCTCGCCGTTCTTTGGCGATGACGGTCGAATAGATTTGACCGGTGGTCACGTTGGCGGCTTGGGTGAGGTTAATGCCAAGAAAGCGCTCGTAATGTCCGATATCTAGGTCTGTTTCAGCTCCGTCATCGGTAACAAACACCTCGCCGTGCTGAAACGGGTTCATGGTGCCCGGATCTACGTTGAGGTAGGGGTCGAGCTTTTGCATGACAACGTGCAGACCACGAGCCGTGAGCAGGTTTCCGAGGCTGGCTGCGGTGAGACCTTTACCGAGAGAACTGACCACCCCACCAGTCACAAAAATATGTTTGGTGATGTTCGTTGAGTTTTGCTGGATCCCCACGGGCTTCGATCCTATCAGTGTTTCTCGTTCAGCGCCGCTGAAGGGCTGAGGCCTTCGGATCCCCTATCGCAGCTCTTGCCTTGGCATCCACACTTGCTTCAAAATCATGAGCAGCATGGCGGTCACCGGGATTGAGATCAGCGCGCCAACCAGCCCAAGCAGCGTTCCACCTGCCAGCGCACCAATGACGACCAACGCACCCGGAACCGAGACCACCTTGTTCATGATGCGAGGCGTGAATAGGTATGCCTCAATCTGCATATATACAAGGTAATAGGCAACAGCGATGAGGGCAGTGGTGGGTGACTCGAACAGTGCCACAATGCCAACGAGCACCGTTGCCAGCACAGAGCCGATAAGTGGAATAAGCGCGAGCATGAACACGCCAACCGCAACCAACCCGGCAAAAGGCACACCAACGATGGTCATCATAATGAAGCCGAGTACCGCATTGGTGAATGCGAGGATGACCATGCCGGTGACGTACCCACCAATCGACGCGGTGATTTGCTCAGTGATATCAATGACACGCACGCGGTTGCTTCGCGAAAACAGTCGATAAAACGCCCGTTTTGTAGCCTGCAAAGAGGCAAGAAAATACAGGCTCAAAATGGTCACGATCAGGGCGGCGGTCACCGCGTTCGCGATGCCAACGCCGGCCTGCCAGACCCCACCTGCAAGCTGGGCCCAATTATCTGGGTTGCCAATGACCCCTTGTGCGTTTGTGAGCAGACCGTTGAAATCAATCAAATTTCCAAACTGGTCTTCGAGATAACGGAACCAGTCCTGGTTTTGCACGTCAACAAAATAGCTGGGAGCTGTGCGAATCAGAGTGACAATCTGTGTTGCGATCATTGGAATCACCACCGCAAGCACGCCAACGATGATCAAAATGAACCCGCCAAACACGATCAAAATGCCGATCGGGCGCTTGACGCCATGCCGCTCCAATCGCACCACGACAGGATCCAAGGCAAGGGCGATGAAAATCGCACCCACCACGTACATGATGATAGAGCTAATTTGACCGAGCATCTGCCCCACGAGCAACGCAGCGAGCGCCCCCAGGGTAACTACAAACCCAAGCACGAATGGTGCGCGCAATATGAACTCACGAGGAGACTTTCTAAGCTGTTCGGCCTGCTCCTCTTGCACTGCAGCGTGTTTCGCGTCGAGATACATCTCACGAGTTTCAGCGTCCAGCGTTGAGAGGTCAATGTGCACCACATCAGGGTGCTCTTCGGTCTCTGCCTGCTGGTTCAGGGAGTTGGTGGACTCTGGCATATCTGTGGACCCACGACCTGAAAAAATACGTCTCATGAGGCGAGAGTATCAGTCACGTGAGGTGCCTTTGATTGTGACTCACCCAAACTTACGAGCTCACGGGCGTGCGCCAGTGCACTCTCGGAATCGGACAGCCCTGAAAGCAGTCTCGCCATTTCAGACAGCCGGTCTTTGCCCTCAAGTCTGCGGCAACTTGACTGGGTAAACTCGCCGGTGGCATCTTTCTCAACTTTCAGATGGTTGTTCGCAAATGCGGCAACCTGAGCCAAGTGAGTCACCACAATGACTTGTGATCGTTTGGCGAGCAGAGAAAGCCGTCTCCCAATTTCGATGGCTGCCGCTCCACCAATGCCTGCATCAACCTCGTCAAACACAAAGGTGGGCACCGGATCTGTTGCTGCAACCACCACCTCGAGTGCAAGCATCACACGCGAGAGCTCCCCGCCGGAGGCTCCCTTCGAAAGTGGACGTGGGGCAGATCCGGGATGGGGACGAAGGAGCAGCGTGACTTCGTCAGCGCCGTGTTTGCCCAGTGGGGTCTCTGTCACGTCAACAAACAGTTCAGCATCTGGCAGGGCGAGTTGTTGCAACTCTGCTGTGACCAGAGAACTTAATTTGCTCGCCGCAGCCCGTCGCATCTCGCTCAGCTGTGCTGCGAGCTGGTGCTCTCTTGAAGTGACCTCACTCACTTCAGATTGGAGTTGCTCTATTCGTTCGTCGTCGCCCTCGAGTTCGAGCAGTCTTTCAGCGGCCTTTGCCGCATGCTCCAGCACCGCGCCAGTGTCTGGGCCAAATCTTCGCAGCAAACCGATAATTTTTGACAACCGGTCATTTGCTGCGGCGAGCTCAGCCGGACCGTCTTGGTCAAGGTCACTTGCATAACTTGCGAGCTCACGGGCGAGATCACTTGTTTGAAAACTTAACGATCGTAACGTTTCTGCAAGTGTGTGCAGTTTGGGATCAGCGTCAGCAACCCGCTCAATTTCACGAACCGCAAGGTTGATGAGGCCAGATGCGTCAGAAGCGAATGGCTCGTCTGTCTCATTCACAAGAGCTGCGAGTGCCGATGAGGTCGCTGCACGAAGTTCTTCAAGGTTGCTTAACCGGTCAACCACCAGTTTCAATTCGAGTTCTTCACCAACTTTAGGCTCGATGGCTTCGATGTCTTCGAGCTCTGATCGCAGTGTGTGCGCCTCTCTCAGTCGCTCATCGCGCTGATCGGTTAACTGTGTGAGAGTAGATTCGAGTGTGATTCGAGCTGCATGCGCTTGGCGGTATTGCTCAAGAAGGGCCAGCAACTGACTGCCGCCGAACCGATCAAGCATTTGACGTTGTGCCGCACCGCTTTTTAACCGCAGCTGTTCGCTCTGGCCATGCACCACAAACAGGTGTTGCGCGAGTTTTGCAAGTGTGCCTACCGGTGTCGCCCCGCCTCCGACACTGGCCCTGCTGCGGCCCTCACTGCTGACGGTGCGCGTAAGCGTCAGATCGCCATCTTCGATTTGCCCGCCAATTTCGTCGACCAGCTCACGCACCGCAGGTTGATCTACCCGGATCAGCCCTCCCACCCGGGCCGCATCAGCACCGGTGCGCACCGCGCCGGCATCGGCACGCTCACCCATAAGTAAACCCAGCGCTGAGACCACCATCGTTTTTCCGGCGCCGGTTTCACCGGTGATCGCAGTAAAACCCGGGCCGAGTTCGAGTGTGGCATTGGCAATGACACCCAGGTCTCGAATGTGCAGTTGCTCAATCACGTGTTGACTCCACGCCAGCCTGAAACCGGCAAGCGAAACTTGTTCACCAAGCGATCGGTAAAGACTGCCTCATCGATTCGGGCCAATCGCAGAGTGAGCGCAGAGCGCCTCACTTCGACGACAGAACCGATCGGCAACTCGATGCGTCGGCGACCGTCGCACCACATCACGCCAAGACCGCCGCTATAGGGCAATATTTCTACACTGAGTTGTGACTGCGGGCCCACCACAATAGGTCTATTGAACAGCGCATGGGCCGCAATGGGAACCGCAAGCAGTGCTTGCACACCCGGCCATACGATAGGTCCACCAGCTGAAAACGCGTAGGCGGTGGAACCGGTTGGCGTCGCAAGCACCACTCCGTCACACCCATACGACGAGAGAGCTCTGCCATCGACGCCGATCGCAATCTCGAGCATGCGTCCGCGTTTTTCAACGCTTGCCTCGTTGACGGCAAACGTTTCAGCAATCACATTTCCATCGAGACTGGCCAACACGTCAAGGGTCATGCGCTCTTCAACTTCATAGGAACCCGACAGCGCGCGATCCACCGTAAATGCCAGGTCGTGAGGTTCAGTCTCAGCGAGAAAACCAACATGACCGAGATTCACACCGAGAATTGGACAGGTTGAGCCTCTCAGCAGCTCAGCAGCACGCAAAATAGTGCCATCACCACCAAGCACGAGGGCGAGCTCCACTTGGTCGATGGGCACATCTCGTTCTAGCTCAACCGTGTGGTCAAGCGAAAGGTGGGGGGCGAAGTCTTCTCGGTCTTCAGCATGCATCACCGCGTTGACGGCTGCTTCGCGCAGACGAGACACCACCTCGATCGTTGCCTCGATGGCTTCCGGCCGTGCCGTGTGTGAAACGACCAAGATGCTGCGCGGGCTCATGCTTGGCCTCCTGTGTGAAAGATCTGGCGAAGTTGTTCCTCCCATTCTGGCGGAACATTGTCATTGTCGCGCACCCTATGAAAGAAGCACAGCACTTCACGATTGCCGCGTTCACCAGTAATGGGCGACTCTACCAGTCCAGCACACATAAGTCCGATCTTGGTAGCACTGTGGATAACTTTCAAAACCGCCTGTGCTGCAAGCTGAGCGTTCACCACTATTCCGTCACTTATGCCGGTTCGACCCACCTCATATTGCGGCTTGATGAGCACGAGAAACACTGCGTCCTGCGAAGCCACCTGCGAGAGGGCAGGAAGCACGAGGGACAGTGAAATAAACGAGAGGTCAGCCACCACTATCGAAGGGGGTTCGTCGACCCCAGTCAACACTTCGAGCGACTCGGGAGTGAGTTCGCGCACGTTGCATCCCTCCACCACGCGAACCCGCTCATCTCGACGAAGTGTCTCGTCAAGTTGTCCATGTCCGACATCTATCGCCAGCACTTCTCGCGCGCCACGTTCGAGCAATACCTGCGTAAAGCCGCCCGTGGAGGCCCCAGCGTCCAACACCAGCCGGCCAGTCGGGTCAACTCCAAACTGATCAAGCCCCTCGAGCAGCTTGTGAGCTGCTCTGCTCACATAGTGGTCGAGCTCCTCAACTTCGATCACGGATCCAGTGCCAACTTTTGCCCCGGTTTTCGTGACCACGACACTATTGATGCGCACTTTTCCGGAAGTAATGAACTCGCTTGCCTGGCTGCGTGATCTGGCGAAGCCTAGGGCTGGCAACACAAGGTCGAGCCTGGTGTGCCCACCTTGCCACGTTGCCTGGGGCATGCGATTACTCGGTCTCGTTATCGCTACTTTGTAACTCGTCGAGCAATTCTTCGGCAAGTTGATCAAACCCTGCGGCTTGTTGAGCAAGTGGCTGAGCCTCAATGAGTTCAATGCGACCGAGCAAGCTATCTTCAGGTGTGCGTTCGCTCATAATTACTAGATTAACGCCAGTGATCCCGGTACAACTCTTCTGGAACTTGTAAACCGTAAATTGCCAGCCCGGAGGCCCAGATCGCCGCGCAGCCTGCCCGCAAGAGATTGATCGGATCGTCACCCCTGTCAACAATTTCAACTACGTGCCCCTTCATGCCAACTCTGGCAGTGCCTACCTGCACCACACCGTGACGATCAACCACTGTTGTTGGGTAGGGCTCATGCAATTGCGAGAGATTTTCGACAATAAAATCGGGTTGCTGATCTCGAGGGGCCGCAACAAGTTGCTTGGGTCGATCCACGCCCGTGAGCACGTGCAGCGCTGCAATGCCAACTGCCCGCGCACCCTTGACATCAGTGTCCAGGCGATCCCCAACCATCAGTGCGTTGCGTGTTGAGAAACGCTCAAACGCAGACTCAAAAATTGCGGGCTCGGGTTTTCCCGCAAATACTGGCATGCGCTGCACTGCAGTGTGCACGGCAGACACCAGTGTTCCATTGCCCGGCGCCAGCCCTCTCTCGAGCGGCAGTGTCCAGTCGGTGTTCGTTGCGATCCATGGCAACACGGATCCGTCGTTTCTCTCAGCCAAAGCGAAAGAGGCTTCGGCTAGTTGCTCCCAACCGACGTGAGTGGCAAAGCCCTGAACGACTGCAACGGGTTCATCGTCTGCGCTGCGAGTCACGTGGAACCCTGCCTTGGTCAGTTCATCGACAAGGCCGTCCCCACCAACCACCAGCACGGTTGAGCCTGGTGGAACGGTGCGTGCAAGCAGTGCAGTGGCTGCCTGGGGGGACGTGACCACATCGTGGGTGGCGAGTTGCAGCCCAAATCCGCGCAGCTGTTCAGCCACCGCTTCATCGGTTCGGGAAGCATTATTCGTGAGATAACCGATTCGAAGTGTGCCCATTGCTCGGTTGAGGTTCTCAACCGCCCCCGCAATAGCCTCTTTGCCCCGGTATACCACACCGTCGAGGTCAGCAAGCAACAAATCTTTGCCCTCAAGCGGAGTTGCCCCCAGCGGGGTCGGTTTCTTTCCAAACAACGCCATCAGTCTTGTGATTCCTCACTGTCTCGTGACTGGCCTTCGAACTGGGCTGTTGAAGAATGATCTTCGAGCGCGTATGTCGAGGGCTTGCGAGGCTCTCTTTGATCTGCTTGGGGTTGCTGCTCCGGGGCCTCCTGCTCCGGTTCTTGCTCGATAATTTCAATCACTTCAAATTCATCTTGCGACCCAAGCAAGTCATTAATTGCAGCTTCAGCGGCAGCGGCGTGTTGACGCCACTTCTTGCTTTCTGCCTCACGTCCCAAATCTTCAAGCACAGTTGCATACGCGGCAAAGAGTTCAGGGCTCCAGTCAAATGCTTTCTTAGGGTTAAGTTCAGGTATTTCGAGTTCAAACAACGCCTGTTGTGTTTGCCCCAAGTCGAGTCGTGCACCCGACATGGCAATTGCAAGTTGTACGCGCTGCTCTGTGTTCAACTGACGCAAGTCTGCTTCTATGCCTGTTTCGATGGCTTTTTCTGGTCGCCCAAGTGCGCGCTCACATTCGATCATGAGTGCAAGGTGTCCTTGTGAACCGGTGAGTCTCCGGTACGTTCTCAGTTCACGGAGTGCGAGAGCAAAGTCGCCGGTGTGATACGCGGTAATTGCGAGGGTTTCGCGCGCAACGGGGATGCGACCAGCCCTTCGTGACGCCGAAATGGCGTGTTGGTGAGCAAGTTCTGGGTCAGTTTCGATCAGCGCCCCCACCATCGCGAGGTGACGTGCAACGCGTTCTGCAGTCTCGGGTTGCAGCGTTTTTAGTTCATTTCGAGCACTCGGATGAAGATCCTTCTCGGTCACCTCATCGGGAATGAAAGGGTCATCGTGTTCGCTTCGGACCGGCCGCAATTCATGCTGAATGCGCTCAGCTTCAGTGTATTCACGGGCCTGTCCTCCTCGATCACTGCGACCTCCACCACGCGTGCCGCCGCGACCAACATGCGATTGAGCATCACGTTGGGGACGGTCACCCTCACGGCGAGGCTTCCGATCATACGACCGCTCACCATCACGACGTGGACGTTCACCCTCACGGCGAGGCTTCCGATCATACGACCGCTCACCATCACGACGTGGAC
>CAYSQG010000021.1:14833-15043 GCA_964433255.1 uncultured Leucobacter sp.
GTTCACCATCACGGCCCTGGCGGTCACCCTCACGACGCGGGCGTCCTTCTTCGCGATTTTCGCGGTTGCTCATTTTTTCTCCACACATACAAAGAGGGCCACCCAAAAAGAAGGAACGAACATCGTTTTCTTCTTTCTGAATGACCCTCTTCTCTAAAAGGAGTCCGGCGGTGTCCTACTCTCCCACAGGGTCCCCCCTGCAGTACCATC
>CAYSQG010000022.1:0-9972 GCA_964433255.1 uncultured Leucobacter sp.
AGTCGGTGAGCGTGTCGAGGTCGCCACTTTGCACGGTGGTCTGCATGCTCTCGTAGAGTGTCTCTAAGCGAAAAATATTTTCATCGTTTGCGCGTTCCGCGGCAAGACGAGCTGCATATGGTTCAAGCAGAGCGCGCAAAGCCCAGATATCAGAAACATCAGTCTCTGAATAGTCGATCAGTGTTGCCCCGCGATTTGGAGTAAGTTCAACTGTGCCTTCAGTCGCGAGCTGTCTGAGAGCCTCTCTGACCGGAGTGCGGGACACATTCAGCTTTGCTGCGATGGCAGACTCACGCAGAGCTTGACCTGGGGTGAAATAGTCTTCTTTGATTAATTGCACGATTTGGGCATACACCCGTTCGCTTTCAGTGATCATAGGGCTTCAACCTCACTCCATTGTTCGGAGATATCCTCACGAATGAGTTCTTTTCGTGTTCCGCCACGCATCACCGCAGCGGTTGATTCCCACCCAGTTATGTCGGTAACTCGGCGAACTACTTCAAGGTAACGTACCAAATCTATCCCCGTCTTCACGCCGATAGTGTCCATGAGGTGCACGAGATCTTCAAGGGGCGCGTTTCCTAACACTTCGGGTGGCCCAGGAGCCCAAAGGTCTCCTCCGAGGCCACCAAATGATCCCTCAAGCCAATCAACTCCTGCTTGCAGTGAAGTTATGGCGGTTGCAAGAGCCATGCCGTTTCTCGCGTGGAGGTGCACGCCAACCTCAACTCCGGGGTACATTTCCTTCACTTCAACGACCCCGTCAAAGACCTGTTTCGGATCTTCCATCCCGGTGGTGCAAGCTAAATAGACTCCCTTTGCGCCAGCGTCGACTGCTGCTTGGACTGCTTGCAATCTTTTTTCAGACGGGGTGATTCCACTGCCCCAAGCGAAAAACGAATTTGCTATTCCGACGACGAAGTCGGCATCTGAACTTCTAGCTATTTCACCAATTGCGGGTAGACCGGCGAGAACCTCTGCAACAGTGGAATTTTGATTCTTTCTTGTTACAGCCTCATCGGTGGTTGCGAGAGCAACCATTACATCCAGACCGCACTCGGCAGCTCGTTGAGCACCCTTCACGTTTGGAACGAGGCCTCGGTAGCTCACACCATGAATCCGGGGCACTTGAGACATCAACTCTGTTGAATCAGCAAACTGTGGCAGCACCTTTGGGTGCGCAAAAGAGACCGCCTCTATTTCGGTCACTCCGCTGTCTATGAGCGAATGCACCAGATCGAGTTTGTCTGCTGTGGAGACCGGTCGGGTGACTGTCTGCATACCGTCTCGCAACCCAACTTCAACGAGTCGTATGCGATCCGGAAAATGTAATTGAAGGTGCGCTGGCGCGTCGCCCTGTGTCATTTGACTGCTCCATCTTCAGGTTCAATGTGGTGGTGACCAGATGTTCGAAGGTAGGCAAGCGCGCGTTCCTCGTCGATGACCTCACCGTACTTTGCTTGGATATCGAAAAGATTTCCGTCGTGGCGTGATTCCCCACGATCTCCAACAGCATCTCTGACAACAACTGGTATGAATGCGTGTTGCATCGCATCAACCGCTGAGGCCCTGACGCAACCGCTGGTCGACACCCCGGCGATCACCACAGTGTCGACACCGAGACTGTGAAGGGTAGAGGCGAGACTTGTGCCGAAAAAAGCACTCGCATACTGTTTCACAATGACCGGTTCGTTTGGCAACGGTTGCACCTCAGGCATGAGTTCGGCGAAGGGGTTCCCTTCGGTGAACACCTCAAGCATCGGTACTTTTTTCATAAATACTCCGCCGTCCGCTGACCCAGGAGTGAAGTTCACACGTGTGTGAAAAATGGGTATGTGTTGCCTACGTGCTTCTTGGAGTAATTTAGATGCCGATTTCAAGCACGCATCAGAGCCTAAATAAAAGGGTGCTTTCACGTCGAAGTAGGCTCTACAAAAGTCAATCAGCAGCAATGCGGGCCTTGTTCCGAACTGCAGGGTGCCAACAAACGGCGTATTTGAAGGATCGGTCACGACGAACTTGCTCCAGAGTTTGGGTGCGCAGAGAGATCCTCCTCGGTGATGCCAATTTCAGAGAGAACTTCTGCGGTGTGTGCCCCGAGAGTTGGTCCGGGCCACCGAATGCTTCCTGTCGTGCGGCTGAGTTTCGGAAAAACGTTCTGCATCGACATGGTGCCTAACTTCGGATGAGAGACATGAGCGATTGTTTCACGAGCAGCAAAGTGTTCGTCTTCGAGCATGTCTTTTGCTCGGTAGATTTTTCCGGCAGGCACCCCGGCAGTGTGAAGTTTCTCTTCGAGTTCGTTCGCGTTGACCGTGCGAGTGTATTCCGAGATGATTTCATCCAATTCTGCTTGTAGGTGGCCACGGGCAATGTGAGTTGCGAAGCGTTCGTCGGTCGCGAGCTCTGGTTGCCCCATTAATTCGCAGAGCCTTGCGAACACAGTATCTTGATTTGCCGCGATCAAAATCCATTGGTCATCCAGAGTGGGGTACACGTTGCTGGGTGCAATATTGGGCAGCACAGCCCCAGTACGTTCTCGTTGGTAGCCGCCGATCTCCCATTCGGGAATGACAGATTCCATAACTCCCAACACGGACTCGTAGATTGCCGAATCAACAACTTGTCCCTGCCCGCTGCGCTCACGTTCATGCAGCGCCGCAAGTGTGCCAATGGTGGCGAACATCGCTGCCAGCGTGTCTCCGATAGAAATGCCCACTCGTGATGGCGGAGTACTTGGGTCACCGACGATGTAGCGAAGGCCACCCATCGCTTCTCCGATAGCCCCGTAGCCTGCTCGGCGAGAATAAGGCCCAGTTTGCCCGTAGCCAGAGACACGAACCATGATGAGGCGGGGATTAATTTTTCGTAATTCCTCATAGCCTAAGCCCCACTTTTCCATTGTCCCAGGCCGAAAATTTTCGATTACTATATCCGCAGTAGCGATCAAGCGACGTGCGAACTCTTGACCGTCTGCTTCGCGAAGATTCAGGGTGATTGAACGCTTATTTCGCCCAACGATGGCCCACCACAACGACTCGCCCTCGGGCAGGGAGCGACCCCACTGTCTCAACGGGTCTCCGCGTGAGGGGTCCTCAACCTTAATGACATCTGCGCCGAGGTCACCAAGAAGTTGACCGCAGAACGGCCCTGCGAGGAGCTGGCCAAATTCGACAACCCGAACACCTGCAAGTGGCCCCTCGGTGGTCGAATGGGTTGAGACGCTGTGAGCTTCAGTCATGATGTACCTCTAAAATCTGTGTTGCGGCGTAACAATAAAAAGTGTTGCTTGATGGTGGGTGCTCCCGAGTGGCAGCACCCACCACGACTGCAAATATCAAATAGCGCCGTTTGTTGCACCCGAACCAGCCAACGGACCGAAGGTCTCGCCTGTGGTGTAGCGAGTAGCAGGGTTCACAATAAAACGAATAACGTGCGAAACGTCTGATGGTTCAAGCCAGGGGACACCCATTGGATTAATGACGAATGCTTTCTCGATTTGTTCCTCGGTCGGGTTTTCGACTCCGGGAAGGAACAGGCTTTCGACATAATCGTTGCGAATCAAATCTGTATTGACATTGGTGGGGCACACCGCGTTGACGGTGATGCCGTGTTGTGCAACCTCTAGGGCGGCAGACTTCACCAAACCAACGACACCCCATTTTGAGGCACAGTAGTGACCGATGTTGTTGAAACCAATCTTTGCACCGCCCGATGCGGTGGCAACGACACGGCCATACCCGGCTTTGATCATGTGAGGGAGCACGGCACGGAACGAGTTGAAGACCCCAGTGAGGTTCACGTCCATGGTCTCTTGCCAGACCTCAGAGGTCATTACAGAAATTTCTGCATAGCTCATGATGCCTGCGTTCGCGAGCAAAATGTCAATTTTGCCAAACTCAGCAATCGCCTGGTCAGCTGCAGCGATCATCTGGTTCAGATCACGCACGTCAGCCTTGATCGTGAGACACCTGCGATCGTGTTCTTCAACCATTCGCCGCGTTTCATCCATGTCCGCTTGTGTGGCCATGTGCACCGGGAGGCTGGGGTTGTCTTCGAGATTGTCGATGATGACAATATCAGCACCGGCACTTGCGAGAGTGACTGCGTGAGAGCGGCCCTGCCCTCGAGCTCCGCCAGTGATGAACGCTACTTGTCCTGCTAATTCCTGCATTGTGTTGAACCTTTCTTGATGTGTGGTGATGAAGATGTGTTGATTTTGAGTTAGTTGAACGCAGCGACGGCAGATGCAGCGATTTCAACATCTTGGGCAGGTGTGCCCCCGGAAATGCCGACAGCACCCAAGACTTCGCCGTCTTGAGTCAGGGGAACCCCTCCTGAGAACGGGGTAAAGTCTCGAACGCTCGTGATTGCCCCCGCGAACGATGGGCTGGACTCCGAATAGGTTTCCCAGGTGTCTGTCGAGGCCCCCATGCCAATTGCGGTGAGAGCTTTTCCGATTGCGATTCGTTCAGAGAAGAAATTCGCTCCATCAGCACGAGCGGCGGCAACAGTTTGCCCGAACGCGTTGATAACGACTGCATATATTGGGACCTGAAGTTCGAGTGACTTTGCGATCGCTGCATCAACGATGGCGCGTGCGTCAGTCAGGTTTACTACGGTGACATTTCTTGGCATGGGCTCTCCAGAGTGTTGTGAGTGGATGGTTATTGGTGTTGCGAGAGGAAGTCACGGATCACTGGCAGCACTTCGTTGAGCTGCTGTTCGAGCAGGTACGCACCCGCGTGCAAGGTATGCACCTGACCGTTCTTCATGAGTTCAGCAGTCGCGTTGAGATAGGGGAACAAAATGTCTTCATCACCGCAAATTAAGAGTTGTGGGCACTGCACCTGCTGCAGCGCATGTTCAAAATCGTGACTGAACACCGCGCGGTATGCCTCCGGCCATCTTGGAGCAGCGAGCAAGTTGTCAATGGCTTCGCGGTGCCTGAGCGTGGAATTCGGCGGAAACACCACAGGTTGTTTGTCAATGTTCGCTACTCGGTCCCAAGCCTGGTGAAGATGGCTCCCGTCTGGCTCTATGGACGCTGGCTTCAGCCCAGCCGACCACTGTTGACGCTCTGCGTCTCCCATTGCTAGCGCGCCGATCATTGTCAGCGAGGTCACCTCGTTTGGCGCATCTGCAGCCCATTGGGTAGCGATTGCTGCTCCGGTGTGGTGACCAAGCAGCTGGAAGTTCTGCAAGTGAAGTTCCGAAGCTGCAAGGTGGAGGGTGTGAGCCAAATCTTGAATTGTTGGCTGGTGGGGGTGCGGATCTGACTCTCCGAAACCAGGGGTGTCAAACGCGATCAACCGAAATGAGGACGCCAGCTCTGTCATGAGTGACTGGAACATTCGTGAAGATGATGCAGTCTGGTGCAGGAGAACTACTACTGGCCCGGTGTCGCCAGAAATGCGGTAGTGAACCTGCCCTGTTGGAGTGTCCACGTAACCCTTGCGCATTTTCATCCCCCTTTGGACGTTTGCTTGACGCATGTTTAAGAAAAGCATGCCGTTGGAAACTTTGATTGTCAAGAAATCGTATGCAATTTCTTTGGGATCATGTTTGATGAAACTTTGACCATTCGGGCATGTTTTTCAATGAATATATGGTCTAATTGGGTTGTTATGAGAATGTGACCCAAATTTATGGTCGCGTGTACTTGCGATTAATTCTCAAATGTGTGCACAATGTTGCATGTTAGTTCGCAGCGAGGGGAGCCCCAACAGATGACCGATGTGCTTGGATACCGAGGAGTGTGGGGTGTGCTTGCACCCTCGACTAACACCGTGGTTGAGCCAGATTTTTACCGAATGGCTGTTCCGGGGGTCACCGCTCACGTCGGTCGTATTCACATCCATGACCAGAACCTGAGCAACAACGATGATTTTGAGGGTCTGCTCGTGCAGATTCGTCAGGAGATCGAAGCCGCGTGCGATCGGGTTCTCACTGCTGACCCCGATTACTTGGTGATGGGTATGAGTGCGGAGACCTTCTGGGGTGGCATCGAAGGTGCAACCCAGTTCCAAGAGCACATTGAGTCATACACCGGCAAAAAACTTGCCACAGGCGCAGAGGCTTGCCGGCGTGCACTGGAAATCTTTGGGGCAAAACGCATCGCTGTTGTCAGTCCTTACCAGCCGATCGGTGACGAAAATGTGACCCGATATTTCTCTGAGATCGGCCATGAGGTTGTTCGAATCAAGGGCCTCCGGTGCCCATCTGCCAATGCCATTGCCCGAGTTGACGAAGAAACCCTCAGACGAACAATTGAAGATGAACTGAACGGGCCAGATGTCGACGCAATTGTGCAGGTAGGTACCAACCTGTCAATGGTTGGTCTGGCCGACGAACTTGAGCAAAAACTTCAGAAACCTGTCATCGCAATCAACGCAGCAACGTGGTGGCTCGCACTTCGGGAGAACGGTTTTACCGACCAACTCACCGGATTTGGTGCTCTGCTGCGGGATCACTAACTCCACCACTGAATAGACCTTCATTACCCATCAAATGTTTCAAAGGAGAAATACATGTTCAAAAAGTCCCTATTAGCTCTGCCACTTGCCTTTGGCGTGGCAGTCAGCCTTGCTGCGTGCAGCACTGGCTCAGAAGACTCAGCCGGGTCGGGGGGAACCGAAAATGATTCCTGCATCTCAACTGTGAAAGCCGCAGTTGACGAAGCACGCGCCCCGCTCGACCTAGTGGTGCCGAATGCGCCTCTTGACCTCTCTAAAGTTGAGGGAAAGAACGTCTGGGTCATTAACGTGTTGACCAACCAGTTCATCGCCGATTCGAATGAGGGTTACCAGGCTGCTGCTGACGCGGCAGGTGTCAACCTCACCATTTTTGACGGCGAAGGTCAGGTTCCGAAATGGAACGAAGGAATCCAGCAGGCTATCGCCCAAGGCGCAGATGCCATCGCACTGTTCGGCATTGATACGTCAATCGTCTCTGAAGCGGTGAAGGAAGCAGCCGCTGCCGGCATTCCAGTTGTAGAGGGTCTTGCAACGAACTACGACAGTGAGCGTGCCCCTGAAGTGTTCAGCAACATTTCTGCTGATTACTACAAAGATGGTGCAACTCTTGCGAACTGGACACTGGCTGACTCCGACTGCACGGCAGATACCTTCTTGCTGTACTCTACAGGTTTGCCAATTTGGGTGGACACCCGCGACGGTGCGTTTGATGCGTACGCAAAGAACTGCCCCGAGTGCAAGATCTCAGATGTAAACCTGGATCTGGCAAACGTTGCCACTGAAATTCCTCGTGTCACGCAAACGCAACTGACTCAGTCACCTGATACCAAGTACCTCTTGGCCACTTGGGACTCCGCAGTGCCATTCATTGAATCGGCTGCTGCTCCAGTCAACCCTGACGCGATCATTCTCGGCCGTGATGGCATTGAAGCCGCGTTGGAGTCAATCCGCACTGACGGAATGCAGAAGGTAACTGTTGCCTCACCTCAGCCGCAGTGGATCGCATGGGCAGTCATGGATGACATGCTTCGTGCGATTGCTGGCGAGTCACCAAATGGCATCGTTGTTCCTACTCGACTGATCGATGCCACGAACGTGGGCAAGACCGATGCAGACGTCATGCCTAACTACCAGGATTTCGAAAAAGAATTTGTGAAGGCTTGGGGTAACTAAACAATGAGTAATCAGCCGTCGCAGACCGAAATATTGACCATTGACAGTCAAGCCAGTGAAGTTTCTTCGGCGGCTTCGAAGGTGAGCGGGCACTTCAGTGCCCGCTCACTCTTCGAGCGGTATGCCCTTCTTGGGCTGCTAGTGGTAATTTTCGCTGTGTGTTTTGCGTTCTTGCCAGCATTTCGTTCGCCGAACGTACTTGGCGCAATCGTCAACTCGCAGGCTATTGTGTTGATGCTAGCCCTGACCGCGACACTGGTGTTACGAACCGGCGACTTCGATCTCTCCATTGCGGGAGTGATGGTTTCTACAGCCGCCGTAGTGGGGGTGCTGAGCAAAGCTGGCGTCCCATGGTTCGCAGCGGTACTGGTGTCACTTCTGGTCGGATTGCTCTCAGGTGCGATTAACGCCCTGCTCGTGGTCAAGATAGGGGTGGATTCCTTCATCGCCACCATCGGCATGTTTACCGCATTGACCGGTCTTGGTTATGCGATTACCAACAGCCAAATCGTGACCGATGTTCCAGACATACTCAGTGAGTTTGCCCGGTTCAAAATTTTGGGTCTTCCAGCCACTACCTGGTTCGCTTGGCTCTTAGTAGGGGTGCTTTGGTACCTATACGAAAAAACACCGCTTGGTCGCTACATGCTCTTTATCGGCGGAAATCGTTCAGCATCAGCTCTTGCTGGCATCAATGTTGGCCGCATCCGCACCGGCACATTCCTCGCATCGGGGCTCATTGCCTCACTGATCGGTGTGTTTCTTGCCGGGAATCTTGGTGCTATAGACCCAAGCATTGGTGGTCAATATTTGCTCGCACCGTTCGCAGCAGTGTTTCTTGGCGCAACCGCCATTTATGTCGGCCGATTCAACAGCATAGGCACGCTGGTAGCGCTGTACTTGCTCGCTGTTGGTTTTACCGGACTGCAGCTGCTTGGCGCTCCATCATGGGTGAATAACGTATTCAATGGTGTCGCGTTGATGCTGGCAGTTGCGCTGGCAAAGATCGTTGGAAACAGGAGCACGGTGTCCAAATGAGCCAGATCGAACCTGCCCTCCGCATCTCAGGGTTGACGAAATCTTACAATGGCGTTCGTGTGTTGCATCCATTTGACCTGTCAATTGCGCCGGGTGAGGTGCATGCGCTCGTTGGCCAAAATGGCAGCGGTAAATCAACACTCGTCAAGTGCCTCACCGGCGTGCATGCCCCCGATTCAGGTGAGGTGAGTGTATTTGGTCGCCCTTTGACCATGCCGGTCCAGTCGCCCACTGCTCAGGGCATCGCCGTGATTCACCAAGACATTGGGCTTGTGGAGCAAATGACGGTGCTTGAAAACCTTGGCATCAACGCCAAGTATGGCAGCCGCTTGCTCGCACCTGTCTCAATCGCACATGAAAAACTTATTTATAGTGACTTGTTCGAACGTTTAGAAATTGATTTACCCTTTGACGCACTCGTTTCAACCCTGAGCCCTGCAGAACACTCGCTGATCGGCATTGTCAGAGCAATGCGAGTGATGCTAGACCACGACCGACAGATATTCATCCTCGATGAACCAACCGCCCATCTCTCTCGCACTGAAGCTGCACGCATTACGACATTTATGCGAAAAGTCGCTGACCTTGGTTCAAGTGTGATCTTCATTAGTCACCGTTTAAATGAGGTACTTCAGCACTGTGACTCGGTCACGGTGATTCGTGACGGAAAGATTGTTGACAGCGGACCAACCTCAAAATTCACTAAGTCAGATCTGGTCAGCAGCATGCTCGGCAGAAGAATGGTTGAGTTCTACCCGGCTCCTCCTCAGCTGGATGAGAAACTTCGGACAGTGCTTGAAGTTTCAGGCATTTCGGGCGGTATCTTGCGTGACATTGACCTGACAGTTCATGCTGGTGAGATCGTTGGTGTAACTGGTTTGGCAGGGGCAGGGCAAGAGGAGTTGCCTCGCATTCTTGCAGGTGAAACCCACCCCTCTTCTGGAACCGTCACCATTGAAGGGACCATTCTTACTCCCGGAAGCCCGAGCGAGGCTATCGCTCGCGGTGTCGGATTTGTTCCCTCAAACCGTCAACGGGACGGTCTCTGGATGGATGCCAGTGCTGCAGAAAATGTGACACTTCCTCGGCTCGAATTTTGGCGACGAAAGTTCCGTCCGTTTGATTGGAAATCAGAGCGTTCTGAAGCATTACACGTTCTCGAACGCTCCGGCATTCGGCCGTTTGACCCCGATAGACAGATGCGCATGTTCAGCGGAGGCAATCAACAAAAAGTTGTGTTTGGCAAGTGGCTTCAGATCTCACCAAAAGTGTTTTTGCTCGATGA
>CAYSQG010000022.1:10072-14517 GCA_964433255.1 uncultured Leucobacter sp.
GCTTCTAGCCCGAGCATCAGCATGACCACGTTGACGAGGGATGCGAGGATGAGCAGCGGAAACACGATGCGCGGGGGTCTTGTGCGAAGCGCGAGAATGCTCGCCGAGCCAGCGAACACAAGAGTGAGCGCCAAGCCCACCCAGCCAACCGCGGGGTGAAGGCTTGAGGATTGAGTCAACACAATCAGAGACGCGGCTGTTGCGGTTGCTGCGATGACGATTGACGAAATGCCCTGCCCCAAGAGGTGAGGCAACGCGCGAACACCTGTTTCTCTGTCTTCCACCAGGTCGGGAAGTGCGTTAGCGAAGTGTGCAGAAATGCCAAGGAGCACTGCAACCAGAATGATCCAGATCTGCGGCCACGACGGGGCTGAGTTTGAGAGCGTCACAAACACCGGCAACATTCCAAACCCAATCGCATAGGCAAGCGCAGAAGACCAGTTCGATTTCATGCCGAGGTTGTATGCCCAGCCAACGGCGAGCATCAGCACCATCCATAGTGCTGGTAGAGGGCCAAGCAGCAGCGCGATACCTTCAGCCAGAGCGGCGCACGCAAAGGACCAATTGCGCACAGTGTGTGGGGCAATCAGACCAGCAACCATGGGTTTGTCGGTGCGATCCACAGCCTGATCTCGGGCGAAATCGAGCCAATCGTTTGACAGACCCACCGAAAATTGCTGCAACAGCACGGCTATGCCGACAAACAAAATATGCAGCGTATCAAGGCCGAGCCCAAACGCAAACAGTGAAGCGAATGTGGCAACCGAGAGTGAGGGAATAGGGTGAGTGGACTTGAACAGCGCCAGTGCGGGGTTCATGCCTGTCTACCTCGCCAACCGGTCAACAATTGCACCAAACGTGCCGGGCATGGCATGGGCTAATGGAACAATCGTTCGTCGAGCGGGTGAACTCGCGAGTGCGGCCAGTCCCTTGGTTAGCACTCTGAAGTCCCTGCTGACCCGGCTCCACTCGCGCTCGTATCGCTTCGGTTGATGCTCGGCAATGCACGAAACCGCTGCCTGAGCTTGAGCAAAGCCGAGTCGCAGACCCTCGCCCGTAATCGCGTCGACATAGCCCGACGCATCACCGACCAATAACACCCTGCCGGCTGTTCGTGCCGACGTGTACTGTGCGAACGGGCCGGCCCCAGCAAGCTGACTGCTTGGTGCGTGACCTGACAAATGTTTGGCGAGCTGCGGAATGCCACTAATCGTTTCTTGATAGTTGGTGTTGCGAGGGCCGAGCACTGCCACACCAACCTCATTGGCGCTGATCGGTGTGACATAGACCTCGGCGGTTGGGGTGTAAAACACCTCAATGAAATCAGTCCAGGGAGCAACCAAAAAGTGCTGTCGGAGCCCGAAACGTCGCCGGCGATTTGCGCGAGATGGCGCGCTCAACCCAACGAGATTGGCAACCCGCGAGTGCAAGCCATCTGCACCGATCAAGTACTTGCCCCGAATGCGCTCTCCGTCTGCGCACTCAGCGATAACCTGCGATTCGTGTTGACTGATCGCCACCACCGAGGTGTGTTCGATGTGTGCGCCAAGGTCTTCGGCGCGCTGTTTGAGCGCAGTCGCGAGTTCTGTTCGCCGCACCCCCAACCCGCTGCCAGAGCTAAAACGGTGAGACACCGACACGCGTTCATTGCGGTACGTGACACCGACGAGTTCGTGCCCAATCGGGGCCACACCAAGGCGGTTCAGCATAGGCACCGCACCGGGCATTAACCCCTCGCCGCAGGCTTTATCGACGGGCCCGGTGCGCTTTTCGATCACCACGACTTCCATGCCGTGCAGCCGAGCTTCGATAGCCGAGGCCAGGCCCACGGGCCCCCCGCCAACGACGATCACATCTGCGACACTCATCGAAGTGCCTCAAGTGCTCGATTTTCTGTGGGAATTCGAAACCCCAACAGCAGGATCGCATTCAACACGGTAAAGATGAGTGCCGTGACCCAAGCAGTGTGCACCATCGCTAACGTGAACCCCTCAATGGCGACGATCCAGTAGTTCGGGTGACGAAGCCAGGGGAGCGCATATGGCCCTCGGGTGACACGTTTCGCCCCGGGAATCACGATCACACGTGTGTTCCATTGTTCGCCGAGCGCCCAAATGATCCAGTAGCGTGCCGCCTGGCACAACAAAGCAATTGCCAACATGATCCAACTGAACAAGCCCAAAAACGGTCGATCAAAGAAGGCCACTTCAATGATTGCACCGACCAGCAATCCAGTGTGCAAGATCACCATCGCCGGAAAATGTCGCTGCCCGAACTCAATGCCTCCCGCAGCAAATGCGGTGCGTGCATTGCGACGCGACACAATGAGTTCGTACACCCTTTCGCCACCCGTGGCGAGAATCAACACAACGAATAAGACAACGCTGAGTGACACATTCATGGCCACTCCAGCAGCACGAGTTCGGCAGACACACCCGGCCCAAGCGCGAACAGCAACCCACGGTGTGCTGAGGGTTGTGCAAAGACGCTCCCGAGCACATGCAGCACGGCAGCAGACGACATGTTGCCTCGTTGCTGCAGCACCTGCCAACTCGACGAGAGGTCATCGTGTGCAAGCTGCAGGCTGGAAGTGAAGGCCTGCAAAATTTTTGGCCCACCTGGGTGTGCTATCCACGTGTCAATATCGCTTCGATCGAGTGATTGGGAGGCAAGCAGTGCGTCAACGTCTGCGGCAAAATGTTCTTCGATTGCCTCCGGCACCCCGGCTTCGAGCATGAGCGAGAAACCTGAGGTGCCAATGTTCCAACCGATCATGGTCTCACTGTTCGGATACACCGCACTGCGTGAGGCCGTCACCCGAACTCCATCACGGGCGAGAGGGTGCTCGCTGCCGACCATCACTGCGGTTGCCGCGCCATCTGCGAACAAACCGGTGCCGACAAAATTTGCCATCGAACGATCTTGCCATTGCACGGTGAGGGAACAGAGCTCCACCGACACAACGATCGCAACCCCAGCCGGATTTCCTGCAAGATAATCAGCCACGCGTGCAATGCCAGAGGCACCTGCCACGCATCCGAGTCCGAAACTCGGAATGCGGCGCAGGTCCGATCTGAACCCAAGACGAGCGGCAAGCTGCACGTCAATGGTTGGAGCACCGACGCCAGTGACCGTGGTGAAAAACATGTGGTCGACATCGGTTGCCTGTATGCCGGCTTGGTGTAGCGCGTCAACCGTGGCGCTTTCTGCCAGGTCAACTGCATGCTCGGCAAACAGTGCATTGCTCTCGGTGAACGAGTCGAGGTGCGCATATTCGTGGATGGGCAACACAAAATGACGCTGTTGAATGCCAGTCGCCTCATGCACGCGCTCGAGCACAGCGCGAGTTCCAGCTTCGGGTGCCAGCCTGGGCGCCAAAAATTCGGTGACTTCGGATTGCGAATGAACGTGTGCGGGGAGCGCGGTTCCGATACTCAAGATGCTTGCACCCATTGGCACCCAACTCCCTCGTTAATTGAGGTTAGTCTAGCGAAAGGTACTGTCAGCCGAGCTGGTTAACTCACAGCTTTACACGTGCTTCGATATGTTCGAGTCATCATCGAGAGCGTTTGGCGTTTCGCACTGACGCCAACCACTGGCGACATTGACCCAGCCCTCAGCTCCGCTCAGGTCTGCGAGCTGATTCACCACAATTTCAACCGCCGACGTGCTCGTGCCAGCGGCCGGAAACACTGTCTGAAAACGTCGAAGGGACTCATCCAAAAACACCCGCGAACCACGTGCGGTTGCGAACGGGCACACGCCACCAATGGGGTGACCGGTGAGGGCCAGCACGTGCTCGCCCTGCAACATTTTTGGTTTGCCGCCAAACTGGCGCTTAAACAAACCACCATTCACCTTGCCGTCACCGGCCACCACCACAAGCACGGCAGTGTCGGGTGAAATCGGGTCGTAAAAACTGATCGTTTTGGCAATGCGTGCCGGCTCTGTACCAACCTTTGCTGCGGCAAGTTCCACAGTTGCGCTCGATTCATCGAATTCGAGAATCTCACCCGACCAACCTCGGGCAAGCAAAAAATCTCTGACAACCTCAACGCTCATGATCACCTTTCACCCAGACCTCTTCGAGCATAGATGCTGAGTTGCTGAAAGCTGCAACACAGCTACATGATCTGTGCACTCAGCTCACGACTGAACCACACAAGAACCTATTGTTTCGTCAGGTGAACGATGCTATTCTGTAAGGCCGGGCTCGCCCGGTTTGATAACTCAACAGTGTGTGAAGTGAAGACCCACTTGGCAGTGTTCACGCGAGTGACCAGGTGCTCAAGGGGCCGATCGGTTTCGACACGTCGATTTGAGACTGTGAGAAGCGGGTCGAGGATGCGGAGTTATCTCGTTAACGCTCTTCGCAAACCATAGGTGCCGACGCAAAGCGCACCGACTTCGCTCTCGCTGCCTAAGCACGAGACCGAGTCCGTCAG
>CAYSQG010000023.1:0-4275 GCA_964433255.1 uncultured Leucobacter sp.
GGGGCTGACCCTGTGAGCGAAGAGACGAAGGAGCAGCAAGTGACTGCAGAGACCCAGGTCGCAGAGGCAGCGGGCGCTGAAACCCAGGCTTCCGATCACCGCAACGAACCACGTGAGCAGCGTCGCGGCAGTCGCGACCGCGGCACCCGCGGAGAGCGTGGTGGTCGTGAACGCACCGAGAGCCAGTTCCTCGAGCGTGTCGTCACCATTAATCGTGTGTCGAAGGTCGTCAAGGGCGGTCGCCGCTTCAGCTTCACCGCACTCGTAGTGGTCGGTGACGGCAACGGCACCGTCGGTGTCGGCTACGGCAAGGCCAAAGAGGTACCGCTCGCCATCTCGAAGGGCGTCGAAGAAGCAAAGAAAAACTTCTTCCGTGTGCCTCGTGTGGGCAACACCATTCCCCATCCAGTTCAGGGTGAAGCAGCAGCTGGCGTGGTGCTCTTGCGCCCCGCAGCGGCAGGTACCGGTGTTATCGCCGGTGGCCCGGTGCGCGCCGTGCTCGAGTGCGCCGGCATTCACGACGTGCTCAGCAAGTCGCTCGGCTCATCGAACACCCTGAACATCGTGCACGCGACGGTTGAAGCGCTGCAGCAGCTCGAAGAGCCCCGCGCAGTTGCCGCTCGTCGTGGCCTCGACTTCGACCGAGTTGCCCCCGCGCGCATCGTGCGCGCCGAGGCACAGGCTGCAGCAGAAGCTGCGGCGAAAGCAAAGGCAGGTGCGTAATGGCTGCAAAGAAAAAGAGCCTGCAAATTACGCAGACCAAATCTGTGATCAGTGAAAAACAAAACCAGCGTGACACGTTGCGCAGCTTGGGGCTTCGCAAGATCGGCCAGACGGTCGTCCGTGAAGACACCCCGATCAACCGCGGATACGTGCGCGCAGTTGCTCACCTGGTAAAGGTTGAGGAGATCGACGCATGAGCGAGAACAACGAAGAACGCGGCGAAGTGCTAAAGGCGCACCATTTGCGCCCAGCACCAGGCGCGAAAAAAGCAAAGACCCGTGTGGGTCGAGGCGAGGGCTCAAAGGGCAAGACCGCTGGTCGTGGCACCAAGGGCACCAAGGCTCGCTACCAGGTCAAGGCAGGGTTCGAGGGTGGGCAGATGCCTCTGCACATGCGCACCCCGAAGCTGCGCGGGTTCAAGAACCCGTTCCGCACCGAGTACCAGGTCGTGAACGTGTCTAAACTTGCAGAGTTGTACCCCAAAGGTGGCGAAGTCACGGTTGCTGACCTGGTCGCAAAGGGTGCGGTTCGCAAAAACCAGCCTGTGAAGGTGCTTGGCAACGGCGACCTGAACGTCAAATTGACCGTGACGGTAGACAGGGTTACCGGCTCAGCTGAGCAAAAGATCATCGCTGCTGGCGGCGAGATTAAGTAACTCTCGAGTTTCTTGGGCAGGGGCCGGGTTTGATCCTCGCTGAAAAAGCGAGCGTCAGCTCGGCCCCTACCGTATTCACTTCGCCACGCAGTGTAGGCTTGGAAACAGTGCACATTTTCAAAATGCACCACAGATTTTGCAGGAGGCAGGCCCTTGTTCAGTGCCATCGCACGCATCTTTAAGACGCCTGATTTGCGCAGAAAGATCGTGTTCACACTCGCGATCATTTCTCTCTTTCGTCTTGGGTCTTTTGTGCCCGCCCCGTTTGTGAACTTTGACAACGTGCAGGCGTGTTTGGTTGCGAACCAGGGCACCCAGGGCATCTACCAAATGATCAACATGTTCAGTGGCGGGGCGCTGCTGCAGCTGTCGATCTTCGCACTCGGCATCATGCCCTACATCACCGCGTCGATCATCACTCAACTATTGCGTGTAGTAATTCCTCACTTTGAGACCCTGCACAAAGAGGGTCAGGCTGGGCAAGCCAAGCTCACGCAATACACTCGGTACCTCACCATCGGATTGGCGATCTTGCAGTCCGCAGTGTTGATCTCCATGGCTCGAAGCGGAATGCTTTTTGGCAGCCAAGCAAACGCAGCCTGTAACAACCTGGTCTCGCAAGAGTGGTGGGCAGTGATGATTATGATCATCACCCTCACTGCAGGCACCGGGCTCATCATGTGGTTTGGCGAGCTGATTACCGAACGTGGTGTAGGGAACGGCATGTCGTTGCTCATCTTCACCTCGATCGCAGCGCAGTTCCCCAACGCACTGTGGACCATCCAACTCTCAAAGGGTTGGGAAGTCTTTGTGTTTGTGATCGCCGTAGGCTTGCTTGTGGTTGCCGCGGTGGTGTTCGTCGAACAGTCTCAACGAAGAATTCCGGTGCAATACGCAAAACGGGTAGTCGGTCGTCGTGAATACGGTGGAAATAGCACCTACATTCCGATCAAGGTGAACATGGCCGGCGTGATCCCGGTGATCTTTGCATCGTCGATTCTGTACTTGCCGATGCTAATTGCTCAATTTAACCAACCACCTCCCGGTCAAGATCCCGCATCTTGGGTCATCTGGGTGCAAAACAACCTGGTTCAGGGCGATCAGCCCGTCTACATGATCGTGTTCTTCTTGCTGATCATCGGTTTTACCTTCTTCTACGTGCAGATCACGTTCAACCCTGAAGAGGTTGCCGACAATATGAAGCAGTACGGTGGGTTCGTGCCCGGCATTCGCGCTGGCCGCCCCACTGCTGAATATCTGAACTATGTGCTGAACCGCATCACGAGTGCCGGTTCCCTCTACTTGGGAATCATTGCATTGATTCCGTTGATTGCGCTCTCGTTCTTTGGCGCAAACCAAAACTTCCCGTTTGGCGGTGCCTCGATTCTCATCATCGTTGGTGTGGGTCTTGAAACCGTGAAACAGATCGACGCGCAGCTGCAGCAGCGCCACTACGAAGGGCTACTCAAATGAGCAAAACCCCACAGACACGTTTCCTCATCATCGGTCCCCCCGGGGCCGGTAAGGGCACCCAGGCGTCTCGAATCGCCGAACGCTACGAAGTTCCCTGGATCTCAACCGGCGACATCTTTCGCGCGAACATCAAGGCGGGTACCCAACTCGGTCAGCGGGTGTCCCAGCTCATCGAACAGGGCAAACTTGTTCCCGACGATCTGACCAACGAAATCGTCGCCGACCGTCTGCACCGTGATGATGTCTCGCACGGCTTCTTGCTTGACGGCTACCCTCGAACCATCGATCAGGTGCATGCCCTCGATCGCGTGCTGCAGGCTGACGCACGCATCATCGATGTCGTCGTGCTGCTCGAGGTCGACACCGACGAAGTGGTGTCGCGATTGCTGAACCGCGCACAGCTTGAAGGTCGAATTGACGACACAGAAAGCGTGATTCGACACCGTCAAGAAGTGTACGCAGAGCAAACCAAACCTCTCGTTGACCTCTACGAAACGCGAGGAGCGCTGGTGCATATCGATGGCCTCGGCGAGGTTGATCAAGTCACTGAACGCATCTTTGCGGCGATCGACGCAAAACTCGCAGAGACCGACGCGAAGCTGCACTAGGCTCACGTCGTGAACCGTCGTCTGTTGCGCCGATCAATCTACAAGACGCCAGCTCAGCTGCGCCTAATGCTGGCGCCTGGCGCAGCTACATCGGCGGCCCTTCGAGCTATGTCAGAGGCGATTCGCCCTGGCATCACCCCCCTCGAGCTAGATCAGATCGCAGAGCAGGCGATCCGAGCTGCTGGTGGCGCACCGAACTTCATGCTTGAGCCAGGCTATCGACACACCATTTGTGCCAATGTGAACTCGCACGTTGTGCATGCGATTCCGACTGATCGCCCGCTCGAGCCAGGAGACATCATTGCTCTTGATGCTGGCGCGGTGGTTGACGGTTGGCACGGTGACGCGGCATTCACCGCCACGATTCCAGACCCATCCAGGCCTGATCGCACTGAAGCAATTGAGCGTTTGAGTCATATCACCGAACAGGCGATGTGGCGAGGCATAGCTCGGCTTGCCACCGCTTCACACCTGAACGAGGTGGGTGAGGCCATCGCAGAGTACGTGCGCGCAGAAAGCGAGTTCGGCATTCTCGAAGATTACATCGGCCACGGCATCGGTCGCCGAATGCACGAAGATCCGCCAGTGTTCAATGTACCCGTGCACGGTCGTGGGCCAGAGGTGAAACCAGGTCTCGTCGTCGCAATCGAGCCCATCATTTCAGCCGGTGGCATCGACACCTTCGTTGAAGATGATCGGTGGACAGTGACCATGTCAGACGGTTCACTGAGTGCTCAGTGGGAGCACAGCGTTGCTGTGCACGATGAGGGCATCTGGGTGCTGACCTCACCAGATGGGGGAGCTGCCGCGCTGAAA
>CAYSQG010000023.1:4375-12471 GCA_964433255.1 uncultured Leucobacter sp.
GGAGCCACATCGAACACGGTCTTTGCCCCGGTGTCGCCAGCACGGTTCATGCGAACTGTGGCGCGAGCGTAGGCGACCAACACACTCGCGGTGAACTCTGGGTTTGAGTCTAAATCGAGTCGGTACTCGATGACATGGTTCATTTTTTCGGAGCTATTGCCGCTGCGAATCACAAACCCACCGTGTGGCATGCCCGAATGGTCGCGGGCAAGCTCTTCGGCAGAGATGAAGTGCACGGTGGTGTCGTATGGTTCGAAGTAGTCGGGCATGCTGACGATTTCGGCACGAACCGCTTCGGGGTCTGCACCTTCAGCAAGCACCACGTAGCATTCGCGAGTGTGCCGCTCTTTGGTGGTGAGCTCCGGGTTTTTGCCAGAACGCACGCGCTCAATTGCCTCGTCTGATGGCACCGTGTACTGCACTGCCCCGACGACGCCGGGAACCCGGCGCAGGGCGTCAGAGTGACCCTGGCTGAGGCCGTGACCCCAGAACGTGTAGGTGGATCCCTGTGGCAGTATGGACTCGCCATACAGTCGGTTCAGAGAGAACAGACCCGGATCCCAACCGGTCGAGATCACCGCGGTGGTGCCGGCTGCCTGCGCTGCCGCGTTGACCGCATCGAAGTGTGCCGGAATATGGGCGTGGTTGTCGTAACTGTCGACCAGTGAGAAACGCGCCGCAAGTTCGGGGCTTTGCTCGGGCAGGTCGTCGCGGGAACCGCCGCAGAGAATGAGTACGTCGATGTCGTCTCGAGGGGCATCGAGATCGGACATTGCAAAAGCCTGTGTGGTGGGGAGCACTGGGGTGACCTCTTCGGGGTCACGTCGTGTGAACACGCCCACAAGCTTCATGTCAGGATTCAGTTCGATTGCGGCTTCAACGCCTCGACCCAGATTTCCGTACCCGACGATTCCGACGCGAATGGGTGTGTGCATGTTCGCTGCTCCTTATGAAATATTTACCCTGGAGTTTCCTAAGTGTAGGGCAGTAATCTGAGCATCTTGGGCTGTTAACACAAACGTAACTGCGAGCCAATGCACTTGTAACAGCGAGAACATGTGAGGCAGGGACAACTGTTATACATCTGCAAGAGCAGCGAGTAGCTCGTCCACCTCTGCTGGTGTGGTGTCAAACGAACACATCAGTCGAACGAGAGAATCCTGCCCTGGCCAATCGTAAAAATGAAAACGTTCGTGTGCACGATGCTTGGCGGCAGGTGGCAACGTGACGAAGACCGCGTTGGCCTGTGTCGGTGTGGGCAGGCTCATGCCTTCGCTCTCGGCAGAACCCGAAGCAATGATGTGTTCGATGCCTGACCTGAGCCGTTGAGCGAGCTGGTTTGCGTGTTGGGCAGAGCGCAGCCACAGGTCGTGCTCATAGAGCGCGATGAGCTGTGCAGAGATGAACCGCATCTTTGACCCGAGTTGCATGTTGGTTTTTCTCAGAAACTTCAGACCCGGAACCGCTTCAGGGTTCAGTGCGATGACTGCTTCTGCGCCGAGAAGTCCGTTTTTTGTTCCTCCGAGGCTGACCACATCGACCCCGACTTCGGTGGTCATGGCGGCGAGGGTGCAGTTGAGGTGCGCGGCCGCGTTGCTGATTCGCGCCCCGTCAAGGTGCAGTGTCATGCCCTTAGCGTGTGCGTGGTCGGCAATTGCACGAATTTCAGCGGGGGTGTAGCAGGTGCCCAGTTCGGTGCTTTGTGTGATCGAGACGACGAGGGGTTGGGCGCGGTGTTCGTCACCCCACCCCCGGGCTTCGCGATCAATGAGATCTGGGGTGAGTTTGGCGTCTGGGGTAGGCACGGGCAACAGTTTGAGCCCACCGACTTTTTCAGGTGCACCGCCCTCGTCGTTGTGAATGTGTGCAGTCTCGGCGCAGATCACAGCCCCCCAGCGAGGCAGTGCGGCTTGGAGAGAGAGCACGTTGGCGCCGGTGCCGTTGAACACCGGAAAAGCTTCAGCGTGTGACCCAAAGTGGGCTCGCACAACGCTTTGAAGTTTCTCGGTCCAAGGGTCGGCGCCATATGCCGGTGCGTGGCCAATGTTTGCTTGCGCGATGGCTTCGATGACCTCGGGGTGTGCGCCTGAGTAGTTGTCTGATGCGAAGCTGCGAGCATTCGCGTTGGTGCGTTGCGGCTCGCCTTGTTGGTGGGTGCTGGTGTTCACATGCCAATCATATGGCTGCTCAACGTGATGCGCGCCCGCCAAAGATCGCGTGTATGAGGGGGATCACCGAAGCTGTAAGGAGTACTGCGCCAAGGGTCGGGTCTTCGGGTCTCGCCAGCACCCCGGAGATGAGCAGTGCGCTGAAGAGCAACGCGGAGACGCCCCGACGTATCGAGTTATCGAGCCGGTCAAACCGTCGTTGCAGCTCGGGGGTGCGAACTTCAAAATTGCCCTCTTCAATGCGTGTGATGAGCGAATCAAGTCGGCGTGGCAATCGCCAAGCTAGCTCCGCAATAGCGAGGGCGTCTTTGCCGAATTCGCGCAGCACATTGCCTCGTTCTTCGCGAATCAGTTGCGCAGCATATGGTTCCACCGAATCCCAGAGGTTATAAGCGGGGTTGAGAGTGCTGCTGACGCCGGAGATGAGTGACACCGCACGAATGATGAGGAGAAAGTTTTTTGGCAGTTGAAACGGCAGCGCGCGAACCAGGTCACGAAACTGAATCGCAAAGTCAAGAAATTCGCGGGGGTCGACCTCGCGTAGCTCGGCGAAACCCATGCCGCCGAAACGGGCGAAGAGTTGGGTGAGGGCTCGTTCGAGCTGCACCGTGTCTGCAGAGGGGAGCAGCACGTCGAGTTTTCGGGCCCCTTCCAAAACTCCGTGCGCGTCACGAGAGGCGACCGCGATGAGCAGGGATCGCAGTGTGCTCCGAGTGCTGCGGGGCACTTCTCCCATCATTCCAAAGTCGATGAAGGTGAGCTTCCATCCGAGGGGAGAGGGGGGGTCGCTGTCGGGGGTGATAAACAAGTTTCCGGGGTGCGGATCCGCGTGAAAAAACCCGTATTCGAAAAGTTGGTCGAACATCACCGAAGCAAAGACCGGGGCCACCTCGGCTGGGTCTATGCCGTGTTCGCGCAGTGCTGCGATGTCGGCAATTTTGATTGCGGCGACATTTTCGAGCGTGAGGAGTTCTCTGGTGGTTCTCTCCCAAACGACGGTTGGAACGCTGACGCGTTGGTCTGCGGCGAACAGGTCAGCGAAGCGTTCAATGTTGGCAGCCTCGCCGAGGTAATCGATCTCTTCGCGGCTGGTGGTGGCAAATTCTTGCACCAGAGCTGGGGCGTCGACCCGGTTCGACACCAGTCGTATGCGACTCAACCAGCCGCCAATTCGTTTGAGTGCGGCGATATCAACTTCGACAATTTCTGAAATTCCGGGCCGTTGCACTTTCAGCACGACGCTGTCGAAGCCAACGTCTTCGGCATCTTGGGTGTTCAGCTTTGCACGGTGGGTTTGGCCTAGTGACGCCGCAGCGAGCGGTGTCTCGTCAACAGAGTCAAATGCGAGTTCGAGGGGCATTCCGAGTTCACGTTCGGCGAGCGCCCGGATCGCAGCAAAGCTGACCGGTGGCACTTCATCTTGCAGGCCCTCAAGCTCTTTAGTGATCTCGGGCGGCAAGACGTCAAGTCGCGAGCTCATGAACTGGCCCACCTTGATCATGAGCCCACCCAGGTCAACCGCGAGAGTGTGAAACTGCCGTGCGAAACGTTTCATGCGTCGCGTTCGGGTGGAGTTTGCGAGCGAGCTGAGACCAAATCTCGGGAGAACGAGCTCGTACCACCACGTTTGCACTAAAAATTTCGCTGCGAACCTGGTGATGCGACGGTAACGCGCCCTCATGCGTGGTTGAGTGTGCGGAGCATCCACACGCCAATTGTATGGCGTTGACACTCCGGGTTAGTCCTGCGCGAGAATCGCGTAGAGCTTTCGACGAGCTTCGTCGAGCACCTGCACGGCTTCTTCAACTTGCGCGCTTGAACCAGATCGGCCCACTTGCGCGGCAGCCTGCGCGAGTTCAAGACCGGCTTTGGGGAGTGCAGTCTTTGCTGAGCCCATATGCAAGGTTCCACCGTGCCAGGGCGGAGTCTCAGCGGCCCGTTCGGCCTCTGCCTTGCCCTCGTCGGTGAGTGAGTAGGTTTTGCGCCCGTTGGACTCGGTGGCGGTGATGAGCCCCTCGTCGGCGAGCATTTGCAGGGTTGGGTACACCGAGCCGGCGCTGGGTTTCCAGCTGCCGCCACTTCGATCGTCAATTTCGCGAATGATTTGGTACCCGTGCATGGGTTCTTCAGCGAGCAATGCGAGCACTGCGGCGCGAACGTCGCCCCGACCAACTCGGGTTGTCACACGCTTTTCAAAGGTGGATCGGAGCTGTTCGACGGCTTCGAAAATTGCCTCGGTCATTTCGCCGCTGCGAAATGCGTCTGCAGAGAATGATGTGGCCATAATGAGGTCCGCCTCTCAGGTGTGTGTTCGTCAACTCACTGCTGAACGATAGTTAACAACATATCAAGCGATACTGAACGATATATGTGATTTGGCGTTGCCTTGGTAGCTCGTCAGCGCTGCAATCGAGGGGTTCAGTCGTTGAGGTGTTTGAGTAGCCGGTTCACAGAGTTTATTGCGCCACCGAGCACCGCTGGAATGCCGCCACCCGGATGAACGGAGGCCCCGACCCGCCACAGCCACGGCCGTTTTCTGGTCGAATAGGCGGGTCTGTGCAGTGGGCCGCCCTGCCACATGGGCCTGGTGGCGCCGTACAGTGAACCGCCATCGCTGCCGAACCGAGAGAAATATTCAGGGTCTAACAGTTGGGCTTCGATGATGCGCTCACTGAGCGGCCGGTCGAGACCCATGAGCTGACTGATGCGCTGCATCTCGCGCTGCACGAAGGGAGAGTCGAGGGTGTAGTGCTCACCGTTTGCGGGGGCGGTCAACAGAATTGCTGCGGTGGCCCTGTCGTTGGGGTAGATGTGGCCTGGCGCGTAGTAGTTCAAAAATGCCATAGTTTCGGCTGGCTCTTCACGCTGGTCAAGCGACCGGTGCAGCGCGGCGGGGTCAGCGGGCATGATGACCGAGTGCGTGACGGTGTCAACTGGCAGGGGTTCATCCAAGACTGTGAAGATCGCAACCCCGGAACACGAGACCCGCTTTGCACGTTTGCTCTTCAGGCCGAGCAGCTCATCGATGACACGAGCATCAGCTGCACCGATCACCACGTCAGCTTGGTGCACCTGCTCCGTGGTGTGCACCGCCCCACGTTCAATTCGGGTCACTTGCGTGTCGAGGTGAATCTGTGCGCCGGCCTCTGCCGCGAGGCGCTCAAGTGCCAGGGCCAACTCGTAGACTCCGCCAACCGGCACTGAAATGCCCTCGCGGGCCATGACCGCGGGCATGGTGGCATAGAGCGCGAGTGTGCGTTCTGGCGCGATTCCGGCATTCAGCGTGTGAATGGCGATAACTTCTTTGAGCCCGGCGGGCATCCACTTCAGCCCATCAAGGTACGACCGGGTCGAGAGGCGCAAGCCGTACAGTTTGGAGAGTGAGTTCACGGCTGGCAGCGTGCTCATATCGAGCGGATCAGAGGTGAGCAGTTGTTCAATTTGTGCAGACAGGCCACCGTGATCCTGGTCGAAATGCTGCCACGCCTCATGCCACGGGTGCTCAGGTTCTACCGGTAGGTTGACCACCTGATCACGAAAGAAGTACCGGCCGACCTCGGGCAGCGTTTCAAGGGTCAGATTTGCGATCTGTGCTGCGGGGGTGCCTGATCCGAGCTCGTCATACCGAGCAAAGAGCGTGTCAATGACGCCAGGAAAGGTGACGAGTGATGGCCCGGTATCGATGCGCTGACCGGCGACGCTGATTCGACGTGACTTGCCGCCGACCCAGTTATTTTTCTCGAGCACAGTGACGTTGTGCCCGGCCTGTGCCAGCAGGGCTGCTGCCGCTAGGCCGCCAAGGCCGGCCCCCACCACCACCACCGATTTGGGGGCCTGATCGAGTGTGTGTTTCACCGGGGTATTCATGCCACGTACCATCCTGCAACGAGTGCTGTGGTGAGCTGCACGCCCGCGACCGAGCCTACGATGTAGGGGAAAGCCACCGAA
Source organism: uncultured Leucobacter sp. (assembly GCA_964433255.1). Taxonomy (GTDB): domain Bacteria; phylum Actinomycetota; class Actinomycetes; order Actinomycetales; family Microbacteriaceae; genus Leucobacter. Next base: position 10,492 of record CAYSQG010000023.1, read on the forward strand.
TATTTGTAGACCCGTTTCGCGTTTTCTGGAGTCTGATCGCGACGCATGAGCCACACCAGCCAGCCAGCGTAGGCGGCGTTCGCGATGGCGACTGGAATGTTCACAAATGCGAAGAACACGGTCGAAATGATCCAGAGCACCGAAACGTAGATCAACGAATTGTTCACACCCAGAAACACTGCCGTGGTGGTGATATGGGCCGCAGCATCTTCTTCGATGTCTTGGATCGCATCAAAGGTGTGTTTTGCAAGGCTCCAGATCATGAGGCCAAACAGGGCGAGCCAGACTGGTTCAGCGCCAAGCGCCAGCGGAACAAACGCGAGCGGGAACGCGTAATCGGCGTTGCTGATCGAGTCGAAGAATGGCCTGGCCTTGAAACGCAGTGGTGGCGCCGAGTAGAAAAAGAAGAACAGCACGTACGCCCAGATCCACAGGTTCGCAGCGAGCGAGTAGTTCAGAGCAAAAAAGACCAGGAACGGAATATTGGTAACGGCGACACCCCAGGCGATCCATGTGACCTCGTTGGGGTTAATTTTGGCCCCGCCATACCCGCCCTTGCGCTCGTTGAGTTTGTCGGTCTCTTGATCAAAAATGTCATTGATGCCATAAATAAGCAGGTTGAAGGGCAGGGTCACCCAGAGCACCAACCAAATCGCATCCCAGCGCCAGAGGTCACCGGTCAGCCAGATGGCAACAATGGTGGTGCCGATGGTGTTGATCCACAGCACTGGTCGAGAGATGGTCACCAGTCTGTTCAGCACGTCACCATGCTATCTGGGTGAGCTGGGGGATGAGCCTGTGCGTGATTGTGAGAAGAAAAAAATAGAATGGTCATTATGAGCACTTCAACTCGAGGCAGACGGCCAGGCCCGTCGACGACTCATGAAGAAATTTTGCACGCCGCCAAGGAGTGTTTGCATGAGTTTGGTTTCGAGAAGTCCACCCTGCGCAAAATTGCTGATCGTGCCGGTGTCAGTGACTCACTTCTCATTCACCAGTTCGGTACCCGTGAAAATTTGTTGGTTGAAGCTCTCGACGCCCCAGCCGGCTTGGAGCGTGCGTTCAGTTTGATGCGTCGATTCCCTAAACCAGTGTGGGGTCGATTGCTTGCAGAGGCAGTCGAGCGTGGTGAGGTGCGTCACCCCGAGGCTCGTGAGCATCTCGAATTGCTGGTCAGAGCTTCGACTCAGTCAGCAGCCTGCGCTCAAATGTTGCACGAGTGGGTGCTGGGGGAGCTGACTGAACAGATCGCTGCGCTCGGGTTGACGGAACCCCAGCTTCGTGCCCGTTCCTTTGCGACAGTGATGTTTGGCATGACGTTTACGCACGAGGTGCTGGGGTTGGGTTCGCTTGGTGACAGCAAATCGCGCGAGCAAGTGAAAATTCGTGGGCGCATTATGCAAGCAATTCTTTCGAAAGATCTATAGTAGCTCACTTTTGGTTGGCAACGTTTTCACCATCAATGTGGCTAGTGTACGAAAGCTTTGAGTACGATCACGAGTCCGCCAAATAGAGCGGTCGTGAGTGCACTGGCAAGTCTCCACCAGACGCTGGCGCTCCAGCGAGACACTCCAACCCAACCAAGCACGCCGAGCACGAGGGTGTTCATCCACAGTGCACCCCAGATCGCGGTTTCGTCGTCAATGAGATCAAGCGTTCCGAGGCTGAGCACCGACAACGGAAAAACTGCCGAGAGCAGCAGTCCTCGTGAGCGGTGAATCGAATGTCTCATAGCGTGAATGAGGTCACCCCCACCCAGGTGCCCGCTGAATGTGGCAAGGGTGCCGGCATAGACGTGTGCGAGCCAAAACACCAACACGGTGACGATGACCGTGACCAGTACTTTCAGTGAGGCGTCACCGTGCACGCCTGACACCAGAATCATGCCTGAAATGAGAATAAGGCCATAAATCGACTGTTCCGTCAGCAACGAGTGAGTGAAGCGATGCAGTGGCTCCGGTTCAGAACGCTCTCGAACAT
>CAYSQG010000024.1:0-11711 GCA_964433255.1 uncultured Leucobacter sp.
TCAAAAGATCCTCGTGAAAATCACAAAGGTCGATGACCGCGGCAAGCTGTCACTTGAGCCTGTGCTTGACGACGAGACGCAAGCGGTTGACTCACCAGCAGAAAATTCTGCACCGGCGCACGACGAATAAGCGCCGCACGGCAAATCAGCGCCACAACACGTACAGCCCCGGGGTCTTTGATCTCGGGGCTGTACGTTTCTCGGTAGGGTAGTGGGCATGCCCGAACCAATTCAGTTGCCCCTCGATTTGCCCGAATTTTCAGCCGATCTGCAAGGGTCAACGCTGCGACGCACGGTGCATCCCAGTGGTCTTCGCGTGCTGACGGAGCGCATGCCAAGTGCACATAGCGCAACCGTGGGTTTCTGGGTTGGCGTGGGCTCACGCGACGAACAAGCAGAGCGTGGCGACGCGCCAGGCAGCCTTGGCAGTACGCATTTTCTCGAACACCTCTTGTTCAAGGGCACTCCGACACGTGACGCCTACGAAATCGCGACCAGTTTTGACCGCATCGGCGCAGAGAACAACGCGTTGACCGCCAAAGAATACACCTGCTACTACGCAAAAGTGCGCGATGTTGATCTCGACGGCGCGGTCGAGACGTTGGCTGACATGGTCACCAATTCGGTGCTCGATGAGGCAGAGTTCGAGAATGAGCGCGGAGTGATCCTTGAAGAACTCGCAATGGCGAGCGATGACCTCTCAGACGTTGCAAATGAACGATTTTTTGAAGCTGTGTTGGGCGCCACTCACCCCCTGGGTCGGCCGATCGGAGGCAACCCAGACACAATACGAGCCGCTCGTCGGGACGACGTGCTGGCTCACTATCGGGCGCAATATGACCCCTCAACCCTCGTGGTCTCTGCTGCGGGTGCGGTGGATCACGATCGGCTTGTTGAGCAAGTGGTGCGTGCACTTGGCCTCGCGGGCGAACGGTGGAGCGTGGAGCTGAACCGCGCACCCAAGCGTCGTCAATCGCCAGTCAGCGTCGCGCCGGCGGCGAATCTCCTTGAGGTGCAGCTGGTTGAGCGTGAGAGCGAGCAGATCAATTTGATGCTCGGCACGCAGGGCCTGCATGCCTCAGACCCTCGACGTTTTGCCTATGGGCTCATGAACGCGGTGCTTGGGAGTGGAATGTCGAGCCGCTTATTTCAAGAAATTCGTGAAAAACGTGGTCTTGCCTACACGACCTACTCGTTCGGTGCCAGTTACAGTGACAACGGCGTCTTCGGCATCTATGCCGGAACCATGCCCCAAAATGCCGCTGAAGTGTTGCGGCTTGCTCAAGACGAACTCGCGAAGATTGCCACACACGGCATTACTGAAGAAGAGCACCAGCGTGCGCTGGGGCAAATCGCAGGGTCGTCGGCGCTTGCGCTCGAAGACAGCGACACCCGCATGGGCAGGTTGGCGCGAGCTGAGCTCGGCTTGGGGGAATTTTTTACTCTTGAGGCTTCACTGGCGCGTTTTCACGCGGTGACCGCTCAAGAGATTCAGCAGGTCGCCACACTGATCGCCGGTCGCCCGCAAACGGTAGTCGCGGTTGGCGAAACCGGCCGCACCTCACTGAAGAGCAGCTAGCGCACTCACCGTCAAGAGCCATTGCACCCGAGGTTCCCGATTGCAGCCTGAACTCAGGAGCGTAAGGCCCGCAGTCGGCGTCGGAGAGACCTTGTCGCTCGACTGAGAAATGGCAGGGGTTTTGTGCGATATTGGGCGAGGATCTGGCTCACCAGGGTGCGCGCTTGGTCCGTCAGGTGCCCGTTTTGCTGTTGCAGACGACCGCGAACAAAGAGCGTGCCGATGTCGTCACCGTGCACCCTGATGTCTCCGGTTGTTCGATAACTCACAAAAAACACCTCGTCTGTGCCCGAGAGATCGTACCAATCATTTCGTCGCTTGTTGAAGGCCAAAGCCCCATCTTGGCCGACCCGATAGCTGCCGGTGTTGGGTGCATCAAGAATCACGTCGGTGGCTGGCGCCACATGCCTGATCAGCAAGTTTGACCACTCGTGACCTGGCTGGACTGATTGCCAAGTGCGGTTGAAGCTATCGACGTCGATGGGCGGAGCTTCGTCGAGAAACGCATACAGGTGCAGGGCATACATCGGCAGACCCCAGAGCTCTGCGGTAACGGCGTTCGTGACCATGGCGCACCCGCTAAACCTGGGGTTTGACTCGCCAAAAAAGAGTTCGTCTGTGTCGAGGTCGTGCAACAGGTCAACCTCAAACAGGCCCAGGTAGCCGAGCTTGGCAAGCTGCTCACCGTAGCGCGTCACCATGCGTGCAGCCAGTTGACGCTGCTCTGGCGACACGACGTCAGCATAGTGCTCAAGCCCGCTTGAGCTGCCCCCATGCACTGCAACTTCTTTGTGGCCAACAATCTCCTGCAGCAATGGCCCCAGCACGATGCCCCCGGGCACAATCACGGCTTCCATCGCGAGTGCACGGTGTCGAATGTGCTTCATGATTTTGACTGGCACACCGATGATCTGCTGGGCGTGAGCATCAACTTCGTGTGCTGAGCGAACGAAATAGGTGCCAGCGCCACCCTCCCCGTAGTTGGTTTGCACCACCACATGGGTGCCCAGCCCGTTATTCTGTGCGGTTTTCATCAGCTCATCGCCAGACGAGACCGTCGTAATGACGTGCGGAACATTCCGCAAGCCGCATGTTTCGCTCAGCTCAGTGGTAAACAATTTACCGTCGAGTTGGGTGCGCAGTGCAGCTGGGGGAGCCATCAGCTCGTACCCCAGTTGCTCGCAAAGTGCCTCTGTGCGCTCATCGTGCAAAAACGCGGCGATTTTGGGGGTGAATCCGGCAGGCGTGTGTGCTGAGATGAACGTGTGCACGTCATGTTGGCTGAGCAACCAGTTTGCAGCTTCGGTGTGGGAGAGCCCGGGCCCAGGAGACATGCGTGGCGAAAATGCCCGTTCTTCGTTCATGCCCCAGGCGTTATGCAGTCGAATTGAATAGAAGTGAGGCAACCAACGCTCGAGACCCATAAGAAAGATGGAGGGTCGGTTGAGAAAAAACACTGGTTGATGGTGCTGCCCAAGCGTGTCGATCACCTGTTGAATCGTCTGCAACGGCTGAACTGACATGCCTCGATGGTATCCCAATGGCTTTGCTGACCCGGCTAGGCTTAACCCATGTTCGAAGTTGCGGTTGCAGGAGCGCGTGGGCGTCTTGGTTCACTGGTGTGCGAGGTCGTTGAGGTTCACCCAGGGTTCACGCTTGGTGCCCAATTATCGAGTGCGTCGGCACCAGATGCTGGCGCTGAGGCTGCGATCCTGTTCGATGTCAGCCACCCGGATGCTTCGCAAGACATTGTCGAGCGCGCGATTCATCGAGGTCAGCGTGTAATTGTGGGCACCAGTGGGTGGAACGCTGCCCGCCTTGCCCAGCTGCAAACTGTCGTCGACCGCACTGAGGGGGCGACAGTGTTGGTAGTGCCAAACTTCTCGCTCGGTTCTGTGCTGGAGTCGATGCTTGCTCGCATCGCTGCCCCCCACTTTTCAAGCATTGAAATTGTTGAGGCACATCATGACCAGAAGGTTGATTCACCAAGCGGCACTGCGGTGCGCACCGCTGAGATCATTGCGCAGGCGAGAGCTGGTCGAGGCATCGAGGCCCCATTTGCTGAACAGCCCGCCAGGGGTCAGCTGGTTTCCGGAGTGCCTGTACACAGCCTCAGAATGCAGGGTGTGGTCGCGAAGCAAGAGGTGCGTTTTGGCGGCTCAGGTGAGGTGCTGACCATCACCCATGACACTCATTCTCGAGATGCCTACCGCAGCGGCATTCGTGCTTCGCTCGAAGCTGTCACCGAACTTCGAGGTTTGGTTGTCGGGCTCGAAAGTGTGCTGGGTTTATGAGTCGTCGCACCAGCGCGCTCATTGGCGTTGTCACCATGAGCGCATTGCTCGTGCTCTATTTTTCGTTTATCGGGCTGAGGGCAACTGCACTGCTTGCTTCGGGCACTCTCGTTGCGGTGTTGATGGGTGTCTCGCTCTTAGTGCTGCCGCTAATTGGCGTCTGGGCCCTCGTGCGAGAGTTGCTGTTCGGGCTGCGCTCCACGCAACTCGTCGATGTGCTCGACGCTGAAAATCAGTTGCCTGACGATCTTGGTGAGGTGGGGCCAAACGGCAAGCCAGACCGCGCAACAGCTGACGCCGCGTTCGAGCGCTACAAACTCGCCGCCGAAGCCGAAGCGCACAATTGGCGAGCGTGGGCTCGGCTTGGCATTGTCTATGATGCTTGCGGGGATCGACGCCGAGCAAGAGCTTCGCTTCGAGAGGCAATCACCCTGTATCGCAACGAAATTCGTGGCGATCTTGTGTGAATTCGGTGATTTCCACATTCTTCCTTAGAATCGGGTTGTCACCCAACGAGAAAGGCTCGATATGGCTACAACGACGAACCCCCCGACACGAGCGCTAGATTCTGTCATCGGCATCAGCCGTAAAGGGTTGCCACAAGGAACCGTTGGTGTGTTCGGGGCCATCATTATCGGCATCTCGGTATGTGCTCCGGCCTACACGCTGACCGCCTCTATTGGCCCCGCTGCGCAAGAGGTGGGGTGGCAAACCCCCGCGATCTTTCTCGCCGGCTTCATTCCGATGCTGCTGGTGGCGTTTGGCTACCGTGCGCTGAACTCGCGCATGCCAGACTCCGGTACCTCCTTTACCTGGGGTGCCCGCGCGTTCAACCCATGGGTGGGTTGGATGGCAGGATGGGGCCTGATCGCAGCAACGGTGCTGGTGCTCTCAAACTTGGCCGGTGTTGCCGTCGACTTTCTCTTTCAGTCGTTGGATATCGTCATGAATGGCAACGGTGAGATTGCAGGTCTCGCGTCGGTGGTCTGGATCAATATCGCAGTCTGTCTGATGTTCATGGCTCTTGCAACGTTCATCTCGTATCGTGGCATGACCTCGACCAAGGTTTTTCAGTACATCACCGTGTTCTTCCAAATCGGTGTGCTGGTCTGGTTCATTCTCGCCCTGTTTTTCTTTGCTGAACCGAACCCAGACACCGGTGTGAGGTCAACCCCCGAGCTTTCCTGGTTCAACCCGTTTGCAATTGAAGGGTTTGGGGCATTCTCGGCTGGTCTTGCTGTGTCAATCTTTGTGTATTGGGGCTGGGACACAGTGCTCACGCTTGGCGAGGAAACCAAGCCCTCACACGGTCGAGTGTCTACCGAGGGTAAGGCCGCGATGATCCTGGTCGCCATATTGCTGGTGTTGTACGTTGGCACCGCAACTGCCACTCTGGTGTGGGCTGGGGTCGGTGACGGCCCGAACGGTCTCGCGAACGCCGATATCGCTGAAAACGTATTTGCGGCAATTGCCAACCCGGTGATGGGGCCCTTTGCGATTTTTCTCACCCTTGGCATTTTGTTGAGTGCGGTGTCGTCGATTAACACCACCGCAATTTCACCCGCTCGCACGCTGCTCGCCATGTCGCACTATGGTGCGCTGCCAGCATCGATCAAGAAGGTCCACCCGAAATACAAATCACCCTATGTAGCTTTGATGTGGTCGTCTATTGTTGCATCGGTCTTCTATGCCGTGATGCGCTTTTTGAGCGAAGACGTGTTGTGGGACACCATCACAACGTTGGGCATGATGGTGTGTTTCTACTACGGAATTACCGCGCTCTCAAGCATGTGGTACTTCCGCAAGACTGCGCTCGCAAAGGGTGCCGGTCACTTCTTCGGAGCATTCCTGCTCCCAGGGCTTGGTGGCATCTTCTTACTGATCACGTTCGTGCAGACCACCGTCGACAGCTTCGACCCAGCGTTTGGGTCTGGGAGCAACATCGCAGGTCTTGGCCTCGTCGGCATACTCGGTGTGGTGGTGCTGCTCATCGGTGTGGTCATTATGTTGGTGTGGGCTCGCAAGTCACCCGAATTTTTTCAGGGTAGGGTGCTCGGCCACGGCGATGACAGCTCGGATGCCGAAGAGTTGATGGTGTTTGACGATCAACTCGAGGTGCACGACCGAGCCTAAGCTTTGAAGCGCGAGGCCCCGGCAATCATAGAATTGCCGGGGCCTCGCGCTATTCTTGGCATATGCCTGCACACGTTATCGCGACCCCATATGAAGACTTGCTCAGAGAAGTGTTTGAGCATGGAACACCAAAGAGCGATCGCACTGGCACCGGCACGCGCAGTCTGTTTGGCAAACAAATTCGCTTCGATTTGGCAGATTCATTTCCGATCATCACCACGAAACGTGTGCACTTTGCATCCGTCGCATACGAGTTGCTCTGGTTTTTGCGCGGTGAAAGCAGCACAGCATATTTGCGTGAACATGGAGTGACCATTTGGGACGAATGGGCTGATGAGAACGGTGATTTAGGCCCGGTCTATGGGGTGCAGTGGCGCTCATGGCCAACCCCGGACGGCGGCCACATCGACCAAATCACCCAAGTGATCGAGCAAATTCGGGCAAACCCTGACTCCCGCCGACACCTAGTTTCGGCCTGGAACGTTGCCGAGCTTGACCGCATGGCGCTGATGCCCTGTCACGCGTTTTTCCAGTTCTACGTTGCCGATGGCAAACTCAGCTGTCAGCTGTACCAGCGTTCTGCAGACATGTTTCTCGGGGTTCCTTTCAACATTGCTTCCTATGCGCTATTGACCCTCATGGTTGCCCAGCAGACCGGCCTGCAGCCGGGCGAATTTATTTGGACTGGTGGCGACTGCCACATCTATGACAACCACGTTGAGCAGGTGCGCGAGCAGCTCACCCGCGATGCGTATCCCTATCCACGCCTCGCCCTCAACAGGCGTGAGAGCATTTTTGACTACCAATTCGAAGACTTCGAGTTGATCGGCTACCAGCATCATCCCGGCATTCAAGCCCCCGTTGCAATATGAAACTGGGATTGATCTGGGCTGAAGCGAACGCCGGTGCGATCGGCCGTGACGGGGTGATGCCTTGGCACCTGCCAGAAGATCTAGCTCACTTTCGAGACACCACTCTCGGGGATCCGGTCATTATGGGCAGAAACACCTGGCTCTCGCTGCCCGAAAAATTTCGGCCCCTGCCCGGCCGCATGAACATTGTGGTGTCACGCAATGCTGACCTACAGTGCGATGGGGCATATGTCGCCGACTCCATCGAGGCCGCCCTTCGCGTTGCCGAAGCTACACAACCTGTGACCGCCTGGGTTATTGGTGGAGGCCAATTCTACGCCCAAGCACTTCCTTTCGCTGACGAACTCGTGGTGACACGCATTCATCTTGATGTACCTGACGCGGACACGTTTGCACCCCAAATCGACCACCAATGGCAGCTCGTTGACCAGGGGGAGCCCCAAATCGCCCGCAACGGTCTCAGCTATCAGTTTGAGCGTTGGGTGCGCCAGCACGATACCCTAGAAAAGTGACGACTGAAAAAAACCCTTTTGGCCAAGTGTTGGTCGCCCTCATCACCCCCTTCGACGCAGAAGGCGAAGTGGACTGGGCTGCGACCGAGGCACACATTGAAACCTGCATTCAAAACGGTGCCGACGGCATCGTGGTCACCGGCACTACCGGCGAAACTTCCACCCTGACCGACCAAGAAAAACTCAAACTGGTCGAGGTGGCGAAGTCTGTTTCAGCAGGCCGTGCCAAGATCATCACCGGTGGCGGCTCTAACGAAACTGCACACGCAATTGAGCTGTACAAAGCCAGCGAAAAAGCCGGTGCAGATGCAGTGATGATTGTCACCCCCTACTACAACAAGCCAACGCAGGCTGGTCTTCTCACCCACTTTCGCATGGTCGCCGACGCGACTGACCTCCCCGTCATTCTCTATGACATTCCAGGGCGCACCGGGGTGCCAATCAAATATGAGACAATTCTGCGACTCGCCAAGCACCCAAACATTCTTGCAATTAAAGACGCCAAGGGTGACTTCAGTGAGGTAAGCCGTGTGCTGAACCAAACCGATCTCATGTATTTCTCTGGCGACGACGCAAACGTACTGCCACACCTGTCGATCGGTGCGACCGGTCTCATCGGGGTCACCGCAAACATCACCGCTGCACCCTATCGCACCATCGTTGACGCAGTAAATCGCGGAGATCTGCTGACTGCCCGTGCCGAGCACATGAAGCTCGAACCGCTCGTTCGGGCCATCATGACCCACGTGCCAGGAACTGTCGCGGCCAAATACGTGCTGCACGGGCTTGGCCGAATCGGCAGCCCACGCGTGCGTTTGCCGCTGGTGGGCCCTGAAGAATGGGAGGCCGCGCTGATTGAAGACGACCTCTCGCTGGTCTCTGGAGTGCAGGGAGCAGACTTCTCAAACTTCCGCCCCGATCGCAACGCGGCGGCAGGTGGCGCTCTGCCAAAAATAGCCGGTACCACTCGATAGCCAGGAGCACGCCCTCTGTGACCACACTTCATTACACTCCACCCGCGCTTGAAGCCGGAACCCTGCGGGTCACGCCACTCGGTGGTCTCGGTGAGGTGGGGCGAAACATGACCGTCTATGAAATTGACGGCAAACTCTTGGTCGTTGACTGCGGGGTGTTGTTCCCAGAAGAAACTCACCCCGGCGTCGACCTCATCCTTCCCGACATTTCCAAAATTGACGGCAGACTTGACGACATTCTTGCAATCGTGCTGACCCACGGTCACGAAGACCACATCGGCGGGGTGCCCTACCTGCTGAAACGTCGTGCAGACATTCCGTTGGTCGGCTCGAAACTCACCCTGGCCTTTATTAGCGCGAAACTTAAAGAGCACCGCATCCGGCCCGAGCTGCGCGAGGTGGCTGAAGGAGACAGGCTGGCGTTCGGCCCGTTCGACCTCGAGTTCATCGCGGTGAATCACTCAATTCCCGACGCTCTCGCAGTCGCGATTCGCACCGAGGCTGGTCTGGTGATTGGCACCGGTGACTTCAAAATGGATCAACTGCCGCTCGACGGTCGTATCACCGACTTGCGCGCGTTTGCGCGCCTCGGCGAAGAGGGCGTCGACCTGTTCATGACCGACTCAACAAACGCTGACGTTCCGGGGTTCACCCCACTCGAAAAAGACATTGGCCCAGTGCTTGAACGTGTCATCGCCGCGTCTCGAGGCAAAGTGGTGGTGGCAAGTTTCTCAAGCCACGTGCACCGAGTGCAGCAGGTGCTCGATGCGGCGCAGGCAAACGGCAGACGTGTGGTGCTGCTCGGTCGCTCGATGGTGCGCAACATGAAGATCGCATCTGACCTCGGCTATCTTGAGGTGCCCGAAGGTGTGCTCGTTGATCTCAAGAAGAGTGGTGACATTCCAGATCATCGCATTGTCTTTATGTCTACCGGTTCACAGGGCGAACCAATGGCGGTGCTCAGCCGCATGGCAAACCGCGAACACCAGATTGAAGTCGGTGACGGCGACACGGTGATCCTCGCATCAAGCCTCATACCAGGCAACGAAAATTCGGTATTCAGGGTCATCAACGGGCTCATGAAACTCGGGGCGAATGTCGTGCACAAGGGCAACGCAAAGGTGCACGTGTCTGGTCACGCGGCAGCAGGCGAACTGCTCTACGCCTACAACATTGTGCAGCCAAAAAACGTGATGCCGATTCACGGCGAATACCGTCACCTGGTGGCTAACGCCGCGCTCGCAATCGAAACAGGCGTTCCACAGAACCGAACCATCATTGGCGAAAACGGCACGGTGGTTGACCTTCGCGATGGTGTGGCACGTCAGGTTGGCCAGCTCGACATCGATTTCATCTATGTTGACGGATCAAGTGTCGGCAAGGTCACTGACGACGATCTGCGCGACCGTCGCGTGCTTGCAGAAGAAGGGTTCATCTCGGTCATCACCGTCGTTGAGACGAGCCTCGCGCAAATTGTTTCGGGGCCTGAAATTCACGCCAAGGGTGTGGCAGAAGAAGAGCACGTATTCGATGACATCAAGCCGCAAATCGCGAGCGCACTCGAGCAAGCCATGAAAGACGGTGTGGCTGATCACCATCAGCTGCAGCAAATTGTTCGTCGCACCATTGGCCGCTGGGTTGGCACCAAGCTGCGGCGCAAGGCCATGATTGTGCCAGTTGTTGTTGTGGTGTAGCCACTCTGGCCTGATTAGGCCCGAGCGATCAGCTGCCTGAACTTGCCGATCAGCAACTTTGCCTCCCGGTTTCTCAACACCAGAGCGCCAGCAAAGTACGTGACTCCCATCGCCACCGCCACTAGGGCAGAAATGAGCGTGGCTTCGAACATGCCTGAGGTGGCAAAAGAACCTGCACCAATGCCGCCACATGCCCACAGCAGCAAGCCGCCGATGACGCTCGCCAAGATCCCAGCAACCAAGGACTGCAGCAGTGTCACAGTGAGCTGCTTCCCTTCGAGCCCCCCAATTCGTCGACGAAGCAACCAGTAAGTCACCACTGTTTGAAGCCCAACAATGATCGAACCGAACAGTGAGACCGTGTTCGCAATCAGTGCCGGTTGCAGGGTGGCCGCATACGTCGCAGAGGCCACCATGAGCAGGGAAACACCAACGACAATGAAGAAGGGTGTTTTGGTGTCACTGAGCACAAAGAACCCCCTGTTCAGCACAAAGTTGAGGCTGTAGGGAACCAGGCAAATCACATTCACCACCAATAACACCGCGACCAAGACGATTCGATCGTAGGAAGCTCGAAGAATAATGCTGGTGATGGGAACCGAGAGAACCACCATTGCAAAGGTAAAAAACATCATTGCAAACGCACTGAGCCGAGTTGCGCCCGACAGGTATTGCTTCATCTGCTCAACGTCTCCTCGATGCACACTTTCGCTCATGCGGGTGAAGTTTGCTGTCACCAGTGAGATCGTGATTATCGCGTGTGGTAACACAAATATGAGGCTCACTAATTCAAAGGCCGCGAGCCCGGCCTCATTGGGCTTTGAGGCGAGATTGAGCACGGCGGCCTGGAACAGGGTCACCGCCTGAGTGACAATCACGGTCATGAAGGTCCAAAATGCAATTTTGCCCATGGCACCAAGACCCACACCACGAAACCCAAAATCAAAGGTGAAGGTGAGTCCCGCCCGTCGCCAAAACAAGAAGAGCGAAATGCCCTGCACCGCGACGCCGAGCGTCGCTGAACCGGCGACCAGTGCGACCGCAAGGGGATCCCAGCGATCGAGCAGCAGCACGCCGTTGCTGTCTGCGCCATACATGCCAACAAAAATGAGCAAACCCGCGATGCTGATCACGTTGTTGAGTGCCGGGGTCCAGGCATATGGGCCGAAGACGCTTCGAGCGTTCAGCACCTCTCCGGCGACGGTGTAGATCGTATAGAAGAGTATTTGGGGAAGCAGCCAAAAGGCCATGAGGGTCGCGAGTCGGGTTTGACCAGGGTTGTTCCAACCGGCACCCAGCGCCTCAATCGCCACCGGGGTGATCAGCGCAGCAACCGGTATCAGCGCAGCCGAACCGGCAATTGCCAGCGTGACGAGTTTGTTGATGTAGGCCTGACCACCATCTTTTGCCAGGGCAGCCTTGGTGATTTGTGGCACTAACACGGCGGTCAGAGCGCCTGTCGCAATGAGCACGTAAATGGTGTTCGGTATCTTGTTCGCGGTGGCAAACGCGTTTGCGGCAAGACCAGTGGAACCCAAAGCGTAGGCAAGCACAGCCATGCGAACCAAGCCGAGCAGGCGTGACACCATGGTGCCAGAAGCAATCAGCGCCCCGGCTTTTCCGATACCTGCATCAGCCAATTGATCCCCGCTG
>CAYSQG010000025.1:0-10792 GCA_964433255.1 uncultured Leucobacter sp.
CATTGGCATCATGGCCCACATCGATGCCGGCAAGACAACTACGACCGAGCGCATCCTGTATTACACGGGTGTCAACCACAAGCTGGGCGAAACGCACGAAGGTGCTGCCACAACTGACTGGATGGAGCAAGAGAAAGAGCGCGGCATCACTATTACCAGTGCCGCGGTGACTTGCTTTTGGAACAAAAACCAGATCAACATCATCGACACCCCAGGCCACGTCGACTTCACCGTTGAGGTGGAGCGTTCGCTGCGTGTGCTTGACGGCGCGGTTGCCGTGTTTGACGGCAAAGAGGGTGTTGAGCCTCAGTCTGAGACTGTATGGCGTCAGGCCGACAAGTACGGTGTGCCCCGCATCTGCTTCGTTAACAAGATGGACAAGATGGGTGCAGACTTTTACTTCACCGTCGACACCATCATCAATCGATTGGGCGCAAAACCGCTCGTTATGCAGCTGCCCATCGGTGCCGAGAACGACTTCGTCGGCGTCGTAGATTTGCTCACCATGAAGGCATTTGTCTGGCCTGGTGACTCGAAGGGCGATGTGACCCTTGGTGCCAACTACGAGACTCAAGATATCCCTGCAGATCTGCAGGCGAAAGCCGAAGAGTACCGGGCGCAACTTGTTGAGACCGTTGCAGAAACCAGTGACGAACTTCTTGAGAAGTTCTTCGGCGGCGAAGAGCTCACCATCGACGAACTCAAAGCCGGAATTCGCAAACTGGTCGTGAACAGCGAGATTTACCCGGTCTACTGCGGTTCAGCTTTCAAGAACCGCGGCATCCAGCCCATGCTTGACGCGGTGGTCGACTTTTTGCCGAACCCCCTCGACGTTGGCGCCATTGAGGCGCACGATCCTCGCGACGAAACCAAGGTCATTGAGCGCAAGCCCAATCGTGATGAACCTTTCTCTGCTCTTGCGTTCAAGGTTGCTGTTCACCCCTTCTTCGGTCGTCTGACCTACGTGCGTGTCTATTCGGGTCACCTCGAGTCGGGTTCACAGGTTGTGAACTCCACCAAGGGCAAAAAAGAGCGCATTGGCAAAATCTTTCAGATGCATGCCAACAAAGAGAACCCGGTTGACGAAGTGACAGCCGGTAACATCTACGCGGTCATTGGGCTGAAAGACACCACCACTGGTGACACCCTCTGCGATCCAAACAACCAGGTAGTTCTTGAGTCGATGACCTTCCCCGAGCCCGTCATCGAGGTTGCCATTGAGCCCAAAACCAAGGGTGACCAAGAGAAGCTGTCGACGGCTATTCAGAAGCTTGCTGAAGAAGATCCAACCTTCCGCGTCAGCCAGAACGCCGAAACCGGCCAAACGGTGATCGCGGGCATGGGTGAGCTTCACCTCGACATCCTGGTTGACCGCATGAAACGCGAATTCAAGGTCGAAGCGAATGTTGGCAAGCCACAGGTCGCCTACCGTGAGACCATTCGTCGTGCGGTTGAAAAGCACGACTACACGCACAAGAAGCAGACCGGTGGTTCAGGTCAGTTCGCCAAGGTGCAGATCGCTCTTGAACCGCTGCAAAGCGATGCCGAAAAGATTTACGAGTTTGAAGACAAAGTCACGGGCGGTCGTGTTCCTCGCGAATACATTCCGTCGGTCGATGCTGGCATCCAAGACGCAATGCAGTACGGCATTCTTGCAGGTTTCCCCGTGGTTGGTGTGAAAGCGACCCTGCTTGACGGCCAATACCACGATGTTGACTCGTCTGAAATGGCGTTCAAAATCGCCGGTTCGATGGCATTCAAAGAGGCTGCGCGTAAAGCTCAACCGGTGTTGCTTGAACCAATGATGGCGGTTGAAGTGCGTACCCCTGAAGAGTACATGGGCGACGTGATTGGCGACTTGAACAGCCGTCGCGGGCAGATCCAAAGCATGGAAGATGCCAGCGGTGTCAAGGTCGTTCGCGCCCTTGTGCCACTGAGTGAGATGTTCGGGTACATCGGCGATCTCCGGTCAAAGACCAGCGGTCGTGCGGTGTTCTCGATGACCTTCGACAGTTATGCTGAAGTGCCGAAGGCTGTGGCCGATGAAATCGTTCAGAAGGCTCAGGGCGCCTAATAACGCCCTATAATCGATAGGTCGGTCGCTTAGTCCGACCTATCGACTTGCCGGGGTCGCGAACTGCAACCCAAGCAAGTAACATAGAGACACAACCCCCGTGCTTGTGATCGTCGAAACCCTCGGCGTGATGCGGCACACGATGTCCTGAGGAGGACCATAGTGGCGAAGGCCAAGTTCGAGCGGACCAAGCCGCACGTCAATATCGGTACGATCGGTCACGTTGACCACGGTAAGACTACTCTTACCGCTGCAATCTCGAAGGTGCTTGCTGACAAATACCCGTCAGCCACCAACGTCCAGCGTGATTTCGACACGATTGACTCAGCTCCTGAAGAGCGCCAACGCGGTATTACCATCAACATCTCGCACGTTGAGTACGAGACCCCAAAGCGTCACTACGCTCACGTTGATGCACCAGGCCACGCTGACTACATCAAGAACATGATCACCGGTGCCGCACAAATGGACGGCGCAATCCTCGTGGTTGCCGCCACCGACGGCATGATGGCACAAACCAAGGAGCACATCCTTCTTGCAAAGCAGGTTGGCGTTCCTTACTTGCTCGTTGCGCTGAACAAGTGTGACCAGGTCGACGACGAAGAGATCCTCGAACTCGTTGAGATGGAGGTTCGCGAAGAACTTTCAAAGCACGGCTACCCGGGCGACGACGTTCCTGTGATCCGCGTGTCGGGTTACCAGGCTCTTCAGGGCGACGAAAAGTGGGTGAACTCAGTTCTCGAGCTCATGGAAGCAGTCGATGAGTCGATCCCTGATCCGATTCGTGACCGCGACAAGCCATTCCTGATGCCCATCGAAGACGTGTTCACCATCACTGGTCGTGGAACTGTGGTCACCGGTCGCGCCGAGCGTGGCACCCTGGCCATCAACTCTGAGGTCGAGATTGTGGGTCTGCGCCCAACGCAGAAGACCACCGTCACCGGCATCGAGATGTTCCACAAGCAGCTTGACGAAGCATGGGCCGGCGAGAACTGTGGTCTGCTGCTTCGCGGCACCAAGCGCGAAGACGTTGAGCGCGGTCAGGTCGTGGTTCAGCCCGGCTCGATCACTCCTCACACCAAGTTCGAGGGCACCGCTTACATCCTCAAAAAAGATGAGGGTGGCCGCCATAACCCATTCGAGACAAACTATCGTCCGCAGTTCTACTTCCGCACGACTGACGTCACTGGTGTGATCACTCTCCCCGCTGACAAGCCAATGGTTATGCCCGGTGACACCACCGACATGACGGTTGACCTCATTCAGCCGATCGCTATGGAAGAAGGCCTCGGCTTTGCAATCCGTGAGGGTGGCCGCACCGTCGGCGCCGGCACAGTGACCAAGGTTGTCGAGTAATTTTTCGCATCACTTCAAAACCCCGGGGGCCTAGCCCCCGGGGTTTTTGTTTATGCCGATGCCTGCAGCCCCAACTCGGCCTTCGCGACTATGCTCGAAGAGTGATCAAAGAGCAGCACCAGCAACGCGTGCCGCAAGCAGCAAACTCTCGGCTGGGGCACTTCTCGCGCACCTATGGTGTGCTCTTTGTGGGCGATGGCCTGGCCTGGGCGGTAGCTATTCTGTCCGCCATGTTGCTTCGCTGGGATTTCGAAATCGCTCGAATCCACTGGGGGTGGACTTTCACGCTCATCGGGTTCACCGTTTTGCTGCAGTTGATCATTGGCTGGATCACCTGGCTCTATCGCAACAGGTTTGAAATTGGCGGTTTTGACGAAGTTCGAGCACTCGTCTTCGACGTTGTCGCGGTCATGACTGTGTCTTGGGTGTTCGCGTTTCTGTTTGCCTACGGTCAGGGCATCCCGCGCAGCACGATGATCATTGCCGCACCCATTGCTTTCACACTGATGGCTGCATTGCGATACCTGATTCGCATAGCAAACGAACGACGCATGAAGCCTGTAGTCACCACTGAGCGTGCTCTGCTTTACGGTGCAGGCTACCTTGGCAATCAAACTGCCAAGCGCTTGCTGACAGACACCGCTGCCGACGCCTTGCCAGTGGGGTTCATTGACGATGACCCTGTCAAGCGCAATTTGGAAGTTCGGGGAGTCAGAGTGCTGGGGACCCTGGACGATTTATCTGAAATTGTTCAGCGCACGCGGGCGACTACGCTCATTGTGTGCATCGGTGATGCCGACGCAAAGGTCATGCGAACCGTTGATCAATTGGGGCAACAACTCGGTTTGAAAGTGCTGGTGCTGCCTCCGATTGAACAGCTGTTGCACAATTCAGCTCTGGCAAACGAAGTACGTGAGTTAACGATTGAAGACGTGATCGGCCGTCACCCGGTCCGTCTTGAGACCGCATCAATTGCGCAGTATTTGCGTGACCGAGTGGTGTTGGTGACCGGTGCCGGTGGGTCAATTGGCTCGGAACTGGCAAAACAGGTGTCTGCGTTTGCGCCAAAAGAGCTCATTCTGCTTGACCGAGATGAAACGGCACTGCAACAAACGCAGCTCATGATCAGCGGCCATGGGTTGCTTGACACGCGAGATGTGGTGTTGGCAGACATTCGTGATGCGGCAGCTCTGGCCCGCATATTTGACGAAAGAACACCTGAGGTGGTGTTTCACGCTGCCGCACTCAAGCACCTGCCAATGTTGGAGCAGTACCCTGACGAAGCCTGGAAGACAAATGTCCTGGGAACGTTGAATGTGTTGCGGGCGTCTCAGCAGGTCGGAGTTTCGACCTTCGTGAATATTTCGACCGACAAAGCAGCCAACCCAACCAGTGTGCTCGGTCACTCGAAGCGTGTGGCAGAAAAATTAACTGCCTGGATGGCCGATCAAACTGGGCAACGCTACCTGTCGGTCCGGTTTGGAAATGTGCTCGGCAGCAGGGGGTCAATGTTGCCAGCGTTCCGCAGCATGATTGAGCGCGGTGGCCCATTGACCATCACTCATCCTGAGGTGACCCGATTCTTCATGACGATCCCTGAAGCCTGTCAGCTGGTCATGCAGGCTGGCGGCATCGGTAGGCCAGGTGAAGTGCTGATTCTCGACATGGGTGAGCCCGTGAAAATACTTGACGTTGCGAAACGACTGATCGCTCAGTCCGGCAAGCAAATCGATATTGTCTTTACTGGTCTTCGGCACGGAGAAAAGCTTCACGAAGAATTGGTTGCGGAGGGCGAAGGCAACGAGCGCCCGTTCCACCGCATGATTTCTCACGCTCAAGTCGATACCCTCGGCCCTGAAGCGCTTGATCATGACGGGTGGATTGCACGCATGAACCTGACCCCTGAGGCAGGGGAGAGGGTGCAGTGATACCTTTCGCAGGTGCGTACGTAGCTGCAGTTGTGACATTCCTGCTCAGCGTGTTGCTGCCTTTTGTGGTGAGGCCACTACTCGTTCGCCTTGGCATCGTCGATGTGCCAAACGAACGCAGCTCTCACGATAGGCCGGTGCTTCGGGGGCTTGGGCTCGCAGTGTTGTTCGCCATGCTGGTCGGGTATGCCACTGCGGTGGGGCTGATTCACACTGATGCACGTGATGGAGATCAAGTGCTGCCGCTAGCGTTGGTGGCTGCGGCCGCTCTGGCATCTGGTTTGCTCGGCTTTGGTGAGGATCTCGCAGGCGTGAGCGTATCCGTGCGCAGTGTGTTATTGCTTTTGATCGCGATTGGTGTCGGTTTTGGCCTGGTGTGGTACGCAGCAGCACCCTGGTGGCTGGTCATCTATGCGGTGCTGTTTGTTTCTGGGTACATCAATGTTGCCAACTTCATGGATGGCCTGAACGGTATCAGCGGCATGCACGGGGTCATCGCAGGTCTGACATTTGCGGCAGCTGGGGTGTTCGCTGACTTGCCCTGGCTCGTAGCCGCCGGTCTGGTGCTCGCCGCGGGTTTTGGCGGCTTTTTGCCCTGGAACCTCACCAAGCCAGGTGCATTTCTTGGCGATGTGGGCAGTTACTTGCTTGGTGGGGCTGTTGCTGCGACGAGTTTGTTTGCACTCATGGGTGGGGTGCCGATCTTGGCGACGATAGGCCCCATGATCATTTACTTTGGTGACGTGGGGGTCACGTTGGTGAAGCGTGTTCGAGCAGGCCACAAGTGGCATGAGCCGCACCGCGAGCATGTGTACGAACGACTGCATCAGATGGGGTACACGCATTTGCAGGCTTCCGGCATCAATGCGATGTTCACGGTTTTTGGGTCGGTGTTAGGTCTCATTTCGTTTGTCGTTGCCCCAATTTGGTGGTTGTTGTTGCTGGTCGCGGGTATCTCCCTGGTGGTTGTGTATGTGAAATTGCCCACTCTCCTTCGCCAGCGCGACACGCCCGGCTTGCAATAACGCCACTATTTGTGTCAGACTATGCAGGTTCAGAACTTTTCGCGTGTGCGAAAATCACTGCCAGGCTGTGCATAGCTCAGATTTGACTAGGCCGCGGGCAGCGAACACCACGCTCACCGCGTTCGTTCAGCCGGGCAGTACTCGGCTGTGATCATGGTGTGTGTTTGACAGGTGAACAGCGAGTGTCATTCTCTGAATGCCAGGGCGCTGATACGCAAGACGTCCAATGCTGGGCGCGCAGATCCTTGCAATAAACAAGGTGAACGCTTCAAGTACGACGCAACAAGAAAGAGAGAGTCATATGGCGGCCCAAAAGATCCGCATTCGACTGAAGTCCTATGACCACGAGGTCATCGATAGCTCCGCACGGAAAATTGTCGACACCGTGACCCGCGCAGGCGCAACGGTCATTGGCCCAGTGCCCCTTCCGACAGAGAAAAACGTGATCGCTGTGATTCGCTCACCGCACAAATACAAAGACAGCCGTGAGCACTTTGAAAAGCGCACACACAAGCGCTTGATCGACATTGTCGATCCCACCCCAAAGGCAGTTGATTCACTCATGCGCCTTGACCTGCCAGCTGATGTCAACATCGAGATCAAGCTCTAGGGGTTTCAAGATGTCTAAAGAAGCACGTACAGTCAAAGGCCTGCTTGGCACCAAGCTCGGCATGACACAGGTTTGGGACGAGAACGGCAACGTCGTTCCCGTCACCGTCATTGAGATGAGCCCCAACGTGGTCACTCAAATTCGCACCCCAGAGGTCGACGGCTACTCGGCCGTCCAAATCGCTGCGGGCCAGATTGATCCTCGCAAGGTGAACCAGCCCACTGCCGGACACTTTGCAAAGGCCGGCGTGACTCCGCGTCGCCACCTCACTGAGGTGCGCACCGCTGACGCAGCCGACTACTCGCTCGGTCAAGAGCTCACCATTGACAGCACCTTCGAAGCTGGCCAGTTGGTCGATGTCGTTGGCACGTCAAAAGGTAAGGGTTTTGCCGGCACCATGAAGCGTCACAACTTCAAGGGTGTCGGGGCCTCGCACGGTGCACACCGCAACCACCGCAAGCCAGGTTCCATCGGCGGTGCTGCCACACCAGGTCGCGTCTTCCGTGGCCAGAAGATGGCGGGTCGCATGGGCAACGATCGCGTGACCGTGCAAAACCTCAAGGTTCAGGCTGTTGACGCCGAAAAGGGTTTGTTGCTTGTCAAGGGCGCAGTTCCCGGTGGCCGTGGCCGTCTCGTATTCGTTCGCAACGCAGTGAAGGGGGCGTAGTTCATGGCTACTGCTACCAAGCTCGAGGTCGTTGACGCTCAAGGCAAGAAATCCGGTTCGGTTGACCTGCCAGAAGCCATCTTCGGCGCCGAAACCAACGTCCCCCTGATTCACCAGGTGGTCACCGCTCAGCTTGCCGCTGCGCGTCAAGGCACCCACAAAACCAAGAACCGCGGCGAGGTCAGTGGTTCAGGTGTTAAGCCGTTCAAACAAAAGGGCACCGGCCGTGCTCGTCAGGGTTCGGTCCGCGCTCCTGAACACCGCGGTGGCGGCATCGTTCATGGGCCAGTGCCTCGTGACTACTCACAGCGCACACCCAAGAAAATGATTGCCGCAGCTCTCACCGGTTTGCTCAGCGATCGTGCCCGTGCAAATCGCCTGCACGTCGTCGAATCATTTGGTTTGGGCGACAAGCCAAGCACCAAGTCAGCCCGCGAGGTGCTCGCAGCACTTGCTCCAAGCAAGCGTGTGCTTGTGGTGCTTGACCGCGAAGACGAGACCAGTGCGCTGAGCCTGCGCAACCTGCCACAGGTACACGTGCTCAACTGGGATCAGCTCAACGCTTACGATGTGGTCGTCAGCGACGATCTCGTGTTCACCAAGGCAGCGTTCGATGCCTTCGTCGCAGCACGCGCCGACAAGGAGGTCTCGAAATGAGCATCAACAAGTCACAGCATGACGTGATCATTCGCCCCGTCGTGTCAGAAAAGAGCTACGGTCTGATTGACCAGAACGGCCAGTACACCTTCGAGGTGCAGCCGACTGCCAGCAAGACCGAGATCAAGCTTGCTATCGAACAGGTCTTCAATGTGAAAGTTGCGAAGATCAACACTCTCAACCGCAAAGGGAAGACCCGCCGCACCAAGTTCGGCATGGGCAAGCGCAAAGACACCAAGCGTGCCATTGTCACCCTGAAGTCGGGCACCATCGACATCTTCACGGCTGCGCTGTAGTTCGGAAGCGAAGAAGGAATATCATGGCTATTCGTAAGTACAAACCCACGACCCCAGGTCGTCGTGGATCGAGCGTTGCCGATTTCGCTGAGATCACACGCTCCACCCCAGAGAAGTCGCTGCTTCGCCCACTGCCGAAAACCGGTGGTCGCAACAACCAGGGGCGCATCACCACCCGTCACATTGGTGGTGGGCACAAGCGCCAGTACCGCGTCATCGACTTCCGTCGCAACGACAAAGACGGTGTCAACGCAAAGGTCGCTCACATTGAGTACGACCCCAACCGCACGGCTCGCATCGCGCTGCTGCACTTCGAAGACGGCACCAAGCGGTACATCATTGCGCCGAACAAGCTCAAGCAGGGCGACATCGTTGAGTCTGGCCCCGCGGCAGACATCAAACCGGGCAATAACTTGCCTCTGCGCAACATTCCCACTGGTACGGTGATCCACGCGATCGAACTCAAGCCAGGTGGCGGTGCCAAGATGGCTCGTTCCGCCGGTGCATCAGTACGACTGGTTGCAAAAGATGGCCCCTACGCTCAGCTCCGTTTGCCCTCGGGCGAAATTCGCAACGTTGACGTGCGCTGCCGCGCTACCGTCGGCGAAGTCGGCAACGCTGAGCAGTCAAACATCAACTGGGGCAAGGCTGGCCGCATGCGTTGGAAGGGCGTTCGCCCAACCGTTCGTGGTGTTGTCATGAACCCTGTCGATCACCCTCACGGTGGTGGCGAGGGTCGCACATCGGGTGGTCGTCACCCGGTGAGCCCGTGGGGTCAAAAAGAGGGCCGCACTCGCAAGGCGAACAAAGAGAGCGACAAGCTCATCGTGCGTCGCCGCAACACCGGTAAAAAGCGTTAGTCGGCAGGTAGGAGTAACTAGAAGATGCCACGTAGTCTCAAGAAGGGCCCCTTCGTCGACAACCACCTGCTAAACAAGGTGGTTGTGCAGAACGAAGCTGGCACAAAGAACGTCATTAAGACTTGGTCACGCCGGTCGATGATTGTCCCTGCAATGCTGGGTCACACGATCGCTGTGCACGATGGTCGCAAGCACATTCCAGTGTTCGTCACTGAAACCATGGTCGGACACAAGTTGGGCGAGTTCGCCCCAACTCGCACCTTCCGTGGTCACGTGAAAGACGACAAGAAGGGCCGTCGCCGCTAACGCGGTGACGTGAAGGAGGAAGAAACATGGTGGAGTCGATCGCACGCGTGCGTCATATCCGCGTTACCCCCCAAAAGGCCCGTCGCATTGTTGACGTGATCCGCGGAAAGAACGCCCAAGAAGCACTTGCCATTCTGAAATTTGCCCCTCAGGCAGCTTCGGAGCCGGTCTACAAGCTGGTCGCTTCAGCGATTGCAAACGCTCGAGTCAAGGCAGATAACGAAAATCTTCGTCTCAACGAAGACGAACTCGTCATTGCCAAGGCTTTTGTCGACGAGGGAGCAACGCTCAAGCGTTTCCGCCCCCGCGCACAGGGCCGCGCATTCCGCATCAACAAGCGCACCAGCCACATCACGGTCGTTTTGCAGAGTGCAGATGAGCTCGCGACCGCCAAGAAGGGAGCCAAATAATGGGCCAGAAGATTCACCCCTATGGCTTCCGCCTTGGGATCACGACAGATCACGTCTCGCGATGGTTCTCTGATTCAACGAAAAAGGGTCAGCGCTATGCAGACTACGTTGCTGAAGACATCAAGATTCGTCAACACCTGAGTGCCACTCTTGACCGCGCTGGTGTGAGCCGCATTGAGATTGAACGCACCCGTGACCGTGTGCGCGTCGACATTCACTCTGCTCGCCCAGGCATCGTCATCGGCCGTCGTGGCGCTGAGGCTGAGCGCATTCGCGCTGACCTCGAAAAGCTCACCGGCAAGCAGATTCAGTTGAACATCCTCGAGGTGAAAAACCCAGAGGCTGACGCTCAACTCGTTGCGCAGGGCATCGCCGAGCAGCTCGCTGCTCGTGTCGCATTCCGTCGCGCGATGCGCAAAGGTCTGCAGGGTGCTCAGCGCGCAGGCGCCAAGGGTGTACGCATCCAGGTGTCTGGCCGCCTTGGCGGTGCTGAAATGAGCCGTTCAGAGTTCTACCGCGAGGGTCGCGTGCCATTGCACACCCTTCGTGCGAACATCGACTACGGCTTCTACGAGGCCAAGACCACCTTCGGCCGCATCGGCG
>CAYSQG010000026.1:0-9062 GCA_964433255.1 uncultured Leucobacter sp.
CCAGATCAGTGCACTCACTCGAGCAATTCAGGGCGTCGCCACTGGGCTGCTCGAAGACCACCTGAAGCACTGCGTTCTCGACGCCGCAAAACTTGGTGATGCAGCAGCTGCAAGCGCAAAGATCAAAGAAGCCACTGACGCGATCAATCGTCTCGTCCGGTCTTAAATTCGACACTAACCATCTGATTCTTACCGTTCCTCATCATTTCGTTGGGCTTGGGTCTATAAGTCCCAACTGATCGATAAATGTGGCGGGTTGTTTGGCGAACCTGGTGACCAACGTGTCAGAGGCCTGAGTAAGAATGGAGACCGGTGAAGAACTGGTTGACGATAGCAAAGTTGAAGATCACGGCTGCGAATCCGGTGATGTTTAGCCAAGCTGAGCGGCTTCCGCGCCAGCCGCGCGTAGCGCGGGCATGGATGTACCCTGCGTAGAGCACCCAGATCACGAATGTCCAGACTTCCTTGACGTCCCACCCCCAAAATCGTCCCCATGAGGCTTCTGCCCAGATCGCGCCTGCGATGAGTGTGAAAGTCCAAAACACGAAGCCGATAATTGCGAGCCGGTAGGCGAGGTTTTCGAGCCGAGTTACATCGGGCATCCCGCGAAGGAAGTTGAGGTTTGTGATCCCATTTGAAGCGAGCCGCGCTTCTCGTCGGTCCTGGAGAAGTTGGAGTGTTGAAAGTCCAAAAGACAACGTAAAGAATCCAACTGCGAGCACGGCAACCGCAATATGGATCACCATCCAGTAGGTGTCGAGGGCGTCTTGCAGTGGAACGATGGGCACATAGTAATTGACTTTCGTGACCCCGAGGAAGAGCACGGCAAGTCCAGTTACCAGGGCACCTAAGAAATGTATGTCGACGACAAATTGCACCGCGATAAATATGAGAACAGCCGCAAGTGTTGCAGTCAACGCAAACTCATACATGTTTGCCCAAGGCATGCGTTCTGCACCGATGCCCCGCAACACTGTCGCAGCGAGATGAAATAGCGCACCCAACATAGTGAGAGAGAGTCCGATGCTGGCGGCTCGTGATCGGGAAAGCTGCACAGTTAGATTTGCACTTCGATTTGCTAGGTCCACGACGTAGAAGACGAACGCGATTGCGTACACGATCATCGCCGAGTAGAGGGCCATTGTTGAGTATTGTTCGAGTGTCTCCACGATTCCTAGGCTTTCTTTGCTTGGCTTCCGCGTTACCTGAATATTTGGGCGGGTGAGATATAGCTTCTAGATGAGTTTGAGATGTGATTTCTGTAGTTCAGCTACCGCGTGTTCTAATGTCGGATCGTCTCCTCTGGAGAGCGCCGCATACTGGAGCGTTACACCGGTTTCTGTCGGAATCGCTTTGACCCATACTCTTCGTCGCGGCACGAACAGTGAAGTGAGAAGCCCGGCAGTCGCGGTAATAGCGAATATCAAGATCCACCCCTGAGTAGGATGAATCACGACATCGAAGGCCGCATATCGGGGAGCTGCGTCAAAGGTTACGGTTCCTGCCATGTTCGGAAGATCGACTGTTTCGCCAATCGACATCTCCAAAGACTCGACGTCAGTGCCTCGCCCGGTGAGCTGCTCCATATTGGTGGTTTCCAGTGAATATACGGACTGGGGCACCCCCTCATTGATTCCCAGATCACCTTCAAAGACATCGAGTGTGATTATTGGGTTTTCGAGGTCTGGATAGTTCGATGTGTATGCACCAGTGTCGAGCTCTGCCTGAGTGGGATAGAAGAATCCTCGGAGCCCTAGTTGGGTTTTAAGCCCGTCGGGAACCTTTACGACTCCGAGGGAAGTGAAGTTTGAATCTTGTGGAATGAAAGGAACCGATTCACTAAAGACCACTTTTCCTGCTGGATCTTGAACAGTAATCGTCGGTGCGTAGCCGTTAGCTAGCAAGTAAATGTTCGATCCTGCATACCGCATCGGTTTGTTCACGAGAACGAGGTCGCTTTCGGGCTCGCTGCCATCTGCGGGAAATACTGTCACGAAGGCCTCGTGTTCAAGTACTTGGCCTATTGCGTGAGGATTGCCATCATCGGGGGTGACGAAGTGTAATTCGAGGTCTTCAAGTTTGATTCCCCAAGGCTCCAAATTGGCTGCATCGAAGTAAGCCCCTGTGTTTACCGAGTCATAATCGATGAGCGCGTTGACCATACCGGTCTCGCCTTCTATGAGCACTTTTTGGCCGTAGAAGCTAAATGCCCCGCCAATCCCCACGCCGACAAGCACTCCAAGCAAGCCTAGATGGAAGACGAGATTTCCAGTCTCGCGAAGATAGCCACGCTCTGCGGAAACTGAGAACTCTTCAGTTCCGCGCACTGTGCGTCGTGCCACTAACGTGCGGTAACGCTGTGACCGAAGGATTGTCGCGGCTTCAGCAATTGTGTGATCGGCGAACGTTTGGCGCTCCTCATGAGTCGCTGTGTGGTTGGTGACTCGCTGCTCAGAAAACCCTGCCATTCTGGAGAGCTTGGCTGGCGTTTTTGGCGGTGCGCCCCGAAGGGCACGCCAGTGATGCAAAATGCGTGGCAGCACACACCCGATGAGGGAAATAAACAGGAGCAGGTAGATGGCTGAGAACCATGCTGACGCGTATACGTCGAACAATTGAATGGGAAACGAATCTAGAACCGCAAACAGTTCTGGGCTCTTCTCTTGCCACTGAATAACACCGTTCGGGTCCGCACTACGTTGGGGAAAAAGTGACCCTGGTATAGCCGCTACGGCGAGCAGAAGCAGGAGTATTAATGCGACTCTCATGCTCGTGAGTTGTCGCCAGAACCACCGGAGCCAGCCACGAGTGCCGAGGTTTAGTGACTGTACTCGTGCGGCTACATTCTGATCAAATGTTCGTGGTCCTTCTTCGAAATCAGAGGGGCGTGACATAGCCGCCAATCACCGCCTGCAGTGCGTACATCATTCTGGTCCATAGTCCGGAGACCATGAGCAACCCGATCAGGATCATAAGAATGCCTCCAGTGAGGTTGACGATACGGATGTGTTGTTGCACGAACCGCGTCACGCCTGCCACCCAGCCGAATCCGAAGGCAACGAGTATGAATGGAAGGCCGAGACCGGCACAGTAGAACAAGGCAAGAATCACTGAGCGGGATACTGAACCCTGCTGCAGGCTCAGCGCCATGATCGTGGTGAGGGTCGGACCTAGACAAGGAGTCCACCCGACCGCGAAGACGACGCCCAGCAAAGGTGCGCCAACAAGCCCGCCACGCGGCTTCACACGCATTCGCATGGTGCGCTGCATCATCTCGAACATGCCAATAAAACCGAGCCCCATGGCAATCACGAGCACCCCCATGATTCGGGTGATGAGACCTTCCCACTCAACTAGCCAGAGTCCAACCGAACCCGCGAGTGCCATCATCGCAACAAAAACGGCAGAGAATCCAGCGATGAACAGAACCACACCCAGAACAACACGGCGGCGACTTGCTCGTGTCCCTGCATCTACGCCACTGACTCCACCCACGTAAGCCAAGTACCCAGGTACGAGCGGGAGCACGCACGGCGATGCAAAGGAAATGATTCCCGCGAGGAGGGCAATCGATGCGGCGATCAATAGTTGCCCGTCAGCAACGACTTCTTGAATCATTGCAGAGCTCCGGACGAATCCAGCGGGCTCTCATCGAGAGTTTCAGTGATGAGTGCGCGCATCTGAGAGGCTCCCGCAATCTGGCCGATCACACGGTGTGCGACGCGCCCTTCAACGTCTAGAACGAGAGTGGTGGGCACGGCGTTCAACGGCGTGTGCGCCGCGAATGCACGTTGCACGGCACGGTCGCCGAGCGTGTCAAGAATCGAAGGGTACTCGATGCCGTACTCCTCTGCGAACCCCACGGCCTGAGCCTTCCCGTCACGAGTGTTCACGCCAAGAAACTGGACACCTCGATCAGCAAACTCTGCATGTGCGGACACCAGGTCGGGGGCCTCGGCACGGCAAGGAGGGCAACCCGCATACCAAAAGTTCACGACGGTGACAGTGCCCCTGAAATCAGCGTAGGTGACAGTTTCACCCCACTCGGTGACGCCTTCAAACTCAACTGCACCCGTGCGATCACCCTGTGGGATGCTCGTGGTGGATCCATCGCCGGAAACGTAACCTTGGTCGGATGCGTCCTGCCGCTGCTTATCAAGTGAGCTACCCGACTCGCCGGAAGAACAACCTGCGAGGGTAATAAGCGCAACAAGCGCGACAGCGAGTGCGCGGGTTGCCCGAAGCACATATTGCGCCCTCACAGGATTACCCCGTTGATTACTTCATGATGAGGTTCAGGGAGAAGTACGTCGAGCATAGTAGCACTCCAATCGGTCGCTGCTCGGGAATCTCTGGTCCATGACGAACGCGATTCCGCGGAAATGTTGAGAGATGTGTGGTCTTACGCCAACTGGAGGGTAGTGATGCAGGTTGGATCCTCATCCGAGGCTGTGGAGATCGGGCTGCTGGCAGTAAGGCCGCCAACCTCGATCGAAAGCATTGCCTCAATATCTTTTGGTAGCCAGAACCCGAGGAAACCGTTATCGAATGTGCGGCGGGTGTCATCAACGAGGGTTTCACCCGTTCGAGTGTCGACTACTTTCACGTGAACTTCAGTGTTCTGAAGTTCACCCACACACGTCGTGAGGCTGTGATAGTAACAATCGTGTGTCTGCGATTGGTAGGGCGCGACAGAGATGTAGAACTCGTCCGTTGGTGTCTCAAAGCTCACCTCTTGTTGTTGCTCATCGGTGAGAATTAACTCACTGGGCCGGACTGAAGCGATCAGATCTGTTGGACGGTCTGCAATCGGCATCGAGTCAAGTCGCTCGATGATCTGTTTCGCGTCAAGTCCCATGAGGCTGTGCTTTTCTAGGAATGCGGCACTCACTATTGAGCCAACCTCGTTGGAACTTTTCTCAGGGCTCGCAATCGCACATCCTGCAAGTAAGAGCGTTGCGAGCGCGAGTGGAACAACAGCGATGGCAGCGGAAAACTTTCGGATTTTGGCAGTGTGTACAGGCAGGACTGGCATTTGTAGGTTCCTTAAGACAGGGGGAGAAAGTCGCAATTTGGCTCATTTGATGACCCATGCGTGAGCGACGGTGATGATTGGAGCTGTGAGGACCGCACTTGACACACATCTACGTTCTGAGTTTCAGAATGTTTTCTGCGGATTTGGTCGCTCCTTCGCACTGTCCTTTCGTCGCCTCATTAGCGGCAGACTTCGGCAGCGGAATGCGTTAGAGCAGGATGCGAGTTACCACGCGCGCAGGCGCGCAGTCTTTCAGTGAAAAGGTGCGAAGGTAGGCATTGCGACCACTACAAACGCGAAGATGTGCCTCATGCGGGTATCGCGGTCTGACACCCGATGGCGATCAAAAATCAAGTACGACTGATACAGAGAACGTCGAGGGAAGGTGTGCGAGGTCGAAGGTTCGTAATCGACTGGTATGAAGGACGGCCACGAACGACACGAAGCAAACTCAGAACCAGTCCGTCTGGCACAAACAATCGAATGGAGAGTGCCAGTAACGCGAGCACGCATGCTACCGCGACCAAACCGAGATGAGTGCCGTTGGGTTCACAGTTTGCACAACTCATCACGTTCGTTTGACTAGACGCGTGCAACGCTGGGGTGCCAGAGCTTACGACGTCGGCCTGAATAGCAGATGCGGCCACGGTAGCACCAGCGACCGGAGTGGTCTGTTGCACGTTGAGACCGCTCATGGCGAGGCAGCCGAGAATCAGCGCAGTGAGAAGCGGAACAGCAAGAAATACAGCCTTTAGCGCAGCAACATAGGTGCTCCTGCTGCTTATTCTCGCTGTAGATCTCATCTCTCTAACCATAGCGGTCCAATCTCAAACGATCCTGGACTCACATCGTGACGATTCTCGCACCCGTGAATTGCGACGGAGAGTAGCGTGATCAGTACTTCTGCGGTGGCTGATGGAAAGCATGACCGTGCCAACCACATCTATAGATTGACTTTCACGAAACAAGGGTTATGCCGCGACCTCAAGCTAATTCTCAGCACACCAAAACCTATTGTTGCTATTCTATAACGATGATGGGGGGCCGGAAGAAGATGCAACGACTACAGCGCGGCTTGGGTGATCCGTCCGCTGTGCGCCCCTTACTGGTGTTGCTGAGTGTTGTGTTGATGGTCATCGTTGGACTCCTTGGAATGCACACACTCAGTGCCGGTTCAGCCAATCACGGAGCGAGTACTGCTGGTCACGG
Organism: uncultured Leucobacter sp.; assembly: GCA_964433255.1. Lineage (GTDB taxonomy): Bacteria > Actinomycetota > Actinomycetes > Actinomycetales > Microbacteriaceae > Leucobacter. Next base: position 6,245 of record CAYSQG010000026.1, read on the forward strand.
GAAAACCACACTCATCGATGCTCCCGCCTCATCTGAGCATCTTGGTGCGGGCACGAGCAGCAGCGCGAACGCGAACTCTGCAACATGCGATGACATTTGCCAAAAATCTGCTTCGCAGCCGTTGCAACACACCGACATGATGATGGCTTGCGCGCTCGCTCTCATCGTAAGTTTGATTTTTCTGCTGCCCATCGCTGCGATGTACCGCATACGCATAGATCAGGGGCAGCCTCGCTTCTTGGGAAGGCAGCTGAAGCATCTTTCGATGCGACCACGGCCGCCTTCATTAATCGTTCTCTCTATCAGTCGCACTTGATTCGGATTACCCGACGGATACGTCGGCACTGATCTGCCGTGATACTGCGGTGAATCATCACTACTCCATATGCAATTCGAATGAAAAGTTGAACAATGATAAAGAAACTCCCACTTGCGCTCGGTACGAGCGCTATCGCCCTGGCGCTTGTACTATCCGGCTGCAGTGCTGACAACACGAATGGTTCAAGCGCTCCAGAATCCTCGGACCAATCCACGGTTATTGCTAATACCGCTGACGAAACCTTCGTCACCATGATGATTCCCCATCACCAGCAGGCCATCGAAATGGCTGACCTCGTTCTCAATAAAGAAGGCATCGACCCTCGTGTTACTGAACTCGCTCAGCAAGTTAAGGAAGCGCAGGGCCCGGAAATCGAGCGCATGCTCGCTTGGCTTGGCGACTGGGGCGTGGAGTATGACCCGAACAGGGACAGCATGGAGGGCATGGATCATGGATCCATGGACATGTCCGGCGATGGCATGATGACGGCCGACGATATGTCTGCTCTGGAAAATGCGGACGGGGCAGAAGCCAGTCGGCTATTTCTCGATCAGATGATCGTGCACCACGTTGGGGCCGTCGACATGGCACGCGCTGCGCTGCAGGACGGGCAACACCCCGATGTGCTTGAACTCGCTCAGCAGGTGGTTGACGACCAGACCGCAGAGATCAGCGTGATGGAAGAGCTCCTCACTCAGCTCTAGCCGTTGTCTTTGTCACCCGTGGACCATCTCGCACCGGTCTGACGAGCATCGCTCGTTACAGCGCAACCTGGTTGCATCACAACTCGGTGCCGCCAGGTTGCGCTACCGATCTTCTTGTCTCAACGCACACGCCGCGACTCACTCGTTCACAGAGAGTGGCGTGTCTTGCCAATGCTTAAGGAAACACAAATATGAAAACAATTCTTAGTCTGAGCGCACTTGTCGGGCTTTCCTTGGTACTTACCGCTTGCACATCTACCGACGAACCTTCCATTCCCTCGACCCCTCCGGTCATCGAGCATGTGCACGGAATTGCTCAAGATCCACAGTCTGACGATCTTCTCTTAGCGAGCCATAATGGCATTTTCTCAGTCACATCGAACGGCGTCGTTTCCGGACCACTCGGCAACTATGACTTTGACGCGATGGGCTTCGCTGTGGCCGGTGAAACGCTCTTTGCTTCAGGGCATCCGGGGCCAGAAACCCCTTCTGAACTCGGCTCGCCCAATCTTGGAGTGATTCGCAGTGACGATGTCGGCGAGAGCTGGCTGCCCGTTGCACTCACGGACGTTGAAGACTTTCACGTGTTCACCGCAGGGCCCGATGGAGTGCTTTATGGCATCGGTTCGAGTCGCCCAGACCTCGTCGTCAGCACAGATGGTGGCAAAAGTTGGAACCCTCGAGGTATCATCGCCGCTGCCGATCTCGCCGTCACCGACGCAGGGCTCTATGCATCAACTGAGTCGGGTCTCCAACTGAGCACTGATCAAGGGCGCAACTTCGTAGTCGTCAATGAGGCCCCAACGCTTTATCTTCTCGCGGTGACTTCTGCCGGCACCCTGATCGGTGCGGGAGTGGACGGCTATCTCTGGGTACAACTGGGGGATGGGAGTTGGGAACAATCCGAACCGCTGCCAGGTCCTATTCAAGCTCTCGGAGTAACTGGCAACGACGAACCGGTGTTAGTAGATGATCGAGGCGTTGTCAAAATTACGCAGCAGGGCAGCACCGTACTCAGTCCAGCTTCCAAAGATTAGCCGCACGGAGCAAGTTCATGTCAGACCCAAACGATCCTTTGAAGACGCCCGCTGGATTTGTGGCAATTGCAACCATCGCAGCGCTGTGCGTGGCCGCGGCCGGCTACGCAATCATCACGCTAATCCTCTGAACTAGGAAGTCCTGTTGAACGACAAATTTTCCCACCCAAGGAGTCATTATTCGAACTCCAACCAATGTGATTATCGGATCTGGAACTTAGTTTCTCTCGATCCTCGCCGTGCTAGAGAGCTCCGTTGAAGCGAAGAACTTTCATGAAGGGCCGACGATACTCGTCTGGCTATCAATCAAAGGTGCCAGTTAATGGACTGACGGACCACGCCCAGCTCTCAGGTACAGGTCGGACCAAGGAGCCTGCTTCTCACGAGGGCTTGCGGCACCGAATAACTAGCGAAAAGTCCTCGAAGATCTCAGCAGGTCGCTTTGCGGCCCGCAAAATGTTAGCTGGAACTTTTTCTCTAGTGTTCATCGGTGGACAGGTTGGTGGAATGATAATTCCTGCAATCGGTGGAACTAGTGCTGATGACACCTTCGCCGCCGTCCAGCCTCAGCAATTTGAAGTAGGAGGCAGCGATGAAATAGAAGCTGTGCTGATACCACTCGCTGTGTCCCCTGCTGATGAAGTTGCTCCTGATCTTGGGCCAGACGGCAAAGTCATTGACCTATTCTCGCTTCCAGATTCGAAAACTAGGTATCCGTTCGATGCGGAGGTACCACTAACTGACGGTTTCGGCTATCG
>CAYSQG010000027.1:0-8943 GCA_964433255.1 uncultured Leucobacter sp.
ACAGATCGGCCTGTGCGGTCTCGTTCGTGTCGAGAGCGATTGCCGTCTCGCCACCCACGAGCACGTTCGGGTCAACCTCCACCAGATCAGTGCGCATCTGCTTTACCAGCTCCTCTGCATCTGCGGAATCTGGCTGAAAGTCAATGGTCGCCTCAATGAGCACGCGTCCGTCTGCAGAGACGAGCGGTGGCAGATCTGCGAGCAGCTCAGCGGGAGGTCCACCCTGTGCGGCAGCATCAGCAGGCGGACCAGTCGGAGCCGTCACGTCAGCGGGTGCTGCAGCCTGTTCAGGGATAGCTTCGAGATCGGGCAGCACGGTGACCTCGGTGACCCCCTCGAACTCAGCTGTGGCATCCATGACGGCTTCGTAATGTTCTTCGTCTGAAATGATGATGACTGGCGCACCGGAGCCCGCGTCAAAGTGGCGCGCAAGCGCATCCTGGCCCTCAACCGACTCAATATTGTCGCCAAGCAAGAACTCGGTCTGTGGCACGCCGTTTGCCTTGAAGCTGGGCAGGGCGGCAGCTCCAATGAGCAGCAACACCAACGTCGCGACCCACACCGTTCGGGGGCGACGTGCGACGAGCGTACCAACTTTCTTCCAGAGCCCCCGAATGCCCTCAAGACCAGGGATGGTCGGGCCAGCGTCAACCACAACCTTATTTTTGCCAGGTCGAGGCACGAACGGCCAGAATGCCGCACGGCCAAAGATGACCAGCAACGCAGGCAGCAAGGTCATTGCCGAAAGGTAGGCAAAGATGATGCCGAAGGCCACGATGGGGCCGAGGGCCTTGTTCGAGTTGAGGTCTGAGAGCAGCAGCAGCAAGAGTGCCGCGATCACGGTGCCGGCCGAAGCCAGGATTGGTTCGAATGCCCCCCGCAGGGCGCGACCGATTGCGGCCCACTTCGATTCGACCTCGAACAGGGCTTCTCGGTAGCGAGCGACCAGCAGTAGCGAGTAGTCGGTCGCTGCACCGATCACCAGAATTGACAGGATGCCCTGGGACTGGCCTGAGACCTTAATGATGTCGAACAGTGCGAGGTAGTAAATGCCAAGAATGGAGCCCGACAGAGCGAACACCGAGGTGAGCAACACCAGCACCGGCAACAGCAGTGATCGGTAGACGATGAGCAAGATGACAAGCACTGCGAGCAGGGTCACCGCCAGCAGAATGCCGTCGATGCCGCCGAAACCGGCAACGAGATCGGCAAGGAATCCCGCGGGCCCGCTGACAAATGCGGTGAACCCCTCGGGAATTTCGTCTTGCACGAGCTCTCGAAGCTCTTTGACGGTTTCGCGCAGCTCTTCACCCTCGGCGTCAAGAAAGACGAGGTACTGAATGGCCTCACCATCTTCAGCGGGGATGGGCCCTACAACGCTCGGAGATTCGCCCTCCACCGATTCGGCGACGCCAGCGACCAGCGGAATTTCTTCGGTCAGGGTTGCGAAATCGGCAAACTCATCAGGTGCAATCTCGCCTGAATCTTTCTCGATGATAATGACAGCCGGAATGTTCTCGGAGTCTCGAAAGTCAGCCTGAATGTTATTGACTTCGGTGCTCTCGGCGCTCGAGGGCAAGAAGCCGGCCTGGTCATTGGTCGAAACCTCAGCAATTTTGCCGAACGTGGTGCCGCCAATGCCAGACACTGCGAGCCAGATCACGACCAGAACAGTCGGGAGCAAAATGCGTAGCCAGAGTTTTGGGGACCAATCTTGCCGCTGTTTCAAGAGAAGCTCTTTTCAGATCAAAGAAATGAACCGACAAACGTCGTCACAGTCAGCCTATCCGATGCACTGCAAGGATTATGGGGTGCAACAAAAGGTGAAAGACCCGCTCGACGAACGAGCGCATGAGGCATGACTGGTATCACTCGGTAATGAGCGGTGAGAGTGTTGCCGAAATCTCGGCAGCGTTCGTTGCACCGCACACCACCAGCCAGTTGCCCAGCTGGCGGTAGCCACCCTCGGTCAGCACTGATTCGGGATGATATTGCACCCCATAAATTGGGAGCTCACGGTGACGCACCGCCATGACAATGCCGCCGTCAGTTTGGGCAGTAATGTGCAGCTCTTCTGGCACGGTGTCGCGAACCACGGCAAGCGAATGGTACCGGGTAGCCTGAAACTGCGAAGCCACCCCCTCAAAGAACGAGTCGCCAGTGTGAGTGACTTTCGACACCTTACCGTGCATGAGTTCTTCTGCATGGGTCACCGTGCCACCCATCGCTTCGGCGATGGCCTGGTGGCCGAGACACACCCCAAGCAGCGGAATCTCGGTGCGTAGGGCAAGGTGCACCATCGGAATCGACAAACCTGCGGCGGCGGGCGTGCCTGGCCCTGGCGAAATGAGCACGCCGTCAAACTCACGAACGAGGCTCTCAAGTTCACCGATGCTGATCTCGTCGTTGCGAATCACACGGGTCTCAGCACCGAGCTGCTGCAAGTAGCCGTTGAGCGTGTAGACAAAGCTGTCGTAGTTGTCGATTACCAAAATGCGAGTCATGAAGTGCCACCCACTGTTGAGACGTCTTCGCTAGTTTCCATGAGGCTAGCAATCCAAGGGTAACCATAAAACAGCAAGCCGTACACGACCGCAGCGAGCACGGCCAGCATGACCATCACGCGAACCCATACGGGTCCCGGAACAAACCTCCACAGAAGTGAGAACATGGTTACCCCTTCACCACGCTGGGGTTGAGTTTGACGAGTTCAGCTGGTGCACCCATGTTGCGCGGTTGAAAACTCTCAAAGATCGAATAGGCAATTGCGCGTTCGGCGTCACCTGCTTCTTTCGGGTGACAGGTAGTTAGGGTGAGCACTTGATCTTCACCGGGGGTGCCTTCAAGCCGCGGGAAGGAGTTGATCACGTCTACCTCTGTTGGCCACACATATTCCAGTGACCGGAATCGGTAGGTGTACCAACCATCTGGGGTTTCGACAAACAGCGGGTCGCCAACCTGAAGATCCATAATGTTTTTGAAGGGCGTGGTGTAGGGCCCGGATCGGTGCGCGGCCACAGCGAAGTTGCCCGGTTGACCCGGCATTTGTGTGGTGGTGTAGCGACCGATGCCTTTTTCGGCTCGGTTCAGCACCCCCCAATCCGAGACGCCCTCGGCAATCACATTTGAATATGCACTACCAAAAGACGGAACGTAGAGCACCGCGAACACCTCGTTGTCGGCAGGGATCGCAGGTGTTGGCACCTCGCCGGTGTAGGGGGCTGGCTCCGCTACCTCAGCACCCTCAGGTTCGTCGGTTTCGTCGGCTGGGGTGTCCCATGCGCTCGAGGTTTCGGCCGATATTTCAGTCTGTTCACCCGCAACCACGACCGTGGTGTACCAGGGCTGCCAGAGCAAATAGCCGCCCACAATGAGACCGCACATGACCAGCAGTTCACCGATCACCGTGAGCGGGCTGAGTTTCGCTCGCGGGGCGGCATGTTTACGCATGTTGATTATTCTAGGCTTTTTCTCTGGGAACTCGGTGCGGTCGCGACCTTCGAACACCGCACAATCTGACTTGTCACGCTAGAATCGTGCGCATGGCTAAAGACGTGAGCAAGCGCGAGGCGAAGCAGGTTGACCGCATCAGCAAACTTGAGGCCGCTGAGTTGCGCCGTGAGGCACCTAACCCGGTCTGGTTTAAACCGTTGATGTTTGGCTTCATGCTGCTTGGCCTGATCTGGATCGTGGTGTTCTACATCACGGCAACGTCGCCGACACCGCTGCCAATTCCAAGCCTCGGCCAAGCAAACATCTTTGTCGGGTTTGGCCTGGTGCTGGTGGGATTCTTAATGACCCCGTGGTGGAAGTAGTCCGAACTACAACCGTGTAATTCTGCACAGGTGTGCATAACTCTGTGCATAACTCAGGATGTGCATAACTCAGGATCATGCGGCACCGACTGCGCAACTAGCCTCGCTCAACCCACCTGCCGATCAACCGAGCGTTACCATTGCACCGCTACGGGCGAAACCACGAAGTAGGCAAACGAGAGCGCCACGATGGCAGCACCGAGGCCAAGAATTGCGCCAACCCGGGCGTTTTTGTGCCGCGGACCATTGGTGCGCAACAGCAGCCACATGGTCAACGCGCCAAACACCATGCCTCCCAGGTGGGCCTGCCATGAAATAGATGCGCCGGGAATGAAACCAATGGCAAAGTTGATGCCAATAAGCACCAGCAGTGAGGTCGAGTTCACACGGTTCACCCGCATCGCCACGAGTGTGGCCGCGAGCAACCCAAAAATCGCCCCGGATGCCCCAACCGTCGGTGTGCGCAACGCCATGAAGGGGTCTGGCGCGAAGTACACCCAGAGCATCACGCCGATCGAGCCACCAAGCCCGCCGAACACATAGAGCACAAAGAACCACAGTCGGCCGAGCATGCGCTCGAGCGCTGGGCCAAACAGCCACAGCGCGTACATGTTGAACAGAATGTGAAACAAAAACCCGGTCGAGTGGGTGAACATTGCCGTGAACATGCGCCACGGCTCGAACACCTGCGGAATCGAATGTAATGGTGCGTACCAGAGTGCGGCGGTCACCTCACCCCCGCCGAACCGGGAGCTCAACCATTGCAGCACAAACACCAACGCCGACACCGCAATGATGCTGTAAGTCACGACCGGGGTGTCAGCGTCACTCAAGCGCCACGCGATGGCCCTGGATCGGCGCTTCACCCGAGTGGCAGTACCCGGTTGGGCAGCCCGCACACACTCCGGGCACAGCACACCCACCGCTGACGTGGTTTGACACTCGGGGCAGATGGTGCGCCCACATCGCTGGCACAGGGTAAAACTCGGGCGGTCGGGATGCCGATAACAGACATCCCCGGGCCCAGGTTCAGCGCGCTCGCCGAACTGCGGCGCGGACACGGTTAGACCTCGACGATGTCGATGCCGGTCATGACCACGTCGTCAAACGGGCGATCCATGGGGCCGACAGGAACAGCAGCTATGGCGTCAACGACGGCCTTTGACTCGTCGTCAGCGACCTCACCGAAAATGGTGTGATTTCCGTTCAACCACGCCGGTGCGGTGGTGGTGATGAAGAACTGGGAACCGTTGGTGCCGGCCATGCGACCGGTGAGATCTGGTCGTTTGCCCGCGTTCGCCATGGCCAACTGGTAGGGGTGATCGAACACGAGTTCTGGGTGAATTTCGTCGTCGAAAGTGTAGCCGGGGCCGCCGGTGCCGGTGCCGGTGGGGTCGCCGCCCTGAATCATGAAGTCTTTGATGATGCGGTGAAAGATCACCCCGTCATAGAAGCCCTTGTTTGCCAGGTCAACAAAGTTTTTGACCGTCTTTGGGGCCTGATCGCCAAAGAGATTCACCACGATGTCGCCGTGGTTGGTGTGAATGGTTGCTACTGCGCTGTGAAGAGTCATAGAGCAATTCTATGGTGCCGATTTCGTGAACTCCTGACGCACACAGCTACATCGTGTAGCGTTAAAGTACCGAGCAGGTCACCAATGCGAAATTTCGGAGGTTTCTATGTCACTCTCTCGCAAAGACAGGCGCCAACTGAAGAAGCTCCGCGGGCAGGCTCAGCTGCTGCTCGAAGAACAACGCGAGGTGCTTGGCCATGCCGGTGAGCTCGCTCAGCAAGCCGGTCGTCAGGCCAAACGCTTCAGTGACACCTATGTTGCCCCCCGCATCGATGACGCGCTCGAAGGTGTTCGCCCGGTCATTGACCGTGGGGTGAGCGGTGCACGCCGAGTAGGCACCTCCGCTCGATTGCTTGTCGCCCCCATTTTGGCTGGCGCTCTCGCGAGCACCGTGCGAGGTCTTGAGCGGGCCGAAAACTACGAAGCTGCCAAACAGTTGCAAACTTTTGGTGTGCAACGTGGCATCCTCTCTGCGCCCAAGCGTCGCTTTGGGTTCGGTGGCGTAATTGCGGTCACCGCCGGCCTGGCCGCAGCCGGTGCAGTTGGTTATGTGCTCTGGCAGGCGTTCCGTGCCGATGATGAGCTCTGGGTCTCACCCGAAGACACCAACTAGGGGCGGTCTGAAGCCTCAGTTAGTCTGAAGCCCCAGTTGATTAAGGGGAAGACTCAACTTATCGACTGTGCAGAACCACCCTGCTGTGCAGAGCCACCCTGCGACCTGCCACTTCCAGGGCGGGATCGGTTTCGACCGTTCTGCCCGCGCCCCTGGCCACGGCCCTGACCCTGCTGCCCACGGCCTTGTTGCCCTCGGAGATCAATGCCGGCCATGCCCACGGCCACGTTCACGAGCGACAGTGTGCGCAGCGTGTGCAGTTCACGCAACGGCACCCACCTGGCTTCATCCGAGCTGCCATCAATTTCGTGACGCAACTGCCCCTCAAGTGTTTGGGCGCGGTAAATAATGCGAATGGTGTGCAATTCGGGAGGGGTGCCCTCTGGTACTTCGTCGCGAACCATCACTCGAGAGTCCACACCCACCAGTTTGCCGACGCGAGCTTTGAGGCCGGTTTCTTCGAACACCTCACGCACGACGGCGTCTCGGGGGTCTTCGCCTGGTTCTATACCACCCCCTGGCAGTGTCCAGCCGTGCAAGTGTCCGCGACGCCAGTGGGTCAGCAGCAGCAAGCCGCGCCGCTGAACCACCGCATACGCGGCCACTCTCATCTCCATAGTTAGAGCCTACCGGCTTGGTCACGGGCAAAAACCGAGAATTTGGCGGCTTTTCAGGTCCGTGATGCCTGCCAGCCCCGCAACCATGCATCAAGGCGACGGTACGCTTCGTCTCTCACGGCCGGTTCCGACACAAAGATGTCATGCAGCGCTCCGTCGATGCGCTCAACAGTCACCGACTTCCCGAGTTTCAGCGCTGCTTTGGCGATTCCTTCGACTTCGAGCACTGTGTCGCTGTGCAACATTTCATCGCTCCAATTCAAACCAAACAGTGATCTTGCGGACAGAAGCGTGCACACGGGAGCACCCACCTCGATGCCCTGTTGAATTTCGGTGTGGCCATCAACGATGGCGCTGAGCCAACCCGACAGCACCGGAATTGCTTGTTTCGGGCGCCAGTCAAGGTTCACCACCTCAAGGTCTGTGGGGTCAGCCATTTCGTGTTGTGCCCGCATGTAAAACCCGAGATCAAGTTGTGGCAATACGATCTGCTGCGGTTTCAGTTTTGCTTGCAGATTGACGACAGGTTTCAGGGCAGCCCGCACCGTGCTCCCAAGCTGCAGGTCAAGCCACGGACTGTTCAGCACTAACGCGTCAGCAACTCCTCGGTGACGGTTCGCCCATAGGCTGAGCACCAGGCCACCGGTTGAGTGTCCCAGCAGCACGAGTTTGCGCGAGGATCCGGGCTCCTCATGCATAATGTCAATTGCGCGCGCTATTTCCTCGTCGTAGTCGGCCAGGTTCTGCACGAAACACTGCGTTTGGCCCTTACGAAGGCTGCGACCGTATTTCCGCAGGTCCAACGCAAAAAAACGTGCGCCCCGTTCGGTGAAAAACCTGGCGAGACGCTTTTGAAAGAAGTAGTCGCTCCATCCGTGCACGTAGAGGACCTCAACGTCTTCCAGCAAGCGTGGTTTGCTGAGGGCAGCGATGCGCAATCGCTTTCGTGATGGCAGGGCTCTCACGAGGGTTGCGACGAGTGGACCCTCTTCGTCTGCTCCAAGGTCGATGTCGGTGCATTCAAACTCGTCGCCGAGCACATCGGGGCGCCACACTGTCATGACTTCAGCCTACAGAGGGAATGTTCGTGCCATTGAGTGTGTAGATTTCACTAATTTCATTGAGAACGTGAGGCTCGTTTTGAGAAGATGAAGAGGTAGATGATTTCGAGAATGCCGAGGGTGTTCACGAGAAACAGCACGACGAACCACACCGGGTCGGCCACCTTGCCCGCACGATACAGTGCGAACGCTTTCCACACTGAGCTCCACACCGCAGCGATAACTATGAATGTGACGACACCTGGGGTGAAGCCTTCAAGTGGTGATTCCATATTTGAATAGTACTCGTTGTTGCTTCACAACTTACGTTTGAACAACCCTGAAACACTTGCTGAGTCCGAGAAACTCGAGGGTACTATAAATAAAAAACGGCTATTTCTAGAGGTTTTCTTTGTTTTGTGGAACCTAGGAGAATCGAACTCCTGACATCCTGCTTGCAAAGCAGGCGCTCTACCAACTGAGCTAAGGTCCCGTGTGTTACTGCTACCACTCTATCGAATCTGCGAACTTCACATATTCGACTTTGTGATTGCGTGGGGCTACCAGGACTTGAACCTGGGACCTCTTCATTATCAGTGAAGCGCTCTAACCACCTGAGCTATAGCCCCTTGACCAAGATTCGACTTTACCCGAAACAGTGCCGCAACGTGAAATCGAGTTACTGTGACTCGCGATTCAAGCACAAACCTTGGCTGTCTGACGAACGCTACCCCACCTGGTTCACAGTCAAAATAATTGAAGGAATACCAGGTCGAGTAATGTTTGGGAACAACGTGTTTGGTGCTGGAGGGTCTCCCTCAATGCGAATGTTGGTGTTGTCAGCAGCCCAGTACAGTTGCACTGTGTCTCCGGCTTTAACGGGAACGAAAAAGTTCCAAGAAGCAACTTGATACGGTGTGCTTGTGTCGACGTTGACATTGGTTGCGGAATACGCTGCATCGGTTCCATTAATGCCAAGCCAAATTGTTGCGGTGAGGCCGTTTCCTCCACCCCCAGTGTTATGCATCTGAGCCGAAAATTGAATGTTATAGACCCCAGCATTTGCAAAAGTAATGTTTTGACAGAGTTGCCTATCCACCGTTTCAATCACACAGGTTGTGCTGTCAGGTCGAGTCATTGTGACACCATTCGAAATATACGTATCCTCAAAATACATCGGTGTTCTCGTGTTCACAGTCGCAACTGATTGATCAACAAGACTTAAGAATGTGCCACGGTACGTGCTCGAAATACCACTCGTTCCATCAACGCCATCAGCACCGGC
>CAYSQG010000028.1:0-8281 GCA_964433255.1 uncultured Leucobacter sp.
AGATCAAGAAGCACAACGAAGGCATCTATGTCGTCGTGAACTTCACCGCCACGCCTGAAGCCACCGCAGAGCTTGAGCGTCAGTTGAGCCTCAGCGAAGCCGTGCTGCGCACGAAGGTGCTGCGCGCAGACGAGCTCATCGCACAGCGTGCCGCACAGGCGAAGCACGATCAGGCAAAGGCTGCTCGCACCGCGAAGCAGAGTGCATAACCATGGCAGGCGAAACCACGATCACGGTGGTGGGCAACCTCACCGCTGATCCTGAGCTGCGTTTTACGGGCAGTGGTGTGCCTTTTGCATCGTTCACCATTGCGTCAACTCCTCGCACGTTTGATCGCCAATCGAACGAGTGGAAAGATGGCGAAGCACTCTTTTTGCGTGCAACCGTTTGGCGCGAATTCGCTGAGCACGTCGCAAACTCGTTGACCAAGGGCATGCGGGTCATTGCCCGCGGCAACCTGCGTCAACGCAGCTATGAGAGCAAAGAGGGCGATCGTCGCACCTCTTACGAACTCGATGTTGACGAAGTCGGCCCATCGCTGCGCTACGCAACCGCGCAGGTCACCCGATCGCAATCACGCGGTCAGGCGGGTGTTGCCGGCGCACAGCCCGCAGCTCAGAGCGACTGGGGTCGCCCAGCCGCGAACGACAACCCCTGGGGCAACTCGGGTGGGGTCGACGCAGGCCAGGGTGGTTTCGGCTCAGGTTTTGACGACGAGCAACCTTTCTAACTAGCTTCGCCCGTTTGGGCACTATTCACGAAAAGAGATTGAAATGGCAGGCAAATCAGGCGGCTCAGCCCGCAAGCCAAGCCGCGGCAAGAACGCAAAGGTCTTGGCGCCCGCAAAAAAGCAGACCGTTGGTGTCATCGATTACAAAGATGTGGCAACACTGCGCAAGTTTGTTTCAGAGCGAGGCAAAATTCGCTCACGCCGCATCACCGGTGTTTCGGTTCAAGAGCAGCGTCTCATCGCCAAGGCAGTGAAAAATGCCCGCGAAATGGCACTGCTCCCCTACGCCGGCAGCGGCCGCTAAGAAGGAGGAATCATGGCTAAGGTGATTCTCACGAATGAAGTTCAAGGTCTCGGCAGCGCCGGAGACGTGGTTGAGGTCAAAAACGGGTACGCCCGCAACTACCTCGTGCCCCAAGGGTTCGCGGTCAACTGGACGCGCGGTGGCGCAGCCCAGGTCGATCAGATTCGCAAAGCTCGCGAATCTCGCGCTCTGGCATCTGTTGAAGAGGCTCAAGCAATCAAAGCCAAACTGCAAGAGAACAAAATTCGTCTCTATGCAAAAACTGGCGCAGAGGGCCGATTGTTTGGTTCAGTGAAGCCTGCGGCACTCGCTGCTGCGGTTGCTGATGCCGGGCTTGGCCAAATCGACAAGCGCAAAATCTCGCTGCCGACCATCAAGTCAACTGGCGAATACAACGCAATCATCCACCTGCACGACGGTGTTGACGCAGAGGTGACCATTCAGGTGATTTCAGCTCGGTAAGTGCTGACACCCGCATGACGGGGCAGGAGCCTAAGGCTCCTGCCCCGTTGTGTTTTGCGCGTCAACGACAGTGTTTACCAGGTGTTCACTTGCGCAGACTGACTGGGGCCAGATTTGGGCACTCAGTGCCACAAGTGCGTAAATGAAAATAATAAAAAAAATGCTTGACAAGACCGGTTTTTCAGAACCAATTTAGAAACTTGGCCTGTGGAAAGAAAAGCTTCAACTGGTACCTGAGGGTTGAATAACTCCACAGGAAAAATTCAATAAAAGCCCAGGTCAGAAGGTGAAAACTTTTAGACATCCACATGTTACTCACAGGTTTTCCACAAAATTGTGGATAAGTCACGTGAATAACCCGGCAGTTATACACCTACTTATCCACAGGGTGTGTTCAGGTCATTTGGTGACACGCTGAGCGTGGCCATAACGTCAATGTCAGAGGTCTGGGTTTTACTGAAGTGAACGACTTCTGAACAAGATTTCATCGTCGCAGTACCACCTGTGTGCAGAGAGGGGGCAGTTATGTCAATGATGCATCTCGGCATTCCAGATGCTCCCCCCGAATATGGCGGTGACCCAAGAGGCTTTGAACGAACCCCACCATACGATCTGCTCGCTGAGCAAAGCGCGCTCGGCGGCATGCTGCTGTCAAAAGACGCAGTTGCTGACGTGACAAGTCTGCTTCGCGGTTCCGACTTCTATGTGCCAAAGCACGAAGTTGTGTACGAAGCAATCCTGACTCTCTATGCGCAGGGCGAACCCACTGACGTCATTACGGTGACTGATCAACTCACTAAACAGGGTGATCTGCAGCGGGCTGGTGGCGCCGAATATTTGCACAGCCTCACCAGCATTGTGCCAACCGCCGCCAACGCAAGTTTTTATGCTGAAATCGTCGCCGAAAAAGCATTGCTGCGTAGGCTTGTTGAAGCTGGCACCCGCATTACACAAATGGGGTATGCCGGTGAGGGCGAAGCCGTAGATCTGGTCAACAACGCCCAGGCCGAAATTTATGCGGTCACCGCAGCCGAGCAGGCTGATGATTACGTGCCACTCTCGCAGGCCGTTGAGTCAGCGCTTCATGAAATCGAAAAAGCCCAAATGACCGAGGGTGGCATGATGGGCGTGCCGTCAGGGTTTGCGCAACTCGATGAAAAAACCAACGGCTTTGCTCCCGGCCAAATGGTGATCATCGCGGCCCGCCCTGCAATGGGCAAATCAACCTTTGCCCTCGATGTTGCCCGATCGGCATCTGTGCACAATAACGCCACCACGGCCTTCTTTTCACTTGAAATGGGTCGCGCTGAAATCGCCATGCGCCTGCTCTCGGCAGAGGCAACCATTCCACTGCAGGTGCTTCGCAAAGGTCAGCTCGATACCCGTGACTTTCAAAGGTTGGCTGTCACACAGGCGCGCATTAACGATGCGCCACTCTTCATAGATGACAGCCCGAACCTCACCCTTGTCGAGATTCGTGCGAAGTGCCGCAGGCTCAAACAGCGACACGATTTGAAAATGGTGGTCATTGACTATCTGCAGCTGCTGAGCTCAGGCAAAAAAACGGAGAGTCGCCAGCAAGAAGTCAGCGAGTTCTCGCGCGCACTCAAACTCCTGTCAAAAGAGCTAGAGGTGCCAGTCATCGCCCTGTCGCAGCTCAATCGTGCTTCTGAACAACGTGCCGACAAGATGCCAGCGATCAGCGACCTCCGCGAATCGGGTTCACTCGAGCAAGACGCCGACATGGTCATTTTGCTGCACCGTGAGAGTGTGTACGAAAAAGACAACCCTCGTGCAGGTGAGGCAGATCTCATTTTGGCAAAACAACGCAATGGCCCTACCGGAACGGTTACCGTGGCATTTCAAGGCAACTACTCCCGGTTCCAAGACATGCCGAGCGGGCTCTAGGGCTCATCGGTGTCAATTCGATTCACAGCCTCCCGCAACTAGACTGAACACAGCAAGAACAGGGGGCTGATCACATGGAGTCAATGCAAGACCAACTAGCGGCCACCGCAGATCTTCGAGTCCGATCACTCAAAGTGGCACATCTCATCAGAGCTGCAACACTCTTTGCTCTTGGGGTGTTTGTGGCCTTTACTGCTACATCTCACGAAGAACTCGAATTTGACGTGACAACCATGATGTTCGCTTTCGCGCTCATTGCGCTCGTGACGTTCATCGAATACTGGGTGCTGCGAAACACTGCTGAAAGTTGGTGGATTGCGGCAAGAGCGGTCATCGCTGTAGCGGCGGCTGGCTCCTTGTTCGCTGTCACCGATAGCGCAAGTTTTGCCTTGGTCATCGCGCTCTGGGCGCTCATCACCGCTATCATCACTGCGATGCGGCTCGCACGCAAGGTGCAACCCGCAGGCGTTGCGATTCCATCCCTGTCGCTCAGCTTGCTCCTTGCAGCCTCGGTACTGGTGGTGCGCGATGACCCCGTGGCCATCATCGGGCTATTTGGAGCCTACGCGCTGCTGCGGGGAGTATTCTTAGGCATTGCAGCTTTCGATGCCAGGCATCCGCAAGACGCCGAAACTCCCTCGATCCCCGATCAGCACCTCAACAAGTAATTGCGAGACAACTGTCATGACAGAGCCTGAGACTCCCCAAGAACCTGAATCGGTCGCACCAAGCCGTCGCGAGCGCATGCGACCGATCGAACTGGTGGGCTTCTCAGCTGTGCTGGCACTCTTTGGCGGCCTGATCGTGCTGCTCGTACTGCGCACTGAAAGCGGTGTTCCCGATTTCGCGTTTGCAGGCATTGTGGCTGGCATCATCTTCATTGTGGTGCTGATGATCATTGCCCTACTTGGCCTTGGCGGCAAGCCCAGCCCCGAAGACCTTGAGGCCCGCAAAGACCTTCGTTCCCCCGATAAGGGCACCTGGCATTAACGCAAGTAGTTGATAGGTGAGTGAGCTACTGACACTCGCGCAAGTGGCTGCCGGCATGCGAGAGCCCACCAGTGACACCGGATCCTTGCCACAACGGGTCTGAAATGACCCTCACCGCACCGGTCAGTTGAGGTATTTCACCAGGTCTGACGCATCGCCAACATAGGTTGCAGGGGTGAGTGCGAGCAGACGTTGTTTTGCGTCGTCACCTATGTCGAGACCTTGAATGAACTCGGCGAGTTCTGTTTGGCCGATTCGACGCCCACGAGTGAGTTCTTTCAGGGCGGCATAGGGGTCGCTGATCGAAGATCGCCCGGCGGTCACCTCGGCACGAATCACGGTCTGCACCGCCTCGCCGAGCACCTCCCAGTTGCTGTCAAGATCGGCCAACAGAACTTCTGGTGCGGCATCGATCTGGCCAAGGCCACGCTTGATGTTGTCAAGCGCCAGCACCGAGTGACCGAGCCCAACCCCGATATTTCGTTGAGCCGATGAATCGGTCAGGTCTCGTTGCCAACGGCTCGTAACGAGTGTCTCGGAAAGTGAGTCAAGAATGGCGTTCGACAGCTCGAGGTTCGCCTCAGCATTTTCAAACCGGATCGGGTTCACCTTGTGAGGCATCGTGGAACTGCCGGTTGCCCCGGCAACCGGAATTTGCCGAAAATAGCCGATAGAAATGTAACTCCAGATATCGGTGGCGAGATTGTGCAAAATGCGGTTCGCGTGTGCGATGCGTGAATAGAGCTCAGCCTGCCAGTCATGCGACTCAATCTGAGTCGTGAGCGGGTTCCAGTCGAGGCCAAGCCCCTCCACAAACTCCCGAGACACCCGCTGCCAATCAACACCTGGGTCGGCGGCGAGGTGGGCGGCAAAGGTGCCGGTGGCACCCGAAAACTTGCCCAGGTATTCAACCTGTTCAATTTGGGCAACCTGACGCTTCAAGCGGTGCACAAACACCGCAAGTTCTTTGCCGAGAGTGGTCGGGGTAGCCGGTTGGCCGTGCGTGCGGCTCATCATTGGCACGTCATGATACAGTTCCGCCTGGCGGGCGAGCTCATGCAGCACAGCTTGAAGTTTTGGGTTCCACACCGCAACGATGGCTTGTTTCACTGTGAGCGCGTAACTGAGGTTGTTGATGTCTTCGCTGGTGCACGCCACATGGGTCAGCTCGGCAATGTGGTCAAGCCCCTGCCGTGAGAGCTGCTCGCGCACCAAGTACTCAACCGCTTTGACGTCGTGTTGGGTGGTGGCCTCGATTTCGGCGAGACGGTCAATCTCGGCTTGCCCGAAGTCCGAAGCCCACTCCCGCAATGTGTGCAACTGGTCGGCAGAAAGGGGCGACGAACCCAACAGCGAATGACCAGTGAGATAGGCCAACCATTCGATTTCAACGTGCACGCGCGCACGGTTCAGGCCGGCCTCAGAGAGGTAGTCACCGAGCGCCTCAACCGCGCCGCGGTACCGACCGTCGAGTGGGCTGAGGGGCTGCGGGGGGAGCGAGGTCATGTGTGTCTCCGTGAATTCGTGGTACGTCGGCCTGGTCTATTCTTTCATGCTGCCTGTTCAGCGGTTGGTCTGCGCGTCACTGTTGCGTGTCGCCTGGGGGTGAGGCAATGCGATACCAGCACACTCGCCGTATATGCCATCGATGTCCATCAGCGATAGCTACACTTGGCGGGGTGAGAGACACGACAGCATTCGGCGTCGACATGGTCGACCCAGAGCCGATTCGATTTCTTGACGACGACGGTCACTTTGCCCCATCTGCATCGGCACACGAGTTCGCGGCCGAACTTGAGGCAGTGACTGAAGACGACCTGATGCAGTGGCATCGGGACATGCTGACCGTGCGCGCCTTCGACACGGAGTGCACGCACATGCAGCGCCAGGGGCAACTTGCCCTTTGGGCTCCGAGCATCGGTCAAGAAGGCAATCAAGTGGGCATCGCGCACGCCACCTCAGCCGCCGATCACATTTTTCCGACCTACCGCGAGCACACGGTTGCGTATGTGCGGGGGGTCGACTTGGTCGCCATTGCGGGCCAGTTTCGCGGTGTCACGCACGGTGGATGGGACATCACAGACCCGGCAAACGGCAACTGCCGTCTGTACACGCTGGTGCTCGGTGCCCAAACCCAGCACGCCGCGGGCTACGCGCTCTCACAGGTGCTAGACGCCAAACGGGCAGCCGCAAACACCTCGCTCGCCCCCGGCGAGGCGGGCGTCGCGACCGAGGGTGCGACGGTCACGTTTTATGGCGACGGCACCACCAGTGAGGGTGACGTAAACGAATCGATGGTGTTCGCCGCCAGTTTTCAGACCCCACTGCTGCACGTGGTACAGAACAACGGATGGGCGATCTCGGTGCCCGTCACACGCCAATCGCGCACTCCCCTCTATCGCCGGGCGTTAGGGTTTGGCCTGCGTGCGGTGCAGATCGATGGCAACGATCCACTGGCCGCGTATGCGGTAGCAAAACGATTTCTCGCAGCGGCTCGGGCCGGCGAAGGCCCAGGCTACATCGAGGCGCTCACCTATCGCATGGGGGCACACACCACGAGTGACGATCCGACGAAATATCGTGAGGATCAAGAGCTCGAAACCTGGCGCAAACGCGACCCAATCGCACGATTTGAACAATATCTGCGCGACAGGGGAGTAGGCGACGAGTTCTTTGCAGAAGCGGCGGCAGAGGCAGACCGGGCGGCAAAGGCCGCGCGCGAACAGATCCTCGCGCTCAAAAACCCCGAACCAGATTCGATGTTTGCACACGTGTACAGTGAGCCGCATCCACTGATGCAAGAACAAAGCCACTGGCTTGCCGAGTACGAAGCGTCGTTTGCTCAGGAGGCCAAATGAGTGCCGAATTGTTGACCGTGCGCCAACAGCTGCCCATCTCGCAGGCCATCAACGCTGGACTGCGTGCCGCCATGACCGAAGACGAGCGTGTCGTGTTAATGGGCGAAGACATTGGCCCACTCGGCGGGGTGTTCCGCGTCACCCAAGGGCTGCAAGCAGAGTTTGGTTCAGCCCGAGTCATTGACACGCCACTCGCCGAGGCGGGCATCGTGGGCAACGCTATAGGGTTAGCCATGGCCGGCTATCGCCCGGTGGTTGAAATTCAGTTCGACGGGTTTGTGTTTCCGGCCTTCAACCAGATTGTGACCCAGCTTGCGAAGCTCACCAGCAGGTACGACGGCAAGCAACCCATGCCGGTCGTCATTCGGCTGCCCTACGGAGGGCACATCGGTGCGGTCGAACACCATCAAGAAAGCCCCGAAGCCTATTTCGCGCACACCGCTGGGTTGCGGGTGGTGGCGCCCTCAAACGCGCACGACGCCTACTGGATGATTCAACAGGCCATCAAGTCAGATGACCCGATCATCTTCATGGAACCCAAAGCGAAATACTGGCAAAAAGGTGAGGTCGATCCGCTGGCCCTCGCAGCCCCGCTGCACCGCACCACACTGGTGCGATCGGGCAAAGACTGCACCGTGGTGGGGTTTGGCGCGATAGTTACCACGCTGCTGCAGGCAGCAGACATCGCCGATTCCGAGGGCAACTCCCTCGAAGTGATTGATCTGCGCTCACTGTCTCCCATCGACTATGACCCAATTCTTGCCTCCGTTGAAAAAACCGGCCGCCTTGTGGTGGTGCAAGAAGCGCCCCAACACGCAAGCCTTGGCAGCGAAATTGCCGCCACGGTGGCGGAGCGTGCCTTCTATTCCCTGCAAGCCCCGGTGCTGCGGGTCAGCGGGTTCGACACCCCGTTCCCACCTGCGAAACTCGAGGGCATCTACTTGCCAGACGCCGACCGCGTGCTCGAAGCTGTAGACCGAGCGATGAATTACTAAGGAGCCGTGATGAGCGTGCAGGAATTTCCCCTTC
>CAYSQG010000029.1:0-7612 GCA_964433255.1 uncultured Leucobacter sp.
AGGACCAAACACCCCCCGTACACAACCCAACCAAGGGCCCTCCGAAGAGCAGATCCGTTGCGCTTTCACGACCTCCGGGCCGTGCGTGGGCAACTTGAATAGCTTATCACGAGCGAGGCTCACAATGCAACTCGCCCCAGGAAACCGGGCGTGTTATCGGTCGATGAGCGCAACTCGCCAAATACGCTCACAGATCACGTGTCAAGTTCAAGTCAGATTACCGTGACGCCAGCAAGAGTTTTTTTGCCGCGACGCAGCACCACATGTTTGCCATGCAAAAGGTCGGATTGTTCAAGAACACGATGTTCATCGGATACCTGAACATTGTTGACATAGATACCGCCCTGTGCGATTGCGCGCCGAGCTTCACCCAAGCCTGCGACAAGACCGGCATCGGCCAGCAATTGCGTAATCGAAGCGCCAGGGGCACCAGTAGTGCCAGGCAACTCTTTGAGAGCGGACGCAAGGGTCTGGGGATCAAGCGTGCCGAGATCCCCCCGCCCAAACAGTGCTTCAGAGGCGTCGATCGCAGCCTGGGTAGCCGCAGATCCGTGAACCAGAGAGGTCACTTCGAGAGCGAGACGTTTTTGTGCAGCACGTTTGAACGGCTCGGCCTCAACCTGGGCGGCATAGTCTTCAATTTCGGCTCGAGACAGGAACGTAAACACCTTCAACCGGTCAATCACGTCAGCGTCAGCCTGATTCAGCCAGAACTGGTAGAACGCATAGGGGGAACACATTTCAGGGTCGAGCCAGATGGCGTTGCCTTCGCTCTTGCCAAATTTGCTGCCATCGCTGTTGGTAATCAGTGGTGTGCCAACTGCGTGCGCCGAAGCGCCCTCAACTTTGCGAATCAGGTCAGTTCCGGTCGTTAGGTTGCCCCATTGGTCACTGCCTCCCGTTTGGAGCTTGCAGCCGTATTGGCGGTAGAGTTCGAGAAAGTCGTAGCCCTGCAAGATTTGGTAGCTGAATTCGGTGTAGCTAATTCCCTCTTCGGAGGCGAGGCGTGCAGCTACCGCCTCTTTTTTGAGCATGGTACCAACACGGAAGTGCTTTCCGATTTCGCGAAGAAAATCGATCGCGCTCAAGGGCGAAGTCCAGTCGAGGTTGTTCACCATGCGAACCGCATTTCCACCCTCGTCAGACAAGAAACGTGAAATTTGTTCATGTAGGCGAGTGACCCACTCAGCCACAGTTTCGCGGCTGTTCAGCGTTCGTTCCGCGGTGGGTCGCGGGTCACCAATGAGCCCGGTTGACCCCCCAACCAAACCAATGGGTTTGTGCCCTTTCAGTTGCAAGCGTCGAAGCAGCAGCAGCTGGACCAGGTTTCCGAGATGGAGGCTTGGGGCAGTTGGGTCAAACCCACAGTAATAGGAGAACGGTTCACCTTCGAGGAGATCAGAGAGTGCCTCTGGGTCGGTAGACACGTGCACCAGTCCGCGCCATTGCAATTCTTCCCAGAGGGTGTCGAATGAGTCGTCGTTGCGCTGTGAGGTAAGGGTCATTAGTCGTTCGCTCGAATCAGTCACACCAGAATGCTACCGGTTCAACGCGCTCGGGTGTTCAGGGGGTTGACGCTCGAAGCCCCCTCATGTGATTTCGGAAGCAGTCGAATCGTTTTCACGAGTATGGACATGCGGCTCTTGGAGTTCGCTCCCATGCTCCAGTTCCCATTCCTGTCTGATTTTCGCGAACATCGCCGAGGCGCTCTTGCCATCTGCAAGCGGTATGCCTCGTTGGTCTTGAACCCGATGTTCAGAATGAGCGGGTGACTTGCGACTCTCACTCTGTGACCGTTGGGGGGCATCGTGAGTGAAGTTTGAGGTGGCCTCTGGATCTTTGCGATGGTTGCGTTTGGGTGCTGGGTCCGCCCTTGCCGATTCGTGATCGTTGACGGAGAGATCTGCCCCAACTTCACGCAAGTGTTGCAGCGTGAGTTCAAGTTGACGCATCACATCGCGCTCTTGACGATCTTCCATGTAAACCCCCACTCTCAGACTAGTGAGAAATGGAGGAAATACCAGACTTTTTTGCTACTGTTCCCAGAAACGGATCAACTGGAGCGAAGTTGGGCTTCAAGCTCGGAAATGACCGAACTCGTTCTGCGCGAGGCGCGGTGCCGAGTCACAAACTCTTGCACGTAATCAATTTCGGTGCGCTGCTGTTCAAGTTTGGTAAGGGCTCTCGCCAAAATGTGATCAGAGAACTCCTCGATTTCGCGAGTAATCTCATCGGCATGACGTTGCGCGCTGTCGATAAGGTCGGTGGCCAACTTTCGCGAAGTCTCCTCGCGCTCAGCCACAAACGCTTGCACCCGGGCGTGAAGCATTTCGCTTTCCTGCGCAACCTCCTGAGCGCGACGGTTAATTTCAACGGCTTTCGCATTCGCCTGCTCCAACAAGGCCTGAGCGCTGAGCGTCGCCTCATCGTGGATCTGAGCGTGCTTGATCTCTGCCTCTTCAAGTTTGGCGGCAATTTCATGATCAGCAGCGAGCACTCGATGCTCGGTTTCTTCGCGAAGACGATGTAACTCACGTCGCTGCTGGTCAAGCTGTTCTTGCGTGTCAAGTTTCAACTGCACAACTTCTTGCTCAGCATCGCTTCGAATTTTTGCGGCGTCGCGTTTCGCAGCGGTCAGCGTCTCAACCGACTCGGCGAGTCGCTGACTTGCCCGAGCTGTCTGCTCGGCGGCGGAAGATTCGGCGGAAAGCCTGATCTCTTTCGCACGCGCCTCGGCCTCTTCAATCAGGCGCGTTGCCTGCTCTTCACTTTCGTGCAAGCGGCGCTTCACCGCAGTATTCGTCTCGTTGGTGATCAACTCAGCTTCAGCTTTCGCCTCAGTGAGCATTTTTTCAGCCTGAGTTTCGGCGACGCGAAGCACCTCTTCAAACTTTGAGCCGAGGCCGGCAAAGTTTGGTTTGTTTTGCTGCAGCTTTTCAAGAGCGTTTTTGGTGGCTGCAAAATCTCCCTTGAGGCTCTCAAGTTGAGCGCTCAAGGTTTCACGGTCCTGAGTCAGTTGCTCAATCGTTGCGTCAAGGTTACGCAACAACCGGTCAACCTCGTGCTTTGCGTACCCGCGCAATTCAGTTGGAATTTTGTGTTCGTGAATTGCCATGTCATTTATCGTACCTTGTGAAATCGAGCGAGGACGAGTGGTACTGCACCAATACGGGTGCAACACTCCGCACCAGCAAGATGTTCACCTTCACCAAAGGGCTGTTCACCAGTCAAAACTGCTGGCCCGAGTGCTGGCCAATTTTTTCAGCGAGTAGAGCAAGTTGCTCGTCGACTCTGACTCTCGCCGTGCCACCTGCACCGGTGCGACTGTTCACAGAACCTTGGATGGTCAGCACCTCACGAACCGCTGGGGTGAGGTGGTGTGAAACTTTCGCGAGCTGTTCGTCAGACGCCTCGTGCAGTTCGAGATTGTGAGACTCACAAAATTGCACAAGCCGGCCTGAGATTTCATGAGCATCCCTGAAAATGACCCCCTGCTTCACCAGCCACTCTGCGACATCGGTTGCGAGGGAGAAGCCCTGTGGCGCCAACACTGCCATGCGATCCGTGTCGAAGGTGAGTGTCGCCACCATTCCGGTACAGGCGGGCAACAGTATCTCGAGTTGGGTCACAGAATCAAAGACTGGCTCTTTGTCTTCTTGCAGGTCGCGGTTGTAGGCCAGTGGCAAACCCTTGAGCGTGGCCAGCAAACCCGCGAGGTTGCCGATGAGTCTGCCGGACTTGCCTCGCGCAAGTTCTGCGATGTCAGGATTTTTCTTTTGCGGCATGATTGACGAGCCGGTTGAGTACCCGTCGTGCAGTCGCACAAACCCGAACTCTTTGGTGTTCCAGATGATGAGTTCTTCGCTGAGACGCGACAGATCAATGCCTATCTGTGCCGCAATGTAGGCAAATTCGGCGACCACGTCTCGCGCAGATGTTCCGTCGATCGAATTTTCGAGGGGATCACCAAGTCCGAGTTCAGCAGCAACCAAACGAGGGTCGAGACCGAGCGACGAACCCGCGAGCGCGCCCGCGCCATAGGGTGATCGTTTCGCACGATTTGACCAATCTGAGAGACGTTCAATGTCTCGAATCAAGGGCCACGCGTGTGCTGCAAGCTGGTGAGCGAGCAGCACTGGTTGCGCGTGCTGCAAGTGTGTGCGACCCGGCAAAATAGCCTCCGGGTGCGCGAGCGCCTGATCGAGGATCACCGAAGCAAGCTTTAGCAGCATCGACTTGATGATACTGCTGTGGTCAAGCAAGTAGAGGCGAATGAGCGTCGCAATCTGATCGTTTCGGCTTCGACCGGCACGAAGTTTGCCACCCAGCTCAACCCCACAGATCTCAATGAGCAATCGCTCCAGCGCAGAGTGCACATCTTCGTCATCACTCGCAGGTTGGGCTCGCCCGTCGGCAACACGAGCCGAAAGCTCGTCAAGGGCGGAGCGCATGCGGGCTAGCTCGTCGTCACTCAGATAGCCGGCCGCGGCGAGCGCGGCGGCGTGCGCGCGAGATCCTTGAATGTCATATTGCGCGAGCACCCAGTCAAACTGAGTTGATTTCGACAGCACCTGCAACTCGGGAGAAGGCCCACTTGCAAAGCGGCCACCCCACAGCGCACCGGCTTCACTGGCCCTATTGGCGTTGCTTGCGTCGTTCTTGTTTGATGAGCTCACTGCACAATTCTATTGCTTGGTGCCCAGCTGTTTTTCGGGGCTGCCGGTGGAGGTCGAAAAGCAACCGATTCAGGATCGCTGCTCAAGTGCTGCATCAAGAAACAGGGGGACACCGTCATTCCAGGCAGCGCGACAAGCGCGTTCAAGCACGGTCAAATCAAGTTTGTGAAATCGACCCAAGTAGAGACACCCTTTGCCCAGCTTGTGGGGCCCAAGGCCTTCGAGCAGTGAGACATCGTCGTAAAAATGCAGTCCGTACACAGACATGGCAGCCTTGCGCGGCGAAAAACCGATGACCGGCATGTCACCCTCGTGGCCTGAAGCATAGCGGTAATGATAGCTGCCAAACCCCACGATGCTCGGCCCCCACATGACAGGGTCTACTGCACTTGCGCGGGTCATAATGTCGAGCAACGTGTAGGCATCTTCGCGCCGGCCCGAAGGCTCTGCACGATCGAGAAAATGAGCGACTGATACTGATGTCGGCTTCGTTTTCAGTTCTGCCATGAGTGTCCTTTTCAATTCAACTCAGTCAGTAAAAGGCTTTGGGCACTGAGCGTGTGCGAGGTTGCCCGAAACGGAGCAAGATTAGTCAGGCTGTGTGAGCAGCCAGGTCATGAGCGCTTTTTGCGCGTGCAGACGGTTCTCGGCCTCTTGCCACACGACACTCTGAGGGCCGTCGATAACTTCGGCGGCAACTTCAAACTCCCGGTAGGCGGGAAGACAGTGCAGAAAGATCGCGTCTGGCTGAGCTAACGACATCAGTTGAGGGGTGACCCGGTAGTCACCAAACGTTGCCACACGATCTGCTTTTTCGGCCTCTTGGCCCATTGACACCCAGGTATCGGTGATGACGACATCCGCGCTAGAAACAGCCTGTGTGGGGTCTTCGCCAACCCACACACTGCCACCGGTCTGGGTGGCGATGCGAGTGGCATCGGCGACAATGTCTGCGCGAGGTTGGTACCCGGCGGGACCCGACACGCGAATATGCATTCCGGCGGTGGCACACCCCAATAGGTAGGAATGCGCCATGTTGTTCGATGCGTCGCCGACGTAAGCTGCGGTGACGCCGGCTAGATCGCTTTTGTGCTCACGAATGGTTTGCAAGTCGGCAAGAATTTGGCATGGGTGAAAGTCATCACTCAGCGAGTTGATGACCGGCACAGATGAGTGTGCCGCCATCTCTTCGAGCCCTGCGTGGGCGAACGTGCGCCACACGATGAGAGACACCATGCGCGAAAGCACTTTTGCGGTGTCGCTGATCGACTCTTTTTCACCCAATTGGGCTTCACCCGGGTTTACCACAATAGGGTTGCCACCAAGCTCAGCGATGCCAGCAGCAAAGCTGAACCGGGTGCGGGTGCTGGTTTTGTCAAAAAACACTGCTGCGCTTCGGGGGCCCTCGAGCGGACGAAACGCGTGTGGTTCACGCTTCATTCGAGCGGCAAGGTTGAGTACCTCTCGTTGCTCGTGCGGGCTCAGATCGTCGTCTCGCAGAAAGTGTCGGGTCACCCCACCAGCCTAGCGATTACTTTGCGAGCTGCTGCTTGAGTCTCGATGCTGCACGAGCGCGCGTGTTTGCGTCGAGCGCAACCTTGCGAATTCGTACCACCTCGGGAGTCACCTCAACGCACTCGTCTTCACGAGCGAATTCGAGACATTCTTCGAGGGTGAGCTGACGTGGCGGCGTCATCGACTCAAACGTGTCAGCCGTCGAGGAGCGCATGTTCGTGAGCTTCTTTTCTTTGGTGATGTTCACGTCCATGTCTTCGTTTCGTGAGTTCTCACCAATGACCATGCCTTCATAGACCTCTTCGGTGGGCTGCACGAAGAACGACATGCGCTCTTGCAAGTTGATGATGGCAAATGGAGTGACCACACCGGAGCGATCCGCGACGATAGAACCGTTGTTGCGGGTCACAATTGGACCTGCCCAATCGTCATAGCCGTGCGAGATAGCGTTCGCGATGCCAGTACCGCGAGTGATGGTCATGAACTCACTGCGAAAACCGATCAACCCGCGAGAAGGGACGATGAATTCCATGCGCACCCAACCAGTGCCGTTGTTGACCATGTTTTCCATGCGACCCTTGCGAGCGGCCAGCAGCTGAGTAATTGCCCCAAGGTGATCTTCGGGGGTGTCGATAGTGAGGTGCTCGTATGGTTCTTGAGTTTTGCCGTCGACCACCTTGGTAACCACCTGGGGCTTGCCAACGGTCAGTTCAAAACCCTCACGTCGCATGTTTTCGACCAGGATCGCGAGCGCAAGCTCGCCGCGACCCTGCACCTCCCACGTGTCTGGGCGATCGGTCTCGACCACGCGAATGGACACGTTGCCGATGAGTTCCCGGTCAAGGCGGTCTTTGATCATTCGGGCGGTGAGCTTGTGACCCTTCACCTTGCCAACCAAGGGTGAGGTGTTCGCGCCGATGGTCATCGAGATCGCGGGCTCGTCGACCGAGATGATTGGCAGTGGGCGCACATCGTCGGCGTCTGCGATGGTTTCGCCGATGGTGATGTCTTCGATGCCTGCGATCGCCACAATGTCACCGGGCCCAGCCTGCTCGGCGGGGTAACGGGTGAGGGCCTTCGTGAGCATGAGCTCGGTGATGCGCACGTTTTGCACGGTGCCGTCGTGCTTGACCCAGGCGACCGTTTGCCCCTTTTTGATGGTGCCGTGGTGCACCCGAAGTAGGGCGATGCGACCAAGGAACGGTGAGGAGTCGAGGTTGGTGACGTGGGCTTGCAGTGGGTGCTCGTCGTCATATTTCGGCGCTGGAACACGGTCAATGATGGTTTCGAACAGCGGCTCGAGGTTGTCGTTGTCGGGTAACGAGCCGTCGGCGGGCTGGTTGTGGCTGGCGGCGCCGGCACGGCCCGACAAATAGACGGTGGGCACGTTGAGTACCGCGTCGACGTCGATGTCTGGGTGG
>CAYSQG010000030.1:0-3393 GCA_964433255.1 uncultured Leucobacter sp.
CGATGGGTGCGAATGCTGAGGAGTTTGAAACACTTCACGAAGGAGTTCCCACTTGGCTAAGAATCCCCCTTGGGAGGTGGATCTTCGGCCAGATAGCATCTAGCGATCCGTACGGGACGATCCACGTTAACTCACAAGTGCTCCAAAACTTCGACTTGAAAACGCGCAACGCCAATCCCCTTACGGGGCGAATTGATGGAGAAAACTTAACGATTTTTCTTCAGACCCTTGAGGCTTCCGAGAGCTTCATTTTGATCGATTTCCTCTTGAGCGAGATGGCGCTGGGATTCCAATCGGACGCAAACAAGTTGAAAGAGATCTTGGAGAAAGGTGGCTCAGTTTGGACTGTAGGTGACAGGCGAGGGATCCGAGGCTTAGAGAGAAGGGTCGGCAAGCCCGTCCAGGCGCTCGCAGAGTCATTGATTTCGATGGATGATGCTGCGGCACAGTATCTCGCTGTTGCGTGGACGAACTGTTACGGCCTCGACCCAAACCCTGATGTTGCGTTTTCTAACGCCGTGAAAGCCGTGGAAGCCAAATTACTGCATCGAGTCAGCCCAAACGATTCAAAAGCTACTCTCGGTAAAGCGCTTGAAGTGTTGCGAAAAAATGAGCAATGGCGACTTTCGATAGAGCCCTCAGAGAAACGAACCGAAGAAGATGATTTGCTATTTCAAATGGCCCGTACTCTTTGGGCAGGGCAGACCGATCGTCACGGAAGTTCGGTTGTTCGAAATCAGACACAGCGAGAAGCTGAAATTGCTGTGATCCTTGCACTAGCGATTGTTCAACTTTTCACCATCGAACACAGTGAGTAGAAGAAATTCCTGTTCCGTTCAGATTCCGGAAAACGGGCGGAAAAGCCGGGAATTGTAGGGAACCATAAGGAAGTGAATTTCCTGATAATGGTTGGAATCTAGCTATATTCCTTTTGAGAACGGAATAAAGACGTATAACTGTGAGTTGGTTGCCGCTCTGGGACCAGGACCCGCTGAACTGCTGGTTGCCGTTGAGAAAGGTCGTGTATGAACCATCCTCGTTAAAAACGTAGGTCCAGGTTTGGTCAGATGCGACCGCTCCGCCGCCGAGATCTTCGCCACCCAACGAGTACTCGTATCCACCCGAAACGATGGCTTGCCCGGTGCCGCCCGTATCAATCATCGATGTCACCCAGTCGCCCAAGTTCGTCACAAAACGGCCCCCAGCTTCGGTAAATGCGACAACGAAGATGCCGATCAGAATAATGACAACCAAGAACAGTGAGCAACCAATGTTGATGCCGCGCTGTACTCCCGACGAAGCGCCGGTGGTCTTGACCGCAAGGTTCAACTCTTGCAGTTGTTCGGGTGTGAGATTGTTGAGTTCGAGTCGCAGTCGCTGCCGGTCGATGCGGGTCCAATGCCAGGTACGTTTGATGCGCAACCAGCGCACCAGGCGAACAGTGATGATGGTGGCGCACAGCACTGCAAGTAACAGTGCCACCCCCCAGGTTTGCGCCCACACAACGAACGACTTGACTTCAGGGCTGCTCACCCCGGTTGCGCCCGGTTCAAGCGTTGGCTCGTTAGTTGTGCTGATGAGAAACTGCGCAAAGAACCAGATGAGTACGAAGAACAGCACAATGACGAGCAGTATCCACGGACTGTTCGAACGTGACTGTTTGTATGCGACGAGTTCGTCGTTCATGAGCCTAAGCCTTGAGAAAATCGGCAATCCACTGGTAGGTCTGCTCGATCTCATCAGGGACCATGGTCTCGAAGAAGGTGTAGGCGTGAATCATGCCCGAGGCAATGGTGAGCTTTGCGTCAGAGCCTGCTGCGTTCATAGCTTGAACATACTGTTCAGCCTCTGAGAGCAGCGGGTCGTATTCTGCTGCGATGACCAAAGTGTCGGGCATCTGGTCGTTCATTGCCCCAAAGAGTGGTGAGGCTGCTTTCCAGTCAATACCGACCGGGAAGTAGTTCTCGAAGTACCATCTGATGCGATCTGCCTCGAGAAAGTACCCAGTCTTAAACTCTTCGATGCTCTTACCGCTCAAGGTGTAGTCCAAGCTCGGGTAGAGCAGCACCTGGCGCTCAATCGGTGAGTGCCACAGCCCAGATGCAGTGCGCATGGCAATCGAACTGACCACTGCGGCACCGCCTGAGTCAGCCACGGCGTGAATCACACCCGTGGTATCGAATGCATCAAGCAGCCGTGGCAACTGAAGCAACACGTTGTAGGTGTCGGTCAGCCCTGCAGGGAAGGGATGCTCTGGTGAGCGACGATAGTCAACCGAGACAGTAATCATGTCGGTCGCCTCAGCCGTGCGCCGAGCCGACCAGTCATACACGTCGAGGTCGCCAGCCATGTGCCCGCCACCGTGCACAAACAAAATCGAGTCTGCTTTGCGATAATTCAGCGGCACATAGATGCGCACTGGCACGGTGATAGTCGTGTCTCCATCCACATACTGAATACTGCTGTCGATCACCGACTGCACCGCCCTTGGTTCAGCAGCGAACTGGTTCAGGCTGGCAAGTGCGGCACGCGCGGTTTCGGGGGTGGCTTCGACCCCTTTAGCCTTGCTTGCTGCGATGAGCACGTTGAGATCTTCGAGATAATTTGCGAAAGCTGGATGCAGAGTCATTATGCCCCCGCAGATGTCATCTGCTGAGCTCGGCGCATTTTTGCGAGATCACGTGCGAGCAAAATCGTACCGATCAGAAAGGTGCCCTCGACAATCACGATGAAGATCATCGGAATCACCGAGACGGGAATGTGATCGTCGCCCAACCCGCCAGTCAGGTCGGCTATCCATGCGAACAACTGGATGAAGAGCACCGAGCCCGCATAGCTCACCGCCCAGAAGATGGAGAAGGTGACCGAGATTTGTCGCGGGGTGACGCCGGTTCGCATGAACGCCATCTGTACAAAGAACGGCATCGGGAAGAAGATTACTAAACCGAGGATGACGCTGACGAGGATTTCGTATTGCGTTTCAGCGAGTGCGAGCACGAGGGCGGCAAAGACCAGTTGCAGCGCAGCGCTCACCACAACAATGACCGACTTCATGCGGTCAGAAACGCGCGCCGCAGATACCGTTCCTGCAACCGCGCCGAAGACACCCGCGTAAACAACCCAACGAATGGTGCTTGGGTCCATAAACGTAAACGCGACGATGTAGTACGACAGCAGCCCCGTGTAGGCAAGAGCAAACACCCAGTTGAACCACTCTTTGAACCCGTCACGCATGGTGTAGCTGGCGTCGCTGACGGCCGTCGATTGGCTGACCTTTGGCACGTAGCGGGAGAAGATGAGCCAGAACACGAGTATCACCGCAGAGATTCCGGCGCAAATGAGAATGGCGGCTACCGGATTGTTCGCCTTCTGCGTGGCGAGCGTCAGTGCGAT
>CAYSQG010000030.1:3403-7401 GCA_964433255.1 uncultured Leucobacter sp.
TGGCCAATCCGGTGTTGAACGCAACTGAGTTCACACCGTTTGCGATCTGCAAGGGGCGACCGGTGAGGATGCGCGCAACGATTGCGCTCAGATACACCACGGCGAGTGCGCCGCCGAGCCCGAGTACGAACCGAATGAAGAAGACGAGCGGGTAAGTGGTGGTGAACGAGAGCAACCCGCCAAAGACGATGAGTGCACTGGCAAGCGTGAAGGCTTTTTTGGTACCGAGTTTCAGCATGATGTTCGCTGCGGCAAGGCTGCCAACGACCTGCGCCAGGGTGATCGCGTTGGTCAGCAGGGCAGCTTGTGAGGTGGTGAACCCGAGACTGCGAACGTAGTGATCGCCTGCTTGCCAGGCGAGGGCAAAAAAGACGTAGGTGAGAAAGAGTGTTGCCGAAAGCGCGAACTTGATGATCGGTGAAATAGCGACAGTTTCAGTGATGTTTTCTGGCGTTGTTGATTCGACGCGTGCCTCAGACAATCGTTTCCCCTTGCGATGTGCGCTGATAACAGCGGCTTAAGTGGTATGCACTTTTCATCATATTTGATATCGCGTAACCTGGCGTACTTATCGTCCAGTTAGACTCAAGTAATGGATCCGATTGCGGCGACCCTGAGCATCCTTGCACTCGCAGTTATCGCATTCGTGAGTAACAGACTGCCACTCGGAGTCGTAGCTCTTGGGGTTGCTCTTGCGCTGTATTTCACTGGGGTACTCACGCTTCCTGAAGCGTTAGCGGGGTTTGGTGATCAGGCGGTTATTTTTATTGCGGCCATGTTTGTGGTCAGTGAGTCGCTTGATGCGACTGGTGTGACGAACTGGATTGGCTTGTGGCTTGTGGGTCGTGCCGGTAAGAAACGAACTGCAGTTCTGCTTGCAGTATCGGGCATGGTTGCTTTGCTTACGGCACTCATTAGTGTGAACGGTGCCGTCGCATCGATGCTGCCAGTGGTGTTGGTGCTTGCTGCCAGAACAGGTATTCGCTCGTCACAGTTGATGATTCCGATGGCGTTTGCTGCGCACGCAGGGTCACTGCTGCTGCTCACCGGTAGCCCTGTGAACATTATTATTTCTGACGCGGCTGCAGACGCTGGCGGCAGGCCGTTCGCCTATGTGGAGTTTCTGCTTGTCGGGGTCCCCTTAGTTGTTGGCACCGTCATTCTTGTGTTGCTGTTCGGAAAACGCTTGCTGCCAGAACGTTCCGGGTCGCGCATGCCACTCAACTTGGTTCAGCACGCGCAAACTCTGCGTAAACAATACGAGCTTGACCAGCATTCTGAAGCGCTGATGGGCCATGACCGTGGGGTCACTGAAGTGGTTGTGGCACCTCGTTCGCCGCTGATTGGTGAGACATTCGCGCCGGGCATGTCGACGCCAAGTGGCGATCTCATTCTGCTCGCTGCCACGCGTGCGGGTGAACCAATCGAGGGTGGTGCCTTTGAGGCACAGGCCGGTGATGTGCTTTTACTGCAGGGGGAATGGGATGACCTGCAGCGGCACACCTCAGATGGGCGTGTTTTGCCGGTCAACCAACCCCATGCGCTTAGGCGAGAAGTGCCACTTGGCAGAGGGGCCAAGCGCGCAATTGTCATTTTGGCGGTGATGATTCTTTTGCTGGCTATCGGTGTTGTTCCGCCCGCTGTTGCGGCTCTGCTGGCCGCGATCGCGCTTGTTCTGACGAAAACTGTGACCCCTACGCGGGCGTATGCGTCAATCTCGTGGACGACGGTTGTCCTTATTGCGGGCATGATTCCACTCTCAACAGCGTTTATTGAGACCGGCACAGCTGACCTTGTGGCCGATCGCATTCTGGCGCTGATCGGGGGCTACTCGCCCTATGTGGCGTTGCTCGCGCTCGCGGTCATCACTGTGGTGCTCGGCCAGTTCATCAGCAACACTGCGACGGTGCTGATTTTGGTGCCGATTGCGGTTTCGATGGCTGAGATGCTTGAGCTTTCAGTTCAACCATTCATGATGGCTCTCGCTGTCGCCGGCGCGGCTTCATTGCTTACCCCAATTGCGACACCTGCCAACTTGATGGTGATGCAGCCCGGCGGGTATAAGTTTGGCGACTACTGGAAACTCGGCTCGATTCTCGCAGCATTCTTTATCGTTATGGCGGCGTTCTACGTGCCACTCGTTTGGAAATTCTCGTAACGCGCCGTTCGTTTTGCAATTCAATAAGTGATCGGTTTGAACTTCTGACTGGTTTATCTTTGGAAGGGATCTAGATCCACTTTCGTCAGCGTCTGGATATGTAAGGGGAGAGGAATGATTCCGTTAATTGAGAACAAGGTCCTCATCCTTCAACACGTTCCTGGTTTCGGCGCATGGACCTATCACTTGCGCATTCCCGGGACTGCGGAACTTAACAACACATGGGGATTTTTGAAAGTTTCTGGAACGATTGACGGCCATCAAATAAGCGCAATAAATCTTGCTCCTCGTAAAGGTGAAGATAAATTAATTTCCATCAATAAGTCGATAAGGGATGCAATAGGCAAAACAGGTGGTGACAAAGTTAATGTCACGCTTTACCTTCACGACTAATTGAAGTGTTGCGTTGTGAAAAATTTGACTATTTCTCGCGAGAATTGCCCCCACCGTTTTGGTGAGGGCCATCTGTAAATTTTCAGTGCAACACAGTTGCACTGCGAAACTACACCGCGTAACGCAACAGCGCTGCGACGTCACCGCCACCGGGCACTTCGCCTTCGCGCACCGCAATGATGCGTGAGTCTGAGGCAAGTGCGAGACGCACCAGGTCTTCGAGTGCGTCAGCGGTGGTGTCGGCACCGTCAGCCGCCAACACGAGTTCGCCCGTTGCAGGGTCGATGCTGCCAGGAGCGGTGGCATCCATGTCGAACACGAGTGTTTGAATCGCACCCATGACTGCTGCCCGAGCAATGTCTGACAGGTCGGTTGCTGAGCGGCCACTGTTTGCACGCTGTGCCTGCTCTGAGCCGATGTGCTTCAACTCGTCTGCGTAAATTTCGTCGAGCAGACCGCGCGCGGTGTCAGCCAATTGAAGATCAGTGAACGATTCCGCGTTGCCGACGATGGCTTGCGACACCAGGTTGGGCAGGGTGGAAACCTCACGGAAAATGCTCTGCAGTGGTTCTGCAGCGGCCAAGATAATGGGCAGCTGCGTTGAACCGAGCGCCTGGCGAACCCCGCGGTCAACAATGCGAGCGAACTGACGCAGACGGGTTTTTTCACCCTCTTGGTTCTGCATTTTGCCGGCAACGGTTGAGCCGGTGTGCACGTGCTCGCGCACCGCGTGGTCGAAGTCGCGAGGGAGTTCAGGTGCGTCGACTTTGCGTGGCTCGTTGTCGGGCGTGATCGCAACGAGGTGCACGTCGTTCATGGACAGCGCAAGCACGTAGGCGGCTTGCGGAAAGCTCAGCGTGCGCAGCAACTGCTTCACGCTGTAGCGCGGGCCAACCGTTGTGCTGGGGGTCAGTCGGTTGGGCAGACGAAACACGGTGGCCGAGTTTTCGCTGGCGAACACAGCGAGACTGCGTGACTGCTTGAGCCAGAACGCAGCATCGTTTTCAATGTCTTCAAGGTGTTCGCGAATGGCAGTAATTTCTCGGTTTGATGCACCGAGTGCGGCAAGTTTTTCTTCGGCTTCGCGGGTCTGATCTTTAAGTGCGATACGAGCCATTTCGCCCTGTTGCGGTTGCACGCCACTCTCAAGGTAGATGCTCACACGCAACCCATCTTCGACCTGTGCGAGACGCTCAACCTGAGCTCTGGTGGGAATGTCGTTGTGCAGCATATAAGATCCTTCGCTTCAACATTGGGTGAGGAGTAAATGTCTCGCTCTTTTTTTATTCTACTCTCGAAGCCTGCGCTGCGTGCCGGCCCAGCAGCTCGTCTGAGGTGAGCTGTGGCGAGTTAGGCTGTCGGGTTAGGGCGCTTTTCGGCTGCGTGCGACGAGCACGAACGCGAGGAGCAGCCCAGGCCCGGCTAGCGTAAGAATGATCGAGGACTC
>CAYSQG010000031.1:0-7030 GCA_964433255.1 uncultured Leucobacter sp.
TAGAAACGAAACACATCGCCGGTTTCGACGCCGCAGTGTTGTCGTTTCGTGGCTCGTCGAGGGTTGATCGGCTGCATGCAAAGGGTGCCGAGTTGCAGCGTGCCGCAGCGCATGAGGGGCTCAACACCACCGGGAACGTGCTGTATGCCCGCTTTAACCCCCCGTGGATGCCCCCGTTCTTGAAGCACAACGAGGCGCTCATCGCTCTCGCGACGCCCTTCGGATTTGAGAAAAATGAGCAGGGCACGTAACTAAGCCCAAGATCGATGCCGAAATAGTGACCTAATTCTTACTAGAGCTACCTGCTGCTCAGCGAGGTGAACACGTCAAGCTTTCTCCAGTGAGCCGATGTTCTTGCCGTCACTGTTGAACACGGTCATCTCGTCACCGCTCACGGTCGCGGTTGCCGCACCAACCAGCCAGGTGTCAACGCCCTCACAAAACATCATCGTTGAGGCAAGCTCACCGAACGTGACGGTATTGCCCTCGACTGTGTAGCTACCCATCAGTCGGTTGCAGCCGTCGGTGCCGCTGACTTCCCCCGAGGATGTGAGTTCAAGCGACGGCTTGCCCGCCACGTCAGGTTCACCCCAGGTGCCTGTCACGTCTGGCGCTGCTGTGGCGCATCCAGTGAGTGTTAAGGCAATGGCCAGGATGCCCAAGGTCAACGAGCTTTTCAACAAACTTGTCATGTGCACAGCCTAGGTGAAGTGGGGTGAATTCTGTACTGAGGCAAATTCTGTACTGTTGCGTTTGGGCAAAACGCTCCAAACACAGCGCTGTACAATAATAATGTGTAGATCTTGACATCAGCAAGGGGGCCGGGATGTTAACTTTCACTGACGTTGTAACTCTTGCTGCCTCCCAAGAGCCGGTCTTGAAAATTCGCAAATCTGCTACCGCGTTCCTTTCGTTGAGCGGCTTCAACGCACTCATAGTCACCGCAACGTCGGCTGATTCACAAGCCCATAAAGTTCTCTACTCCTCTGGGTACCCCCAAGAGTGCGTCGACCACGTTTGCTCTACGTTCGTAGTGAACGATCCCTACTTCGCACAAATTAAGGCAGTCAACAAACCGTTTGATGAGTGGACACCTGTCTTCAAGAGTGGGTTCCAAGCCAGGACCTGGCTCATTCCTGCTGGCTACCGCAACGGGTCGTCAGTTTCTTTGCAGGATCAACAGGGCAGGGAACTTGGTTCGATCCATGTGAATACTCGCTTGGAAACTCTCAGCGACCAACAGTTTGAGGCCATTGATTCACTGACGTCTTTTCTCAAAGACGCGATATCCACTCAACTTGAGATTGATCGACTTGGGCTCACGCAACGCGAGGTTGAAGTGATTCGGTTTGTGGTTCAGGGAGCTTCAAATCCTGAGATTGCAGACGTGCTGCATATTTCAAAAAGAACTGTCGCAACTCACATCGAAAATGTGCTTCGAAAACTTGATGCACATTCCAGGGTAGAAATTGCGGTAAGAGCCCTTCGCCTCGGCCTAGCCTAAGCCCACATAGTCAGACACCTCAAAGTTCGTTCTTGGTGACACAGAACGTTTTTGTCATTCGCTCCCGAGATGAAGTGTTGCTGAAATATCGGTCATTCGACCGATAGCAGACCACTGCGCATTATCGGTTGAATGGGTACACCATGCGGGCAACGCTGCCCTTTCAGGCTCCCGCCGCTTGGTGTAACTCACACATTTCAATGGAGGAAATCATGGCCTTAACACTCACCAGTGGCAGCCGAAAGCCATTTCGGCTGTTGGCGGTTGCACTCGCAACAGCCGCAATGCTTCTTGTCAGTGCGTGCACCAGCGCAGCTGACGTGAACAGCGGAGGTGACACTGTTGCTGAAGCAAGAACTTCGAAAAAAATTGCTTTTGACTACCCGTTCACTTCACTCGGCATTTATTCAGTGATCCTCGGTCTCATGGAAGACAACGCTGAAGAGGCGGGTTACACCGTTGTAACCACTGACAACCCAGATGCGGCATTGGATCGTCAAATCAGCAACCTCACCAGCCTCATCAACTCAGATGTTGCTGCGATTGTCACCTTCCCGATCGAGCCAGATTCAGTCGTTTCTCTGATGGAGCAGGCGCAGTCTAAAGGAATTAAGTGGATCAACTATGGCACCCACATTGATGGCGAGGATGGCTTCATCGATTTTGCTGGTGAAGCGACCGGCCGTGCCCAAGTTGAGGGATTTGTGCAGTGGGCTGAAGAGAACGGTGTTGACTCTGGCAGTGTTTTGGTGACAACCAATGACACCAGTGATCTTGGTCGGACCCGCACCACCGGCATGCTCGAAGCCATGGCTGAACTCGCTCCAAAATTCTCTGTTGTGCAACAGCCTGCGGTTACCACGGATGAAGGTCTCGCCGCTGCTCGTGCTGAGCTTGCGAAAAACCCTGCGCTCGTTGGTGCTCTTGGCCTAAATGATGACGTTTCACTTGGTCTCGCTCAGGGCTTCAAAGAAGCTGGTAAAACCGCGAGTGATCTTGTCTTTGTTGCCGGCAATGATGGTGCCCCTCAGGTGCTTGAAGCTCTGAAAGCAAATGACACCGTATTGCGGGCAACGATTGTGCTGGACATTAACGAGACAGGCAAAGCTCTTGCAGAGATGCCGATCCAGCTGCTCGAAAAAACCGGTGACGGCGGATACGTTGCCAACTTTGAGTTGGTGTTCGCTGGTAGCCCCGAACTCGACAAGTACCTCGGTTAATAGAGATCGGAGGATCGGTTATGCAGGAGAAAGCGTACTCGGAAGATGTAACTGGAGTCGCTTCACCTCAGAGCGAGAGGCCCGTGCTTCAGGGCACGGGTCTCTCGCGCCGGTACGGCGCAACGTATGCGCTCCGTGAGGTCGATTTCTGTGTGCATCCGGGTAGGGTGCACGCGTTGCTCGGGCACAACGGTGCCGGAAAATCAACGCTTATTTCGCTGTTGTCAGGCGCGCAGAAACCTGATGAGGGAAACCTCACGATCGGTGACGTCACTCCGGCAAAATGGACGCCATCGGTTGCAATCGAACAAGGCATCGCGGTAATTTACCAGCATTTATCACTGGTCAACGATTTGACTGTTGCTGACAACATTTTTCTCGGTCACGAATTAATGAGAAATGGGAGAATTGATCGACGGGCGCAAGAGGAACGTTCTGCATCGCTGCTCGCTGAGCTCGGCGCGGTGTGCAACCCGATCGATATTGTGGGCAGTCTCTCAACTG
The DNA here is from genome assembly GCA_964433255.1 of uncultured Leucobacter sp. Lineage (GTDB taxonomy): Bacteria > Actinomycetota > Actinomycetes > Actinomycetales > Microbacteriaceae > Leucobacter. Next base: position 3,229 of record CAYSQG010000031.1, read on the forward strand.
CCCAACGGCAACTCGTTGAAATAGCGAAAGCGCTTCAGCGTGATGCAAAAGTGCTCATCTTGGATGAGCCAACCGCCTCTCTTTCGAACCGTGAGGCGCAAGCGCTTTCTGTGTTGATCAATACGCTCAAATCTCGTGGCATAGGAATCGTCTATGTCACCCATCTTCTCTCTGAAGTGGAGCGACTTGCTGATGATGTCACTGTGCTTGAGGGCGGTAGGGTGCAGTTTCATGATTATGCAAGCAGTCTTGACCACGAATCACTGGTGCGATTGCTTTCAAAAGGAAATGCAACTTCAGAACCGATAACCCCTCGTGAACACGGAATCGTTGCCCTGTCTTCAAGCGCTCTCAGAGGTGAGGGCTTTGGCCCAGTGAACATGCACGTCCGTGAACGTGAGGTGCTTGTGTTGTTCGGCATGCTGGGATCCGGCCGCGGAGAGTTTCTTCGCGCACTCGCCGGTTTGCAACACAGCACTGGCACAGTGAATTTTGCTGAAACTGGTGCGAAGCAACCCTCGTTGCGACTGGCGAGAAACTCTGGGGTTGTCTATGTTGGCCCTGATCGTCGTAAAGATGGCATTTTTGCTGAACTGAATACGTTTGACAATGTGCTCATGTCGAGCTTTTCCGCCCTTTCGCGAGGCGCTCGAAACCATCGTCTTGAGCAGAAGCAATGGGCTTTTGCCCGCGAAACAGTTGGTCTCGGCAATGTCGAAGCTATGCCAACCGGCCGACTTTCTGGCGGCAACCAGCAGAAAGCTGTAGTGGGTAGGGCAATAGGTGGCGCTAAGCAACCGTCGGTGATTTTGCTCGATGAACCAACGCAAGGCGTGGACATCGGTGCACGACGAGACCTCTATCGAGCAATCGAATGGACCTGTCTCGAACGCAACACCTCGGTGATTCTTTCGACGAATGACCCAGAGGAGGCTGTGGCACTCGCAGATCGCGTCATGGTGTTCTCTCGGGGTGTGGTTGTTGCAGAACTCAATCGAAGTGACATCACCGAAGAAGCATTGATTGCGTTGGCTTCAGACATCTATAGCGATATTCCGTCAACGAACGGTGCTCAGGCTGATGGCCAAGCACCACACGCAACTTCATCACATGTACAAGGAGCCTCATGAGCGCAACAAGTGAAACTGTTCAGAAACCATCGAACGCCACCCAAATACCAGGTGTAGGTAAGGACACTGGAGAACAAAAGAGTTCAAAGCTTGGCACATTGCGAAGGGCCGATTTTTTACGGCGTAACGTGCTGTTTCTTGGTCTGATTCTGATGATAGCCATCTTTCAATCGTCAAACAGTGCGTTTCTGACGATTGGAAATGTGAGGGGTATCCTTCTCGATCTTTCAGTGCTGTTGATTTTGAGCATTCCAGCAGGTTTGCTTCTTATTTCCGGATATGTTGACTTCTCTGTGGGATCTGTCATCGGGTTATCAGCGGTGACCGCGGGTTTGCTGTTAACAAAAGCTGGCCTCGATACTCCACTCGCAGTCATTATTACCTTGCTCGTTGCTGCACTTGCAGGATCTGTCAATGGCTTTCTGGTAACTGTGCTCGGGTATTCTCCGATCATTGTGACGCTGGGTATGCTCGCGTTGATCGGTGGTATATCACTTGGCATTGGCGGTATTCCCACGATTGGTTACCCACCTTCTTTTCAGAACATTGGCGGCTCGCAACTGTTTGGCATTCCTGTTCCAGTAGTACTTGCGTTTATTGTTCTCGCTATTGGAGTCTTCGTTGTGAAAGGGCTGCCGGTTGGTCGCCACATTTTTGCAATCGGTTCAAATCGTGAAGCAGCTTATCTTTCAGCGATTAAGGTAAGAGCCGTTCCTTTTGCTTTGTATGTTTTGACAGCTCTCGCTGCTGGTCTTGGCGGGATCATCAGTGCTTCACGTCTCAACACAGCATCAGCAAGTATGGGTTCGGGTTTTGAGGTGACACTCCTGACCGCACTTCTCCTCGGCGGCGTGAGCTTTTTTGGCGGAAGCGGTTCCCTCTTTGGCATAACTGTCGGAGTCGTGTTTCTTGGGGTGCTGCAAAACGGTCTGGTCATGATCGGTGCACCAAGTTTTGTGCAGCAAGTCTCTACTGGTGTGGTGCTTGTTATTGCTGCCGCACTGAACTATTTCTCAGAAAAGCGTCGATAGCGCATCCTCTGAGTTTCACAACACATTGTTACCAAAGGAGAACGTAAATTGAGTGAAGAAATAACCTGGATGCCAGCAACAGAAATGGTCGCAGCGGTTCAATCGGGGGAGCTTTCTGCTCGTGAAATCGCAACTGCAATGGTTGAACGCATAGAAGCAGTCAACCCACTTATCAATGCGATTGTCTTCTGGGATCCAGAGCAGATCATGTCTGACGCAGCTCAGCTTGATGAAGATCAGGCAGCAGGAAAGGCTCATGGCCCGCTGCACGGTATCCCCTACACCATCAAAGACCTCACCCCGCAGCAGGGTCTGCCACTGACCAACGGGATGGTCGCCTTGAAAGACAACCTTGGTGCGTTTGATGCACCAGTTGTCGAGCGATTGAGGGATGCTGGCGGTCTCTTTATCGGGCGAACCAACACCCCCGAAGCTGGCTACTGTGGTAAAACAACAAACCATCTTTTTGGCGCAACACTAAACCCTTGGAACAGAGAACTTTCGGCTGGTGGTTCTAGCGGTGGTGCCGGTGCGGCAGTTGCAGCTGGTCTTGGCCCGTTGGCAGAGGGCAGTGACGGCGGCGGGTCAATTCGTGTTCCCGCCTCGTTGAACGGCGTCGTGGGGTTGAAACCCTCAACCGGCAGGATTCCATTCGTCGATACGGTGCAGAGATACTCGACGTATCTGTTCCATGGGCCAATCACCAGAACAGTATCCGATGCTGCGCTGATGCTTGACGTGACCGCTGGCCATGACTCCCGAGACCCGCTCTCAATGCCAGACCCACCAGAGTCGTTTCTTGCACATCTCAACGGAGACCTCAGTGGTTGGCGCATTGCCTATTCAGAGACGTTAGGCCTCGATATTCACGTTGATGCTGAGATTTCAGCAATTGTTCGTGCGGCTGTGCAGAAGTTCGCCGACGCTGGGGCTGAAGTCGTTGAAGCGCAACCTGAGTGGACCGACGCTGGTAAGGCTATGTGGGATGGCTTGTGGGTTCCAGGGATGGCCGCACTCGGTGAGCTGTTTGACCTTGAGTCAATGCGTGGTGAACTCGATGACGAACTCATTGAGTTGGTGCTCTACGCTCGCAAACTCTCGGGAGATGACATTGCCCGTGCTGACATGTTCCGAGGTAGGTACTATGACGCCTTCGAACTGTTTATGCGCGACCATCGCATTCTTGCCTCGCCGACCAATACGGTTGCCTCGTACCCGGTAACTCGCTTTGAGCCTGAGTATCTTGAGCGGCAATCACTGCAAGACCGATTGTTGCGCTGGTGCTTGACCTGGCCGTACAACATGACGACGACACCTGCAATTTCGATTCCGTGTGGGTTCACTGCAGATGGCCGCCCGGTAGGTCTCCAACTCGCGGGAGGTCACCATCGTGACCAAGATGTGCTCAATGCTGCGTTTGCATTTGAAACGCTGCAACCTTGGGCTGACAAGCGACCAACCATCTAGAACGTTTCCTTTGCGAAACGAACGCTCCAGTGGTGATGAACACTGGAGCGTTCGCTGTTTTTGTCCTACAGGCATGCAGCACTTATTGAAAACAGTCAGTTGCACCCCACGTGTTCAGAAGACGCGACTGTTACACTCCACCTGTGACCGAACAGCTGCCCTACACCGTGCTGC
>CAYSQG010000032.1:0-3478 GCA_964433255.1 uncultured Leucobacter sp.
CGCTGCAAGACTGGGTGACCCGCGCGGAATCAGAAACGAACTAGCACCGTTCACTGTTGACACCGGTGCAATTGGCGACTTAGCGAATCTCACATTTAGTCAAACAGCTCAGAGAGCCAATTTTCGCGTTTGCGCTTGGGGTACCCGCCACGTGGGTCGTAGCCTGGCTGCGAGTACTGCTGTGGTGCCTGTGGTTGAGAGTAGTGTTGCGGCGGCACCGGTTGTTGGGGCGCTGCGGCAGTGGCCGGGGTTTGCGCAGAAGCCCGGTCGATGATCTTGTCGAGTTCGCCGCGGTCGAGCCACACCCCTCGGCATTCAGGGCAGTAGTCGATTTCGACTCCACTGCGATCGCTCATGACCAAGGTGCTGTTATCGTTTGGGCATTTCATGCTCTCAGCTTATTGACCGCACCTTTGAAACACCTGAAAATTTGTTCACTGTTCAATGTTCACTGTTTACGGCTACAAGTGGGTGATCATTGATGAGCGAGATGTTGACGACGAGAAAGCAGAGGAGGATTTCAATGAACCCTTAAAGCGCACATTTTCTAGTTTCATAAACAATGATTTTTAAGCAATTTTGACCTGTTATAGTTTTTTAAAGCGCACATTATTTATCGGGAAACTTATGAGCTTAACCACTAAACAATCCATTTCACGAGCCGTGGCTCGTAACACCAAACGTCGAGCGGTGTTTCTCCGTTCTGACTTTGAGAAATACGGCTCGGCCAGCAGGGTGACTCGCGCGCTTCAAGATCTACAGTCTGAAGGTAAATTGATTCGAATTGGTTATGGGGTGTACACCCCCGCGCGAACCAGTTCAATCACCGGTGCACGGGTGCCCATCAAAACGCTGGCTGAACTGGCTCAAGAGACTCTTGAGAGACTCAGAGCGGACCCTCGACCTGGCAAAGCCCAGCAAGACTACATTTCAGGGGTCTCAACACAGATTCCGATGGGAATTACATTTGTTACCTCAAAGCCTGTGCAACGCAAGCTGCGACTCGGCGGTCAAGAGGTGATCATTGAGAAGGCTCGACCTCGATCAAATTGACGCGATACGTGACGTTGTAAACGAAGGGCTGTCAACGTTTCAGCCAGCAGCGTTTGAAAAGGACATTCACATCAGTTTCGTTCTCGAAGCTTTAGAAAAGTTTGACCATGATTCGGCAACGTTTCACTTTGGTGGTGGAACCAGCCTGGTGAAGGCATTTCGATTTATTGAACGCATGTCTGAAGACATAGATATCACTCTAGAAATCAAAAATGGGTTAACTTCAAACGCTGAGCGAAAAATGTTGAGAAGTATTCGCGATGAAATGCTTCAGCACCTGACTCACGAGGGTTTTACTGTTTCGAAAATCGAACCCCAAAATAGATATAAATATTTTGGCTTTAACCTTCAATATGAACCAGCATTTGATCAAGTGGCTAGCTTGCGACCAGAAATAAAACTCGATTTTTCAACGCGAAATTTGGCCCTCACTCCCATACATGTTAATACAAAGACGCTTCTGGGTGACCATCTTGAAAAATTTTCTTTGCCCGTTCAAATAAGTTGTAAAGCTTTCGAAGAAACACTTGCTGAAAAAGTCGTTTCATACCTGCGAAGAACACGAGAAATATACAAAAATACAGACCAATTTGAAGAAAGGCTCATTCGTCACATTTACGACGTTCATGCAATGAAAAGTAATGTGACTGATTGGTCTCAAGTGCAAAAAGCATTCACATGTGCTGTTGAACTAGACCGTCTGCAGTTTGCCTCTCAAGACCAGGAATTTTTCCAAAACCCGTTTGCAGTCTTGCTCGAATCATTGGAGCTTGTTCACCCAGTAGAGCTCGAAAGCCCTTATGAGTTATTGGTGAAAGATTTATTGGCCGATCAAGGCCAGCCGCTCACCCAGGTAGTGGAATCATTTCGCGAGGTTGCTCTTCTTCTACTCGGAGAGAATTATCTCGTGTGACCAAATGTATGATTCGACAACCATCCGTAGACCTAGGGCTGCAGTCGGGTCACCTGCCACGCACCCGCCGGGTCGAGTTCGAACCGGAACCGGTCGTGGAACCGCATGGAGCGACCCTGCCAAAACTCGAACGCGGTGGGGGTGATGCGAAACGCCCCCCATTTCTCGGGTCGGGGCACTTCTTTGAGGTCTGCAAATTGCTGCTCGTAATGAGCCAGGCGATCTTCAAGCACCGATTTATCTGCGACGGGTTGAGATTGTTCACTCGCCCAGGCGGCAAGCTGCGCCCCGCGCGGTCGCCTCGCGTGGTAAGCGTCGGAGGCTGCGGCATTGGCCCGTTCGGCAGTGCCAGTAACAATGATTTGGCGCTTCAACTGATACCAAGGAAACACCGCCGAGATGGTGGGGTGTGCGGCAAGGGCTCGCCCTTTGCGTGACTGGTAGTTGGTGACGAACTCGAGGCCGGTGTCGTCGAGGCCTTTGAGAAGCACGGTGCGGGAGCTGAGGGTTCCGTCGGGGTCGATGGTGCTGATGACCATGGCGTTCGGTTCGAAAATGTCGGCGGCCTCGGCTTCTTTGAGCCAGGCAGCGAGCTGGGTCAGAGGGTTGGGGTCAAGGTCTTCGATCTCGAGCCCTGCATCGCCATAGTCAGTGTGCCGTGTCAGACTTTCCATGCCCTCAGTCTATGACCGGTTGCCATTGCCCCCCTTGCGTCTGAGCTATGATCTAATGAGCGGCGGGCAGTAGCCCTCAGAACCTGGCAGTCTTCCGGACGGTACGACGGGCCAGGTTCACGCTTTATTACAACTTCACGACTCTGCCTTTGACTAAAGGTTCAGAACGTCTCATCCAATCGCCGCCACTCGAATAACACCAAGCAAGGGCGTCGCTTACCCAAAGCAGTGGGTGTTCATGCGGAGATGTGTGTTGAAAACGAATGTGTACTGCTTTTTCTGCGCGTAAAAGATTTGAAATGAGTTTCCTGTCGGCACTGACAATTGACTCGTCACTTTCGATGGTGATTTGATCAACTCCGGAGCGGACGGCGTCTGCTGTCTCTTTCGCAGCTGACCGGTTGCGTGTTAGTGAGTTGCGAAGAGTTCGAGCAGCGCGGCGACGTTGGTCTGTTGGTTTTGCGGGTGACGCAGGGGGGTGTCGGCGTGAATGGTGTAGTGGTTTTGGCGCCCGATTTTTTCTTTCTCGACATAACCCGCTTCAACGAGGTCGTTCAGAATGCTTGCGGTGGCTCGGGAGGTGATGCCCACCTGCGCAGCGATCTGGTCGACCGTCAGCTCTGGTGTTTGCGAGATGGCGACCAGCACGTGGGCGTGGTGGGTGAGAAATGTCCAATGAGCCATGGTTACATTCTCTTCCACAGTGGCTCCAGTTGCTGTATTTCGGTCTCTGTGGCTTCATGCGGTGCGGCGATTGTTGCTGTGGTTGGGTGTTGGCCTGATCTTGCGACTGGGTTCGAGCGTGTGCCTGCTGATTCTGGGTCACCTTGCGTTGGCC
>CAYSQG010000032.1:3578-6989 GCA_964433255.1 uncultured Leucobacter sp.
GTGTTCGGTCGCAGGGGTGCCGCGGCTTTTGATCCAGCTGGCGACGATGGCCGTGGTGATGATGAGGATGATGACGGTCAGCGAGATCCAGGTGGGCATTTTGAAGACGTCGTGCAGGCTGAGCTTCAGGCCAACCCACACCAAGATCAGGGCGAGGCCAACTTTGAGGTAGATGAAGCGGTGCACGAGGTCGGCGAGCAGGAAGTACATGGCGCGGAGGCCGAGCAGGGCGAACGCGTTTGCGGTGAACACGAGGAAGGGCTCTGAGGTGACGGCGAAGATCGCCGGTATAGAGTCGACGGCGAACACGATGTCGGTGAATTCGATAAGCACGAGCACGCTGAGCAGGGGGGTGGCGAGTAGTACTCCGTTTTTGCGTACCAAGAATCGCTGCCCGTAGTAGATAGGGGTGCTTGGAACGACTTTGCTGAACCAACGGTAGAAGCGGGAGTCGGCGGGGTTGGCGTGTTGGTTGCGGGTGCGCAGCATGTGTATGCCGGTGATGATGAGGAATGCGGCGAAGATATAGAGGATCCAGGCGAATCGTTCGAGCAGGGTGGCGCCAAGGGCGATGAAGATGCCACGGAACACCAGGGCACCGAGTACGCCAAGAAAGAGCACGCGGTGTTGGTATTTGCGGGGTACTGCGAAGCTGGTGAAGATGAGTGCCCAGATGAAGACGTTGTCGATGGCGAGTGATTTTTCGATCACGAAGCCTGAGAAGTATTGTTGGCCGAATTCGGCGCCGGCGTAGACCCAGATGACGACGCCGAACGCGATGCCGGTGAGCACCCAGAAGCCAGACCAGAGTGCGGCTTCTTTGGCTTTGATTTCGTGGGCGGTGCGGTGTGCGACGAGGTCGATGGTGAGCATGACCAGGATGAGTGCGAGGACGCTCAGCCACATCCAGAGTTCGACGTTCAACAGACTCCTTACTAGAAAAGTTATTACTGAAAACTATTTCATGCATTTATCTTCTAGTCAAGTGGAGGGGTGACGCAGCAATAAAGGCCTTGGTTACAGGGGGATTCAGAGTATGTCCGGCACGTTTTCCAAGTTTCATGATGGCTCAGACTGTGAAATCTCGCTATAACGCAGAGTTCAACGCGGAGCCAACAAACTCTCCCCTGCCAGTCGCCAGCTGGTGCAACCCCGCACCCCGGCTGGTTCACCCCAAAACTTTGACTTCACCCCGCCCGCCCGCCAAACTGGCAGTAGGGCGCGACAGCTCCTCACCACCACAACCACCTCAGGGGCATGCACATGGCGAAAAAAATTCGCACCGAAGACGAACAGATCAAACGCCTGCGCGCCTACAACATTGTGGCCGGCACACTCCACCTGCTGCAGGGCGCAGCCTTCCTGTTCGTGCTCACCCAACTCAGCACCCAGGTGCTCTTCCCCGCCACTGCCGACTACATGACCGGCCCACCCGGCGTCGACCTGCCCACCGAACGCGTCACCCTCTTCGAAGTGAACCTCGGCCTCGGAGTCGTCACCTTCCTCTTCCTCTCAGCGTTCTTCCACTTCCTCGTGTCGATGCCGCGTGTGTTCCAACGCTACGCACGCGGGCTCACCCAGCAACACAACTACTTCAGGTGGACCGAGTACTCGCTCAGCTCCTCAGTCATGATCTGGCTCATCGCCCAACTCACCGGAGTCACCGACTTCGCCGCACTCTTCTCCATCTTCGCCGTGAACGCATCAATGATCATGTTTGGTGCGTTGCAAGAAAAATACGAAACCCCAGGCAACAAGCAGTTCCTGCCCTTTATCTTCGGATGCCTCACCGGCATCGTGCCCTGGGTCGTTATTCTCATCTACACTCTGCAACCCGGATCAACGAGCGCCGCAGAGGTGCCAGGTTTTGTGATCGGCATCATCATCTCGCTGTTTTTCTTCTTCAACACCTTCGCCTTTAACCAGGCCTTGCAGTACGCACAGGTTGGCGGATGGAAGAGCTACCTGCGCGGTGAACGCATGTACATCACACTCAGCCTCATCGCGAAGAGTGTGCTCGCCTGGCAGGTGTTCTCTGGCGCACTCGTGCCACTGTTTGTGGAGTAGCGCTCAGCACGCGAGATGACAGCCGCCGTACTCGTGCCACTGTTCGTAGAATAACGAACCGCCTCACATTTCAGCGAGCATTTGTTTCATTTGCTCGATCTCAGCGGTCTGGCTTTCGACGATAGATTCACCGAGCGCTTTCGCTTCAGCGTTTGACGAGTTCGTGATCATGCGAACCATTTGCAGGGCGCCCTCGTGGTGCACGATCATGCTCTCAAGAAAGTATCGATCAAACTCGGCACCCGACATGCCGGCAAGTCGGTCGAACTCTTCGTCGGTGAGCATGCCGCCCATCATGTCGTCCATCATGCCGTTGTCCATCATGCCGCCATCGTGACCCATGTCACCCTGCATGTTCATGTCGCCACCGGTGTCGCCTGACGCCTCCAGCCACCCCTGCATTTGCTCAATCTCTTTGGCCTGCGCGTCTTTGATCTGTTTCGCAAGCGCCAACAGTTCAGCGTTTGTGGTTTGCTTTTCGGCGAGCGTCGACATGTCGACCGCCTGCTGGTGGTGCGGAATCATCATTTGCGCAAACATGAGATCACGCTGACTGTAGCCGGAACTATTTTGTTCGGAGCTCATCATGTTGCCTGGTTTGTCTTGCTGGCCTGGCACCCCAATGTTGATCGTGCAACCAGCAAGGGTGACCCCCAACGTGGCGACAGTGGCGGTGGTCAGGAGTAGGCGTGCGGTGTTCTTCATGCCTTCAGTTTGCGCGCGAAACTTATGCGTCAGCTGTGAACGTTCACTCGCTGTCGGGCTGTTTCGCGGCCTTCTGTTTGCGCTTGCGCCCAATGAGCGCGATGGTGAGCCCACCGAACACGAGTAGCGCAATGAGCGCCGGCACCACGATTTGAGCGAACGGGTTCGCTTGGGCGCCCGTGTTCGCGAGTTGGCGAATGATCTTCGTGTTGCTTTGACCTTCGAAGGTGCCATTCGGCCCAACCTCGAAGTAGCGAATGATCTGTTCACCTGATTCGCTCTCGTAGACAATCTCGTAGATGCCCTCAGGAATATCTTGCGGAAGCACTGTTGAACCGTAAATATCGCCGTTGGCTGGTGGACAGCCGGCATCCAGTTCAATAGTTGAACCCGCCGGGTCGATTGACGTCACCGAAATGTTCCAGAAATTAACTGGGTCAGTGGTCGGAGTACACACCACAGACGAGGGTGGGCCGTCGATCACGTAGTCGACTTCGCCTCCACCGATAGGTTGACCGGGTTCAACATTGATGTTGATGGGGCTGTCTGCTGGTACCTCAGGAATTGCGCGCCACATGGCATATAAATCAGTGTTTGCCACGACGTTCATCAGTGTGCCGGGGAGGTAGAAGACGTTGT
>CAYSQG010000033.1:0-6771 GCA_964433255.1 uncultured Leucobacter sp.
CCGAGAATCACGTCGAGGCCGGCTGCCATCACCTCTGCAGAGGCACCGCCGCCAATGTCCAGGAAGTTGGCTGGCTTCACTCCTCCGTGGCGCTCGCCTGCATAGGCCACCACATCGAGAGTTGACATGACCAGACCGGCACCGTTTCCGATGACACCAACTTCGCCGTCAAGCTTCACATAGTTGAGGTCTTGAGCTTTTGCTTTTGCCTCAAGCGGATCTTCGGCAGCTTTGTCTGCGAGTGCGTCGTGGCCCGGTTGGCGGAACTCGGCGTTTTCATCGAGCGAGACCTTGCCGTCGAGGGCGATGATCTCACCAGCCCCGGTGAGCACAAGCGGGTTCACCTCGACCAGGGTGGCGTCTTCGCCAACGTAGACTTCGTAGAGTTTTTGGAACACTGGCACGACTTTGCTGACGAGTGCTTCAGGGAATCTCGCTGCACGAGCAATTTCTTCGGCTTTCGCCGCATCGATGCCAACCACGGGATCAACCTCAATGCGAGCGAGCGCTTCAGGTTTTTCGACGGCAAGCTGTTCGATCTCCATGCCGCCCTCGACGCTGCAGAGCGACAGGTAAGACCGGTTTGCGCGATCGAGCAACACCGAGAAATAGAACTCTTCAGCAATGTCGGCGCCCTGGGCAACCATGACCCGCTTGACCACGTGACCTTTGATGTCGAGGCCAAGAATGGATTTGGCTGCCTCGTAGGCTTCGTCTGGGGTCTTCGCGACTTTGACGCCACCAGCTTTGCCGCGGCCGCCGGTCTTCACCTGCGCCTTGACCACAACGACGCCGCCGATTTTCTCTGCGGCCGCGCGCACTTCTTCGGGGGTGTCAGCGATGATGCCGGCAAGCACCGGCACTCCGTAATGTTCGAATAAATCTCGTGCCTGGTACTCGTACAGATCCACGTACAGTCCTTCGTGTTGTTGAGATGGGGAGAGAGGTAAAATCTCTCGACATCAAGATAAACTTTGCCTGTTTAGCCTACCACCGCTCAACTGCGGTTACATTCGTTTTACTCCGACCACTCACCCTTGGTCGATTTTTTCAATCGGTGACAATTTGATGAGCAATTTGCGCTCACCGACCGACTCGAACACGGCGTGAGCAACGCGCTTCGATCCTTCTCCGGTCACCGAGGTGACCAAGCCAACACCGTAGTCCTCGTGACGAATTCGGTCGCCGGGCGACAGCACCAAATCACCGTTGTCACGAATACTGCTGCCAACCATGTTTGGAAACCCGCCACCTGCCTGCTGCGCTTCACGCGCGAGGCGTTTGCGTTCACGCCACTGATCGAGTGCTGATTGCATGCCCCCGCTCGCCGGCTCCGCAACTGCCGCACCACCTGAGTGAGATCGACCAAACGCCACCGCAGACTCAGTGCCACGACTCGACCCACCCCGCACAGGCCGCGAACCCGATCTGGGTGCGTTTAAGGCTCTCGATTCGGTGCCGGCCCGACCAGTGACCTCGCCAGGCGACTGGCGCCAGTCAATCAGGTGTTCAGGAATCTCTTGCAAAAAACGTGAGGGCATTGCCACATTGACATCACCAAAGGTGGAACGAGTGCTGGCGAGCGTCAGATACAACCGTGTGCGGGCTCTGGTGATGCCCACGTACATGAGTCGACGTTCTTCGTTCACGCCACCCACTTCGTCAACAGACATTTGGTGAGGCAACAGCCCCTCTTCAACGCCGGTAATAAACACCACCGGAAACTCGAGCCCCTTGGCGGTGTGCAGTGTCATGAGGGACACGGTGCCGCTCTCATCGTCAAGTTCATCAACGGCAGCGACCAGACTCACCTCGGTCAAAAACTCGAGCAGCCCGGCACCCGGTTGGCGAACGTCAAACTCACGGGCAACTGAAACCAATTCTTCGAGGTTTTCAGCACGAGCCTCGTCTTGAGGGTCTCGTTTTTCACGCAACTTTTCGATCATCTTGGTTTCATCCAGGATGAATTTAAGCACGTCAGCAACCGGCGCTGGTTGCTTCTGAGCTTCTGGGTCGTCGCTTGCCCCCCCACCTGCGGCCATGCGAGCAGCCTGCAGTAACAGATCACCAAGGGCCAGCACTGAATCGCGCAGCTTCGGGCCGAAGCCGAGCTCCTCAGCCCTCCACATCGCCTCGTGAAATGACAGGTCGTGCTGCTCTTGAAAGTTGGCGAGATGCGCCTCTGCCATCGGGCCTATGCCGCGCTTGGGCGCGCCGAGCAATCGAGACCACGCAATCGGATCGTAAGGGTTGGCGAGGCTCGTGAGATAGGCCATCGCATCTTTGATCTCGGCCCGATCATAGAACTTCGTGCCACCGAGCACTCGATATGGCACGGCACCGCGAATCAACAGATCTTCAAGCGCACGCGTTTGAGAGTTCGTTCGATAAAACACTGCAATGTCGGCGTAGGCGGTGCCGGCTCTGTGCAGGGTGTCAATTTCTTCGGCAACGAACCTGGCCTCGTCGTGTTGCGAATACCCAGTAAATCCGACGATCGGCTGACCATCGCCCTCAGCCGTCCAAAGGTTCTTGTCTTGCCGATCAAAATTGCCGGCAATGACCGCATTTGCCGCACTCAAGATATTTTGGGTGGAACGGTAGTTTTGCTCGAGCTTCACAACCTCAGCCCCAACAAAGTCGCGTTCGAACTCGACAATGTTGCGAATGTCTGCCCCGCGAAACGCGTAAATCGATTGGTCGCTGTCGCCCACCACGGTGAGCGAGGCTCCAGGAATGCGCCCCGACGCATCAAGTTCAAACTCACGCACGGGCGGGCTGAGCCGAGCAACCTCGTCAGCATCGACCCCCCGAGTGAATTCGCGAATGAGAGCGTATTGCGCGTGGTTCGTGTCTTGGTATTCGTCAACCAAAATGTGTCGAAAACGGCGCTGATAGATCGCTGCGACCTCGGGATGGGCCCGAAACAGGTGCACAGTTTGGCCAATCAGATCGTCAAAGTCGAACGCATTCGCTCTGCGCAACTGCTGCTCATATTCGTGAAAAATCTCTAGAAAAATGCGTTCACGAGGATCTGCCTCGTTCGCGGAGCGCGCATATGCTGCGGCGTCTTGCAGCTCATTCTTTAGCCGAGAAATCTTGGCACCGGTGTTTGCCGGGGTGAAACCATAACTGTCGGCCTCGCTATCTTTAATGATGCGCTTCAGCAGGGCCCGAGAGTCGGCCGAATCGTAAATGGTGAAACCCGACACGTAGCCAAAGCGTTCAGCCTCACGGCGCAAAATGCGCACACAGGCCGAGTGGAACGTCGAGATCCACATGCCGTTTGCCACGTCACCACCAACCAGCTGCTCAACGCGCTCCCGCATCTCCGCAGCCGCTTTGTTGGTGAAGGTAATGGCCAAAATCTGGCTTGGCCAGGCTTCTTTATTGCGAATCAACTGAGCAATGCGGTGAGTCAGTACACGAGTTTTGCCAGAGCCCGCACCCGCAACGATGAGCAAGGCCTCGCCGCGCGCCTCAACGGCGCGACGTTGCTGTGGGTTCAGGCCAGCCACCAGGGGGTCCTCTGCCCCACCTGCGGTCGGCACCGCAACGCCACTGGGATCCAGGAGTTCAAAATCGCTCATCGTGAACAGTCTAGAAGCCACACCTGACACAATGGTCAGGTGTCTGAACCTCCCTCACGCCCGTCGGTGCTGATCTTTGCCACCGGCGGCACCATCGGAATGCGCCACAGCCCCAATGGACTCGCTCCAGACCCAGATTTTGAACAAGCTCTGCAACTGATTGTTGCCAGCATTTGCGAGCCGCTCGGCATTGACTATCGCATCAACCATCTGAACCCTGCCATTGATAGCTCCAACGCAGACGCACATACCGCACCCCGCATCGCCAGACTCATTCGGGCGCGTGTGCTGGCGTCACGCCCACGCGGGGTGGTGATCACTCACGGCACGGACACCATGGCCTACACTGCGGCACGACTCGCATTCGAACTTTCAGCGATCAGAGCCCCGGTGGTGTTCACCGGCAGTCAACTGCCCCACACCGCGGCGGGCAGTGATGTCACCTCAAACCTCACGCTAGCCATTCGCACCGCAGTGCGCGCCAGCGTCGAAGCGCCCGTAAGCATCGCATTTGGCCAAACCCTGCTACCAGCGGTTCGCACCACCAAATTTCACACGGATGCAGCCCATGCGTTTCGCGCAGAACGCGACCTTGCACCGCGGCCAAGCGGGGTGCCCTCCGAACTGCTTCGGGGCACCGAACGAAGCTCGCCGGCGCGCGTCATCTCGTTCCGATTTGTCCCAGGCATCACCGCTGAAGATCTGCGTGCTGCCGTTGGCGGGGGGCCAGACGGCTTGGTGCTCGAATGCTACGGATCAGGCAACGCCCCAATGTCTCGACCCGGCATGAAAGAAGCTCTGCAAGACATCTGCTCACGCATGCCCGTTGTGGCCATCACCCAGTGTGCCGTTGGCGGAATCGATTCGGGGCGCTACAAGGTGGGTGGCGAACTCGCCGAAACCGGGGTGCTCGACGGTGGTGACATGACCCTCGAAGCCGCCCTGGCCAAACTCTCATTCGGCATTGACGCAGGCTTAGAGGGCGCACCGCTCGGCACCCTCATGCAACTCAATCTCGTTGGCGAACGCCACTAAGGGTAGCGAACGCCGCTAAGCCTCCAACTGCGCAAACAAATCGGGGTGGTCGAGAAACACACCATCAACCCCGGTCGAAAGAATGAGTCGCCACTCAGCTTGCCAATCACCCCAGGCGTCAGGGGCTGATCCGCGACGAAACCCTGGCGAAAGAAACCGGTTTTCAGGTCGCAGCGTCCACGTAAACACCAATAAACCACGCTGATGAGCGCGCTCAACCACATCTTGCACACCAACCACCCTGCTGCCAAAACCATGCTGCAAGAGGTCGCGCTTCGCGAGGCTCACCCCATGCACCCGGCCACGAAGCACGTCAAGACCTGCATCGCTTCGATACCAGTCATAGGTGTGAGCCCGTGAGCCAACATTGGCCACCTCATCGGCAGGGGCACCCACACTTTCAAGCAAAAACACCAGCTGTGCCTCGAGACCAGACTCACTCAACCTGTCAAGCGGCGAAAGCTCAAAACTCTCCACCGTCAACTGCGAAGGTCGATGTGACCATCCTGCGCGCTCAAGCGTGTGCCTGAGCAACTGTGCCAGGTCATGACCCTGCTGCTGCAAAAAATGGGCGTGTTTCAGTTCCACTACCAACGAAATTTCACGTCCAAGCCGCACACTCGACTCATCGACGAGCCGCAACAATTCACTGAGCGAAAGCATCGGCTCTGTTGCATCAAATTTCGTATTTGCTGGGCGCAGGCCAGGCAACCGTTCCCGACACCACAACGTCTGCAACTCAGCCCAGGTGAAATCTTCAGCGAACCACCCAGTCAACCTCACGCCATCAACAGTTTTCGTGGTGCGACGGTCAGCAAACTCAGGCCGATCAGCAACATCAGTGGTGGTAGAAATCTCGTTCTCGTGACGAATCACCAGCACACCATCGCTTGACACCACCACATCTGGCTCGACCGCATCAACGCCCTGCTCAAACGCCAACAAGTAGGCCGAACGCGTGTGCTCGGGCCGATACCCAGAAGCCCCGCGGTGACCGATCAGCAGGGGTTGCCGGATGCGACGAGAACTCATGCGCTCACTCTATGGCAGTCACGCAAACGACGAATGAACCCGCACTGCAGTTCGAACAGACTGCGCGAACACAATTTTTTCATGCAAAATCTCAGCCATCATCACTGCCCCAACAGCTAAGCTTGCAATAACACCCGCCCCAATAAGGAGCCACATCGAATGAGCAACCCTGCCCTGTCAAACAACCCCGCGTTCAGCGGCAAAACCCTCAGCGCAGACGAACTCCGTCGCATCTACGACCAGCCCTCAGCTGACCTGAACCGCCCTGGTGTCGATCAAGCAGCCACCGCCGCAGCTGGCGTGGCCACCGCCACCCATGCAGGCGCAGGCCAGCCCCCGGTCACCGGCACCGCTGAACCAATGACCTACAACAACGTCACCAGCAAAACAGTGTTCCTGTTCTTGCTCGTGATCGCCGGGGCTGCAGCCGGCTGGGCGTTCCCCATTCTCATGCTTCCCGGCGCCATCCTTGGCCTCGTACTCGGCCTCGTCAACGCCTTCAAAAAAGAGCCAAGCCCCGTGCTCATCATGCTCTACGCGCTTGCCCAAGGCGCCCTGCTCGGCGGCATCTCAATGATCTACAACGCACAATTCAACGGCATTGTGCTGCAAGCCGTGCTCGGCACCTTCAGCGTGTTCGGCGTCACCCTGCTCCTGTTCCGCAGCGGCAAAGTGCGCACCAGCCCACGAGCCACCAAGATCTTCATGATCGCCATGTTCGGCTACCTCGCCTTCTCGCTCGTCAACCTGTTCCTCATGCTGTTCGGCCTTACCGACAACCCCTGGGGTCTCCGCTCCGGCTGGATCGGCGTCGCAATCGGTGTCGTAGCTGTGCTGCTCGCCGCCTACTCACTCGTCATGGACTTCGAACTCATCAAAAACGGCGTCGAAAACCGCATCCCCGAAAAATGGGGCTGGGCGGCAGCATTCGGCCTCACCGTCACCCTCATTTGGCTCTACCTCGAGATTCTGCGCATCCTCGCAATTCTCCGAGGAGACTAACCACTCTTAATCAGTGAGGGGCTGGCCGGCAATGCCGACCAGCCCCTCACTCATATATTCGAGCGGTCGCAACGCCTCCAGCGTCACTCCCACCCGGCACGCACCGCGGCCG
>CAYSQG010000034.1:0-5654 GCA_964433255.1 uncultured Leucobacter sp.
AGCAACGAGTGAGTGAAGCGATGCAGTGGCTCCGGTTCAGAACGCTCTCGAACATCGTCAGTAGGGGTGCTCTGCATCACAGTATTTTACCCCTGACCAGATGCCAATTCTCGCGAATCAAGCAGCAATTCGGAGAGCGTGTAAAACTTCTGAGCAGTGCCCGGATCACCCGTCCACCCTCAATTTTTCCAAACAAAGTGCGTGCATGAAACCACATGAACACAAATCAAACTTCTTGAGGTGGTAGCGCAATGTGGTTCGTGAAGACACGCCATAAGGCGGCTATTTCTAGAGCGACGCTCCTGCTTGAGCACTAGTCCTTCGGCTCTTCGCTGCGCACGACCTGAACTTCTGCACCGTCTGCATTGATCAGTTTTCCTGCCGCAAAACGGTCACCCTCGATAAGTTCCTGGATCACCTCTTCAGAAACAACGCGCTCGTACACCGCGGCAAGCTCTGCCGTTTCTTTTTTCTTCCGACCAAACTTGAGCTCATTGAAGAGCAGATTGAGAATGACTGCCATTATGGCCGCTGAGCTGATGCCAGAGTCAAAAATCGTCTCAAACCAGGTCGGAAACGCTTCGTAAAAATCAGGTTTGACGATGGGGAGGCATCCGAACGCGAGAGACGTCGCCACGATGACGAGGTTACGGTTTCCCTCGTATTTGACTTTGCTCAGTGAGCGAATACCGGCTGCTGCAACTGAACCGAAGAGCACGATGCCGGCTCCACCGAGCACAGCGGTTGGCACGGTCGCCACAACTCGGCCGAGTATCGGCAACAGACCGAGCACCACCAAGATTGCACCCCCGGCAGTTACCACGAACCGGCTCTTCACGCCGGTGATCGCCACCAAACCAACGTTTTGCGCAAAGGCGCTTTGTGTAAAAGAGTTGAACATCGGGGCAAGGATGCTTGACGCCATGTCAGCCCGTAGGCCGTCAGCGATGCGGCGTGACGTGATTTTGGTACCAACAATTTGACCCAACGCGAGGATGTCTGCGGTGGTCTCGGTGAGAATCACCAGTACCACAATGATCATTGAGATGATGCCGCCGATTTCGAAGACGGGGAGGCCGAACGCGAATGGCTGAGGAAACGCAAAGATGTCTCCTTCGCCGACTCCAGAGAAATCAGCGATGCCGAGCAGTAATGCCAGGAGCGTGCCGAGCAGTAATGCCAACAGGATAGCTGTGCGCGCGATCGCTGCGTTGCCAATTCGCGACAGCACCAATGCGAAGAGCAACGTTGCGGCGGCTAGGCCAATGTTTTGCAAACTGCCATAGTTCTCGGCAGTAGCGTTTCCACCCATGGCCCAGTTGGCGGCAACGGGAATGAGAGAAATGCCAATCATGGTGATGACAACACCGGTGACCACCGGCGGAAAAAACCGAATAATGCGGGCAAAAAACGGAGCGATGAGAAATCCCACAAACGATGCCACGAGCACTGCCCCGAACACGCTTTGAATGCCCCCACCACCATTCACAATCGCGACCATGGTCGACACTGCGGCGAATGAGGTGCCCTGCACCAAGGGCAGTTGTGACCCGAAGAAGGGTATGCCGACCGTTTGCAGAATGGTGGCGACACCACCAACAAACAGACAGCACGCAATCAAAAAACCGATTTCTTGTGAGCTGAGACCAGCCGCACTGCCAACAATCAGGGGAGGCGCAATGATCCCGCCATACATGGCCAACACGTGCTGCAGACCATAGGTGAGGGTTCGACCGAGCGGAAGCCGCTCGTCCTCAGGTCGCAACGTGGTGGTGTTCAGTTTCGGTGTGCTCATGTCTGACTTTCTCGCGTAAGCGGGTGTTCATCATATTCCTGAACATTTCAACGCTATCTGCAGACGCGAGGCAAAGACTAGAGTTGAAATGAACTCTCCGTTCAATGCTGTGAATCTGATGATTCTCAAAGAGGTGGCCTCATGCGAATTCTTGAACGTCTCGAAGCAGTAAAGAACGCTGACCGACTGGTCGAAGTGTTGAGACTTGCCGACGAGCTTGCCGACGCGGCCGGCCGAGACGCAGGGTCACGAAACATACGCATTTTGCTGACCGCCATCAGCTCGACCGATCAAATCACTGCAATCGCCTCGATTCACGCACTGGCACGCATTGCAGATGGTGCGACCGACACGGTGCTCGCCGAACTCCTGTCGAGTGAACGTGGCTTCGTGCGAGAACACTCCGCATGGGCATTGAGCTCTCGCGCGCCGCATTCCGGCGCTCTGCCACGACTCATCAGCTTGGTTGTTGCAGGTGGTTTTGCAGGGATGCTCGCACAGCGAACCCTTGAAGAGTGGTCAAAAACTGCTCCCGAACTGACCGCTGTCGGTGTTGAGAGCGCGTTACTCGGTGTCTCCAACCCAGCCAGTCGGTATCGACTCGTGGAAACCTTGGGGTTGGTGCACCACCCGCTAGCCACCGACCCTCTGCTGCGTGTTGTGAGGTCTGCCGCCGAAGACGATGCTGTTCGCGCTGCTGCTATTTCAGCGCTGGGAGAACGCAGAGAAAATAGTCAGATTCCGAGCGTTCTCGAGCCACTCATTCACGCTGGTGGGTATCTCGCTGAGGTTGCCGAGTTGGCACTCATTGATTTCGCTGAGGCGAGCATTCTTGATGTTTCGTCCATGACCGAGGGGCGCGAAGGGGGCCTCACGATTGCACAACTGTTCCTTCACGCTGACATTGATCCAGAGCTGCGTCATTCCGGAAGCGGCGACAACGGCGGAGTTGCTACCCTGCTGGTACGACTCGGTGACGCCCTGGTGAGTCAGCCGGCCCCGCATGCCAACGATTCGCCGGTTTCAGGCCCGCAGTGGGTGCCCGTGCAGCGAGTACTCACACTCTCGCGAGGTTCGGTGGACGAGGCTGTGCAGAGCCTCGCGACGCTGAAGCAATCTCAGTCGGGGCATCACTATGGCCGTGTCCCGTTGCTGCAAGAATCATTGCAGTCCGCTCAGGCGTGGCCACTTCGCGTGGCGGCTCGCAGAGGAATTGCCCGAATTCTCAGGGCTGCAGGGCCAGTCGACGCAATTCATTTGCGCATGGCGGATGTCGGCACTCTGGCTGCGTTTGACGTCGCCCGAACGTTTGACATTCCGGTTATCTTTACCGCCGCACCAGATCCACACGGGCTCATTCATTCCCTCGATCTCTCGGGCAAGCTCACGCGTAAAAATTTTGGAGAGAGTGACGAGCAGGAACACTTTTGGTTTCGGGCCCGACTTGTGCAGCGGCTAGCGACGAACTCTGCCCACACCGTATTGTTGCCCAGACCCAATCTTCGCCGAGACATGGACGAGCTGATGGGGATTGATCTTTCACGCGACACTTCAAGAATCACCACCGTCGCTGAAGGAATCGACCTGTCAATCACTGACCAAGCGATAATCGAAGCGTCAACACTCTCCGCAGGGGGCCCGTCAAGCCCAGCACTCACCGAACTTCGCTCGCTCATCAAAGGGCTCCCAGAAGAACGTCAGGGGTTGCCATTATTGATCAGCGTGGGCAGGCTTCACCGTGTCAAAGGCATGGCGACCGTTGTTCAAGCGTGGTCATCAACTGATCTGCGGCAACGCACGAATCTGCTGATTGTGGGCGGCAATCTGCATGCGCCCTCAGAAGATGAACAAGAGCAGTTGACGAGAATAGACCGCATCATTGAACCCATTCATCGATTGCGTGAGGGTCTGATTCTCTCGGGTCACCGCCCCAACACCGTCGTGTCGCGTTGGTTAGCCGCGGCTCACATCGGGATGCCCGGCGTTGTTGCACCGCACGGCGTGTATGTGTGTGGCAGCCTGAAAGAAGAATTTGGGCTCGCACTGCTTGAAGCCATGGCGTCAGGGCTGCTCGTCGTTGCCCCAGACGGCGGCGGCCCGGCAACGTATATTGAGCAGGGTCGAACCGGGTTCTTGACGACGACCTGGGATCCGGCGCTTCTAGCCGAATCGATCGACGAGGCGCTCATGTGTGCGGCGGGCGAAACCACCGACGAACGCGCTCAGCATTCGCGAAGTGTGATTGAGCAGCGGTTCACCATCGCCGCTATGGCTCGAGATCTCAACACAATCTATTCGAACGTGCATCACGATGATGTGCAGCTTCGGGGCGAACTGGTTGAGTCTCTATGACGCTGCTCATCATCAGCCCAGATTATGCGTCACACCTGTATCCACTTGCCGCCCTTGGGAGTATCTGGCGGGATGCTGGTGAGCGTGTTGTGGTGGCAACCGGCCCGGCCACCGACGGGATTGTGCGATCGTTTGGCTTCGAACGGGCTCACCTGCAACTCAGTCGAGGTTCAAACCCGGGTGTCATTCGCGCAAACGAACAACCTGAGGGTGAAGATGACGCCCTGAGAGGGTTCTTTGAGGCGACCCGCAAGGGCATGATTGCGACGTTAGCGTTTCAAGCCAAAGCACGAATGAACGACCTGATGTGGGAGCCAGTTGCTACCGCTCGGGCAGTGCTGGCCATTGTAGATGAGCTCAATCCAGACACGATTATTGTTGATCACCTCGCGTTCAGTGCTCGGCTGGCGCTGATGGCTGCCGAACGACCCCACGTTGATGTGGTGCTGGGGCATCCGTCTGCGCTGCCGATACCCGCCTCAGGCGAGGTGTACGGCATGCCGCCGGCGTGGCCTGGCGCCTTCACTCCGAGTGCACAAGAGGTCGCTGAACTCAGGGCTCTCTGTGAGTCCGTGAGCGTGGCATTTACCGAAACCTGGAACAGTGCGCTCGCTGAGCTCGCACCCGGGCGAACTGCCTCAGAGAACGCGTTTGCCGAACATGGCGACTTGCTGGTGTACAACTATCCAGAAGAACTGGTTCCGAAAGAGCGGTTAGCTCTTCTGCCGCCACACCTGTTTATCGGTGCATCTCTTCGCGAAGAGCCTCGAGAAGCGCGCGTTGACAGTTGGCTTTCCTCAAATGACGAACCATTCGTCTATGTGAGTTTTGGCAGTTTTCTCTCGGTGCGTGACGACGTGCTCGCTCGGGTGGTCGGCGCGCTGAAGCAGTTAAACGTTCGCGCGGCAATTGCCATTGGCTCGGCAGATGTCACCGCCCTCGGGAGCATGCCGAACGATTGGCTGGTTGCTGAATTTCTGCCACAGATTACGCTGCTCAAATCGGCTGCCCTGGCGGTCACCCACGGTGGAAACAACAGTGTCACAGAGGCGCTCGCATGCGGTGTTCCGTTAGTTGTGTTGCCGTTTTCTACCGACCAATTTGCCGGGGCTGAAGCGCTCGAACGTGTTGGCTATGGCACCACCTTAGCCCCGAATAATGCAACGGTTGCCGAACTGAGAGACGCCATTGATCGCATGCTGAATTTGGCACCCGAAAGCAGGGATGCGTTGCACGACTTGGGGCTTCGCCTCCGCGAGCGCGAAGGGCACCAAGCACTCACGAGGCGATTGCTGCAGTAGGAGCCGACCAGGCGGTGTGGCCATAAAACTCGGCTCGGTATATCGTCACCGCCAAAACCGACGGACTACCTCGAGAAATCGCGCTCGATAGGAGCCGCGACTACCCGACCCAAAAATAAAAAAGAAACGCCCAAACCGAGGGTTCGGGTGTTTCCGATATCTTGCGACATCACATGGTCGGGCTGACAGGATTTGAACCTGCGACC
>CAYSQG010000035.1:0-5594 GCA_964433255.1 uncultured Leucobacter sp.
TGAGGTGCTAGTGCCCGTATTAGGGCGTGGGGGTTCAAGTCCCCCTCCGCGCACGTGAACAGAAAAGACCGGATCGCTGATCCGGTCTTTTTCGTTGTGTCGATTAATCGGACTGGGTGAGTGCATTCAGACGTGACATGCAACGCTGATATTTTTTGCGGTATCCGCCGTCGAGCATGCCCCCACCGAAGATGTTGGTGAGGGGCACTCCTGTTGCTCGGATGGGAATCTGTGCATCGTACACACGGTCAATGAAGGCAACGAATCTGAGTGCTGCCGATTGATCTGTGAGTTCGTGAACATCTTTGAGCCCGATCACGTCAACCCCGTCCAGCAGCCAAAAATAATTTGAAGGATGCACTTTTGCAAGGTGAGCAATGAGTTGGTCAAACGTGTCGTCAGTCATGCGTTCACTTGCGGCAGCTGAGTCTGCAAGAGCAAATCGGTAGGCGTCATCGCTCAACGTGATTGCATCACTGTCTAGGTCACGCTGACGATAGTCAACCCCATCGATGCGTATGGTCATGAAACGGTCAGCCATCGCCTGAATTTCTCGGAGAAAGTCAGCGGCGGCAAAACGCCCCTCACCTAAGGCGTTTGGCGGAGTGTTCGACGTAGCTACGATTCGTGAACCCGTTGACGTGAGGTCGCCAATCAACCTTGTCATGAGCATCGTATCGCCCGGGTCATCGAGTTCGAATTCGTCAATGCACACCAAACGAGCACCTTGCAAGACGCTGAGCGCGCCGGCATATCCGAGGGCACCGACGAGCGCAGTGTATTCAATAAAGGTGCCAAAATACTTACGCCCACTTGTTGCATGCCAGGTCGCAGCAAGTAGGTGGGTTTTTCCAACACCAAACCCACCATCGAGGTAAATGCCGGGTTTTGTGGCAGCGCTTGGGGCAGTCGCCGGTGCGCGTTTGCGACCAAATCCTAGAAAACCACCGTTGTGCGAGATGGGAGCTTCGGGCTGAGTAAACAGCTGCAACATGTCACGCGCTTCGGATTGTGATGGGTGGTTTTCGTCGGGTTGAAAGGAGTCAAAACTCGCATGATCAAACTGGGGCGGAGGCACAAGCGTGGCAACGAGATCTGCACCTGATGCTGAGGGATGACGGTCGATAAGACGAGCAGCGGCATGCTGTGAGGGAATAGACATCGAGGCAATTCTAGACGGTCTCCCGGCAGCTGCTTACCGCAGTCGGTCGCGTATGAACTGCTGAGTGAGTGTGTGCCAACGTGTTGGGTTCACATTCCACAACTTGACATGCTCACCCTGAGACACTGCCAGTGTGATCAACATGGGTCGTTTTGTTGCTGCCCGGACTGCGGCATTCCAGGGAACAAACGTGTCGTCAGGACTTGCATGAATAAGTGTGGGAACCGAAATGAGCGAAGCTAATTGGTCACCACACAGCTGAGACAGTGGTGTGCCCCGTTGACCATACATCGCACCGGGAACGATGCCGCTGCGCAGCAACCACATGCCAACCGTTGACAAAAATTTGGGAACTCGAGCAAGTTTGGCCTGCTGCAGCAAAATCTCGCACCAGTCGAGCGCGGGTGATTCAAGCACCATTCCGACCACGTAGTTTGCCAAAGGCCCGCGCGCCGCACACACACAAGCTGTTGCGCCCATCGACCAACCAACAAGTGTGAGATGCGTTGCGCCCTGGCTAATCGCCCAGCGCATTGCCGCTTCAACGTCTGCGCTTTCTGCCAGACCAAGCCCGTACCGGCCTCGAATACCTGAGGGCGCGCCTGGATCATTGCGATAGCTGATGACGAGATTGGTGAACCCTTCGGTGGCAAACGGAATGACGCCACGTAGAGTTTCGTGCGGCAATGCACCCCTTCCGTGAACGTGGATAGCCCAATGGTTTACATCTCTCTCATTGGGCCGAATCAGCCATGCTGGCGCTGGCCCCATCGGGAGAGAAAGACGAACGTGTTCTACCTGGTATCCAAGCTGCTCGGGTGCAGCAAACCACCAACCGGTGATGCGCCCGCGCGCACCAACCCGAAGCTCTCCTCGGTCCAGTTGCAACACATCGCGAGAGACATGGAGCTTACCTTCGACAAGTTGTTGATCTTTCGGTGGCCCGATGCGGGCGTGGCCTGCCTGTGACTGCGTGTGTCGTGAACCTGCATCGAAGATATAACTTAACTCTCCTTCGAGATCAGCTTCGGGACCGCACAACACTATGCTGATACCAATCGGTGACGTGTTGGAAGAGTTCGTGGCAACCACTTCGAGCCGATTATCAGGTGTTTCTGCCGGTGTGAGAACTTTTCTGGCAAATCGGGTGGCAACCCCAAAGAGCACGCCCAATGAAGCGGAGACCGCGAACGCGATCAGCAGCAGGATACCTCTCAGAGTGGTTGGTTTTTGAAACACCGGATACACCCCTGTTTTTGTTGAAATCACCTCACTTGCGGCGTGGCTGTGAGCGAACGGTCCGTGATAACTCTAACCTCAGCAATGTGAACGATATTGGGCAAACAGCAACTGCCGAGTTTGAGAGCGCGGCAAACCAATTGCGGTCAGCACAGCTGCGCAGCGAGTTGCATGTGCGTGAGATCGCAGCCCCCGATCGCATTGCACCAAAATCGTTAGCCCTCTCTGCCGGAATCATTCATAATTCCGTGCAAGCACAGGAAACGGGCGATTCACCTTACGGAGCCGGCCGATTCATCTTGATGTACGACCCTGCTTCGGCAGCAGAATGGGGTGGCCCGTTCAGAATCGTATGTTTCGCGCAAGCCCCCCTGGAACTCGAGATCGGCATAGATCCATTTATCGCAGACGTAGCTTGGTCTTGGCTCATCGATGCTCTTGAAACCCGAGGAGCAAAGTACAGCTACGAGTCAGGCACCGCAACAAAAACACTGTCATCGGGTTTTGGTTCTCTCGCAAGCGAGGCCGAAACTGCACAAATCGAAATACGAGCGTCTTGGACACCGCTTGACGTGAATTTCGCGGCTCATGCCGAGGCCTGGGGAGAACTGCTGTGTTTGCTAGCAGGGTTGCCGCATCACGATGGAATCACCTCTATAGTTGCTCAGCGAGCACGCAGTCGCGAATAGGCGTTTCAGTGGTCGAACAACACGAGCTCGAAGTCAACTGGTCCCTGGTCACTGACCAAGAGCAGCTCAAGCGGGCCGCCGAATCGCTCCATGAAGGGGTCGGACCGACTGGTGTTGATGCTGAACGCGCGTCTGGATACCGGTACCGATCCGATGCGTACCTTGTTCAGGTGCATCGCACGGGTTCAGGCACCTTTCTGTTTGACCCGGTGACGCTCGAGGACTTTTCGCCACTTGCTGAAGCGATCGGTGAAACTGAGTGGGTACTGCATGCCGCAAGCCAAGACCTCGAATGTTTGCGTGGTCTTGGGTTAGAGCCTCCCAGACTGTTTGACACCGAACTTGCGTCAAGGTTGCTTGGCTTTGAGCGTGTTGGGCTCGGGAGCATTGTTGAGAAACTGTTGGGCGTGAAGTTGCATAAAGCGCATTCCTCAGCGGACTGGTCGACGAGGCCATTGCCCGAACCCTGGCTTGAATATGCTGCACTCGATGTTGTACTGCTGCCAGATTTGCGCGAAGCAGTTGCCGCAGAGCTCGAAGCCCAAAATAAAACCGAATTCGCTGAACAAGAATTTTCGGCAACACTGAATCGGGCCCCAAAGCCTGCCGTCGCAGAACCGTGGCGCAAACTCGCTGGTGGAAATCGATTGTCTGCCCCTCGCGAATTGACCATTGCCCGTGAACTCTGGAATGCACGAGATGCCTACGCCCAAGAAATCGACGTAGCGCCGGGCAGATTACTGCCAGACACGTCTCTCATCGCAGCAGCTCGGCAGAATCCAAGATCCCTGGCACAACTCGCCTCAAACCCGGAATTCAAAGGGCGTGCGAGCAAAAGCCAACTCCCCCGTTGGTGGAAGGCGATTCTGAAAGCCAAAACTGCTGAGCCTCCAACGCCCAGGCCACGCGTGGAATCTGAGATGCCCAATCATCGGAGTTGGCCGCAACGATTTCCGCTCGCCGCAGCACGTCTCGCTCTTGCCAGAGAGGCAGTTATGGCCGAGGCGCAGCGTCAACACATGCCGGTTGAAACCCTTATCTCACCCGACACACTTCGCAGACTGGTGTGGCAACCGCCTGAACCAGTCTCTGTCGAGGCGGTTGCTGATCGACTTCGTGAACTTGGGGCAAGAACTTGGCAGTCGCAACTGATTGCCCCAATCCTCGCCCCTCTTTTTGTAGAATCGTGACAAACAATCGGGCAACATTGACCATAAACAGAACGGTTTCAGCATTGATTGTGCGCCACCTGACAAAGATTTCTTAGTCTGTACACAATGCACGAAGAGAAAGAGGATCACCGATGCGTGAAGTGGTGTTTGTTGATGGTGTTCGCACACCGTTCGGACGTGCTGGCGAAAAAGGCATGTACTGGTCAACCAGAGCTGATGATCTTGCAGTGAAAGCCCTTGAGGGGTTGATTGAACGCAACTCAAATCTTCCACTTAATCGCATAGATGATGTGGGTATCGCAGCGACCACGCAACAGGGTGACCAAGGACTCACGCTGGGCAGGTCAGTCGCGATCCTGGCCGGCTTGCCAATAACCACCCCTGGCTATGCCCTCGATCGCATGTGCGCAGGTGCAATGACCGTCACCGCAATGATGAGCGGTTCCATCGGCTCTGGCATGTATGACATCGCCATCGCGGGAGGTGTTGAGCACATGGGCCGTCACCCCATCGGAATCGGCGCAGACCCCAACCCTCGCTTTGTGTCAGAACATATCGTGAGCCGAGACGCCCTGAACATGGGTGTGACTGCCGAGCGTTTGCACGATCGTTTTCCAAAACTTACCAAGGAACGTGCGGACCGCTTCGCGATGTTCAGCCAACAGAAGACACAGGCAGCTTACGACCGCGGCGATATACAGCCAGACCTCATTCCGGTGGCTACCCGAAGCCCGCAGGGGTGGGGGCTCGCGACAGAAGACGAAGGTCGTCGACCTCAGACCACCATGCAAGATCTGGCTCAGTTAAAGACGCCGTTCCGCCCGCATGGCAGGGTCACGGCCGGCACCTCCTCACCACTCACCGATGGCGCGACAATGGCGCTGTTGGCCGGGGCAGACACCGCAAATGAACTGCAACTCACTTCGAAAATGCGTCTTGTCAGCTTCGCGTTTGCTGGGGTTGAGCCTGAGGTAATGGGTCTTGGTCCGGTGCCATCAACCGAAAAAGCGTTACGCAAAGCACAGCTGTCAATCAATGACATCGGCCTGTTCGAGCTCAACGAAGCCTTTGCCGTTCAGGTACTTTCATTTCTCGACGGCTTTGACATCGAAGACGATGACCCCCGGGTGAACCTTTGGGGGGGCGCTCTCGCAATCGGTCACCCCTTGGCTGCCAGCGGAGTGAGACTGATGATCCAGCTCGCAAGACAATTTGAGCAACGACCAGACGTACGATACGGTCTCACAGCAATGTGCGTTGGGCTGGGTCAAGGGGGTTCAATGATCTGGGAAAACCCTCATTTTGACGGCAAGAAGGGCAAGAACTAGCCAT
>CAYSQG010000036.1:0-2614 GCA_964433255.1 uncultured Leucobacter sp.
ATGGGGAGATCTTTGTTGAAGTGTGGGACTACAACGTGCGCAACGGTCGGTGCCGCAGCGAAACCGGTGGCACTCGCTCAAGGGAAATGTGTTCGCCGAGTGGACTATCACCCTTGATGGCGCCACCTGTCACATCTACAAAGAGGGTGTCGAGCTCAAAACTTCGGTTTCAACGAGAAGCGCAATCGGCACATTCTCAACACCAGTCGCCAATGGTTCACCGTTCACTGTGCTGCCACGCAACGTTACTCGAACTGTCAACCGCCTCGGCGCGAGCGCATGGTCAGGAGACCAAGATAGCGAAGGCAAGCTGAAATACCTGCGCATCTACAACGCTGCGCTCACGCCAGATCAGGTCGCAAACAACTTCAATCTGAGTCTCACCCCAGTTAACCAGGCGGTGTCAGGGCTGAAAGGCACATCACTCACGACGAGCACCATTACCCCGACAGGGTTCACGAATGCGCCAACGTTTTCGGTCAGTCCAGCTCTCCCTGCAGGGCTCACACTCAACACATCGACTGGTGTGGTCTCGGGCACACCCACCGTCACGCTCCCTGCAACACCATTCACTGTTACCGCGAGTGATGCCGCGCTGTTCAGCAATGAGATTTCAGCAGTGGTCACCATCACGGTCACAGAAACTCCCGCCTCAGCAAACACGCCAAACCGAACCAAACTGGCCAACACCGGCGCAAACACATCAGGTTGGATGGGGTCAGGGCTCATCCTTGGGGTTGCCGGCTTGATTTTGGTTGTTGCTACCCGACTGCACAAACTGAAACACGTGTTGCGTTCAACACAGAAGTAACAGGTGACCTCCTAGACCCACCTCCGGGGAGGGGGCTGGGCTTTCGAGTCAATTGTGTTTTCCTAAGAATCTCAGGGAATTCTTCGCCTCTATTGTCCTTTCATACAAAGACTCCTAGGCTGAAGTCATGTCAGAGTCTCGGCTGGCAGAACTCAACGATGAGATGCCGCACAGCCTGCGCGACGTCGTGCGCGAATCTTGGCAGCGTGCTGAGAATAGCAAACTCAACCCTGACCGTTTGCTCGCGCCACTCGAATTCGACACACTAGCGCTTCGCGAGTACCGAAACGCCCACCCGCTCGCGCCAATGATGCCCGTGATCAGAAAATTGTTGGTCGATGATACCGAGGATGACTCTGGCCTCCTCATCGCCGTTGGCGATGCAATGGGCCGGCTGCTCTGGGTTGAGGGCGATCGTCGACTCAAATCACGCGCCGAATCGATGATGTTCGTTGAAGGGTCAAACTGGAACGAAACTGTCGCAGGCACCTCCGCCCCAGGCACCGCACTCGCGCTCAACCGTGCAATGCAGATTCGCACCGAAGAGCACTACAACCGACTGGTGCACGCCTGGAGTTGCACTGCGGTACCCGTGCACGACCCTGAAACTGGGGCAATAGTAGGGGTGATCGACATTACGGGCGGCGAGCAGGCCGTCGACCGACACACCATGCCGCTCATGCTGGCAACCGCCCACGCAGTCGAGTCCGAACTGATGCTAAACCGCATGAAACAGCGCGCTGGTGAAGGTCAGTTCGGCCTGAGTGAAGCGGGTGCATACCGGGTCGGCGAGTTTCAGGTCGGGTTGAGTCGATCGATCAAGGGCCAATCAGTTGCAGGCCAGGATGACGAGCAGTCAAAACATCGTGCAACGTTTTTTGCGAAGACACGGGGATCATCCGCGTCACTCATCAGGGCAACTCTGCACACACTTGGCCGCGAACAGGCGCTGCTTTCATTCGCCGACCAGCAGCTTGAGCTCACCCCGCGTCACAGCGAAATCATGACCCTGCTCGCGATGCACCCTGCCGGGTTATCTGCCGAACGGCTTGCCGAGCTGCTCTGGGGAGACCACCGCGCGACGCATCGCCTGCGGCCCGAAATGGTACGGTTGCGAAAACTGCTCAGCAGCGTGCACGAATCGCTCGCACCACGCTCGCGACCCTACCAACTCGTCGCCCCGATTGAGCTAGACGCTCAACACGTGATGTCGCTGCTCAACCGTGGGGCACACCGTGCGGCCCTCGCTGCATACCAGGGTGAACTGCTTGCCGGGTCAGTTGCCCCGGGCATCGAAATCTTGCGGGCAGAACTGTCAGCGCACCTGCGCGAGTCACTGCTCAGCAGCGCCTCGGCCGACGTGCTGATGCAATACGCGCAAACGGTTGAAGCAAGCGACGACATTGAGGTCTGGCAACAGCTGCTGCGACTGCTGCCAGCCAAGTCCCCCAAACGCGCCAAAATTGTTGCGCACATCGAGGCACTCGAGGCGTTCTAAGTTCTCGCCGAGCGCAGCGTGAGGCGAAGAGTGGCTGGTTGCACACTGTCGCCGAGCATGTTCATTTCTCAGCTCCCAGAAGTTGCCCGCTCTGCAACTTTTTGCAACCTGCGCGTGCGTAACCTGGCAGTAGCCAACCCTGGCAAACCCGACAACGACGTCGAAAGGAACAGTGATGACTGTCTATGCAAACCCAGGAACCCCAGGTTCTGTTGTCTCGTACGAAAGCCGCTACGACAACTTCATTGG
The DNA here is from genome assembly GCA_964433255.1 of uncultured Leucobacter sp. Classification (GTDB taxonomy): domain Bacteria; phylum Actinomycetota; class Actinomycetes; order Actinomycetales; family Microbacteriaceae; genus Leucobacter. The sequence continues at coordinate 2,559 of CAYSQG010000036.1, forward strand.
TGGCAAATATGTCGCCCCCAACTCTGGCCAATACTTCGAAAACATCAGCCCGGTCA
>CAYSQG010000036.1:2714-4826 GCA_964433255.1 uncultured Leucobacter sp.
ATTTTCTTCGAGGATGTCGCCATGCAACAAGACGCCTACTACGAGAAAGCCCAAGAGGGCTTCACCATGTTCGCCCTCAACCAGGGCGAAGTGTGCACCTGCCCCTCTCGCGGCCTGGTGCAGGCATCGATCTACGACAAGTTCATGGGCGACGCCCTGAAACGCGTCGACAAGATCGTGCAAGGCAACCCACTCGACACCACCACCATGATTGGCGCCCAAGCCTCAAACGATCAGCTTGAGAAGATTCTGAGCTACATTGACATCGGCAAAGCCGAAGGGGCGAAGGTGCTCTGCGGCGGCGAACGCAACGACCTCGGGGGCGACCTCTCTGAGGGGTTCTATGTGAAGCCGACCGTGTTTGAGGGTAAAAACTCGATGCGCATCTTCCAAGAAGAAATCTTCGGGCCTGTTGTTTCGGTGACCAGCTTCACAGATTTCGACGATGCGATCTCGATCGCGAACGACACCCTCTATGGCCTGGGAGCGGGCGTGTGGAGCCGAATCGGTGACACCGCCTACCGGGCGGGGCGTGCGATTCAAGCTGGTCGCGTGTGGACGAACACGTACCACCAATACCCGGCACACGCTGCCTTCGGTGGCTACAAGCAGTCAGGCATCGGTCGCGAAAACCATCTGATGATGCTCAACCATTACCAGCAAACCAAAAACCTCCTCGTTTCCTACGCAGAAGGCCCGATGGGCTTCTTCTAAACACCAGGTTGATTGCCGGCTCAGTTTCTTGTTCACACGCTGAGCCGGCTTTCAGCCTTCACCCGTACCCTGGCCTGAGAGGTGAGTCTCATGGAATACAGCAGAGTTGATTGCACACCAGAAGCTGCCGAGTTGCTGCGCAAGCTCAGCGCTCAGCACGGCCCACTCATGTTTCACCAATCTGGTGGGTGCTGCGACGGCAGTGCGCCGATGTGTTACCCGGTGGGCATGTTTCGCACCGGGGCGTCGGACGTGAGGCTCGGTGAGTTACACGTTGACGGCCTCGCCCCCATCGAGTTTTATATGTCGTCGTCGCAGTTTGAATATTGGAAGCACACCCACCTCACGGTCGATGTGGTTCCCGGCCGCGGCAGCGGGTTCTCGGTCGAGGCACCGGAGGGGGTGCGGTTTCTCATTCGGTCACGACTACTCACCGAAGAAGAGCTCAAGCACTTTGGGCTGCTCGCGGCCTAACTGCAAGGAGTTGAATGGATTTTCAGCCCGCAAAGAGGTCTGAAACAACTTCGTCGCGTTATTCACCCGCGCCTGATGGGCGGCGAACGACGGTCATCGTGCCACCCAACAGAAGCAAGAATGCAGCAATTGGGATCGACCACATCCATTCGTTTCCAGTAACACCCGTATTGGCAAGCTCACGAGTTACTGTGCCACCCGGGTCCACGGGGTTTACGGGGTCAATGGGGTCAATGGGATCAATGGGGTCGGTGGAGACTGGATATGACACGACTGGTGATTCTGAGTACCAGGCGGTTCCGCCTATGTTGAGGGTTCCCACAATTCGAGGCTCACAGGTTGTTGAGGACACATCAATGTATCCACCCCCCTGAGTACTCGGGTTGAACGCCATATACGTTGTCCACGCAAGACCGTTTTGATCAAAGCTAAAACCGTACATATTCGTCTGCGTTGCGTATGTGCATGCAACAGTTGTGAGACCGGTGGTGACATCTATCTGGCGCACTGCCGCACTACCACTCTGGAGGTAGAACGCACGTGTCTTTGGGTTGTAGGCAAACGAATACACACTGCCAGTGATCAAGGCGGGGTCAAGATTCGCCACACTGGTAAGTGTGGCCGTTGATAAGTCAACGGAATAGAGAACACTCCCTTGTACCTGGGAGTCATACCCAATTGCGAATGCCCTTCCGTCGGCACCAATGGCCAGAGCTGTAATTGTTTTCCCAACTGTGTTGAGCGTCATTCTGCCCACTTCGGCAGAAGACCCGGTTTGGGGGTCAGCCTTCATCAGCCACGATTCATTTGGCCCGAAAAGGGAAATCCAAAAAATTTCAGATGTGACGGGGTTGAAAGCAGCCTGTTCGGCGCAGTTCGCGTGAGCTGTCGGCACATTGGTGCCCACGAGTGTGGCCGAAAAAT
>CAYSQG010000037.1:0-4444 GCA_964433255.1 uncultured Leucobacter sp.
GCAGAAGATGGCCGCCCAACCTCATCAAGCATGAGTGATGGCCCGATGGAATTGAAGTCAGGCCGAGTCGCAAACGTCGCGGTTTTGTTCTCGAATGTGGGTTTAGGGGGCACCCTCGAACTGTCATTTATGGATGCCGAATACAACGAAATTCTTGTAGAAATTCCTACAGCCAAATAACCGCAACTACCCTCAGAACGAAGACATCAAGGAAACCCAGTGATGTTTGAGGTCAAGACGGCCCGCTTATGCGGGTCGTCTTGGTATATCGGCTTGGCGGTCTGCGATAGGGGTACCTCGCCCGGGTGTTTACGCTTGCCGGGTGCGAGCATCCTGGTGATAAAATCATTTTATGACCCTGATGATGGAGTACCTTCGTGCAGAGCGTGATACCGAGATTGCGCGCCTCAGGCGTGTGCTCACCCTGCGTGCAATGCTTGCAGAAGGCGCATCACAGCGTGAGATTGCCGCGCAATTTGGCTTGACGCAACCAGCGATCAGTTACCAGGTTGCACATGAGCGAACCGATGGAGTGCGACCGAGTGATCTCATCGAAGCTGGAGGTGCGGTGTTGCGTCAAATCACAGAGCAGCGCGGCTTCACCGAGCTTGCTGCCTTTGGGTCTGCGGCCCGGGGCGACGATGGGCCCGAATCAGACATTGATCTGATCGTGCAGCCACCTGCCGGCGCTGACCAGTTCGACATGATCCACCTTGAAGAAACCCTGGCAAACATTCTCGGTAGAGACATCGATCTTGTGAGCTATCGAGGCCTTGACCCAAGGCTCGACCAAGACATACTCAGAGATCGGGTTCTGCTGTGATGGAACTCCGGGTTGCCAAAGAACTTCTGCATATCCAAAGATGGCTTTTATTAGCAGCTTCGATCGTGGACAAAGGTAAAAGTGCTTACGACGAAGATGAATTGGCGCAAGAAGCAGGAGACTCACTCATGATCAAAATTGGCGAATCAGCAAAAACACTTGCCGCTCGTGGGGTCAAAGCCCCTGTTGGGGTGAGCTGGAGTGATGCTGCGAAAAACCGAGAGAAACTCGCTCACCATTATTCAGTGGTTGACCGCGAAATGACTTGGCAAACATTGGCCGTTTCGTTGCCAGCTTGGCAGAAGGCGCTCGGGCCGCTTTTTACCGATGCCGAAGAAGCTGTGAATAGTATTCAATGATCGCAACCTCACCAGCAATTCCCCTCAGCATTCTCGACATTGTGTCGATTTCTGAAGGCTCATCAGCGAAAGAGGGCATTGCCGATTCGTTGCGGGCCGCACAGCTCGCAGACCGGCTCGGCTACCACAGGCTCTGGTTTGCTGAGCACCACAACAGTCCGAGTCTCGCCTCGAGTGCAACCGCTCTGCTCATCTCTCAGGCCGCCGCAATGACCGAGCGCATACGTGTGGGAGCAGGCGGAATAATGCTGCCAAACCACGCCCCGCTCATGGTCGCAGAACAGTTCGGCACACTCGTCAACCTTCACGACAATCGCATCGACCTTGGTCTCGGGCGTGCCCCCGGCACCGACGGGCTCACCGCCCAAGCGTTGGGCAGATCCTCGGCAGAACCAGAGGCCTTTGCCCGCAGCATTTTCGACATGCAGGGTTGGTGCAGCGACAAGGGCACCGCGCACAGCACTCCCATATTTTCGTCAGTCGCCCAATCGACCAACGTGCCAATGTGGGTGCTCGGATCGACGGTGAACGGTGCGGCGATCGCCGGCCAGCTCGGCCTGCCGTTCGCGTTCGCGTCACACTTTGCCCCTGAACAACTTGACCAAGCGATTCGGGTGTATCGCGATACGTTCACCACTGACGCGCCCACCGCACAGATTGAGAAACCATATTTCATGGCCGGCATCAACGTCATGGTCGCAGACACCGACGAAGAGGCCAAGCGCGAATTCACAGTGGTCGAGCAAATGTTTCTGGGCGTGATGCAGGGCACACGTCGTAAGCTTCAACCACCCATTGACCCGTCACAGCTCGCCACCCTCGGTGGGCGAACCCCGATGCTTGCCATTCAAGCCGTCGGTTCACCCGACACCGTGGTGCGTCAACTGCGCGAGTTCGCCCAGCGCACCGGCGCCGACGAGCTCATCATCTCGACCTACGCCTATGAGCCGGCCGTGCGCGAGCGGTCGCTCACACTGCTTGCCGAGCACTGGTTTGCGAGCTGAGCGGTCACGCTGAACAAGCGGGGCACACCCGCTCAGCCTGGTGGTGTTGTCGGATGCCGCTCTGCGGCGACGTTCACACTGTGGGTGCTCATCGGCACGAACTTTTCGTTGCAATTAGTTGGTCATCGTGAACTTGTGAACTGAGGATCTGCCCCTTGTTTGGGTCAAGGCGCGGGTCTATACTCAGCCGGTAAGGGGAGCCTCTTGACTTCTCTTATCACAGGCAGAAGCGCAAAGGAGCGCCATGATTACTGATGAAATGCGTTTGAAGTTCTATCAAGAAATGGTTCGAATTCGAACCTATGAAGTTTCGATTCAGCGAGATTATCACGCAGATAAAACACCTGCGTGGGACATCGGGGCTGGGTTGATTCCGGGTGAAATGCATCTCGCTGCGGGGCAAGAACCCGTCGCGGTGGGGTTGTGTGAAAACCTCCACAAAGATGATGCGATAACCGCCCCTCACCGACCGCACCATTTAGCGCTCGCAAAAGGCGTCGACATGAAAGCGATGACCGCCGAAATATTCGGTCGAACCACCGGTCTTGGCCACGGCAAGGGTGGTCACATGCACTTGTTTGACCCAGAGAATCATTTTTCTTGCTCAGGCATCATCGCAGAGGGCATGCCCGTCGCAGTTGGCCAGGCATTGGCCTTTAGTCGACGTAACACCGGAGGCGTAGCTGTCGGGGTTGCCGGTGAAGGTGCCGTCAACCAGGGCGGTTTTCACGAAGCGCTGAGCCTGGCCTCAGCCTGGAAGCTGCCCGTGGTGTTCATCATTGAAGACAACGACTGGGCGATCTCAGTGCCGAAAAATTCATCGACTCGACCCAAAGACAATACGATCCGTGCTGCCGGTTATGGCATGCCCGGTGAACGCGTTGAACACAACGATGTTGAGGCAATTTATGAGGCAACCAAAAAGGCCATCGATCGTGCCCGTGCAGGTGAGGGGCCTTCACTGATTGAGGCGCATACCGTGCGCCTGTTTGGCCACTTTGAGGGTGATGCACAGGCATATCGAGGTGAGGAGCTCAACGAAGCTTTGAAACACGACCCAATTCCCATGTACGAAGAAAAACTTCGCAAGCTCGGAATTCTTGATGACGCGAAGGTGAAAGCCATCCAAGATCAAGCCACTCAGGAGGTCGAAGCGGCCATCGAGTTCGCGAAGCAGAGCCCTGAGCCCAAACCATCAGATGTCTACCTCAACGTGTTTGCGTGAGAAGAAGGTGAACGAGTACATGTCAACAACAACAACTGAAACACAAACCAGGCGACTCTCAACAGCACGCGCAATAGCCGAGGGCATTGCCACCGAGATGCGCGCAAGTGACGATGTCTTTGTGATGGGCGAAGATGTGGGGCCATATGGCGGCATTTTTGGCTCAACCACTGGTCTCTTCGACGAGTTTGGCCCAAACCGCATCCTCGATACACCCATTGCTGAAACTGGCTTCATTGGTGCTGGAATTGGTGCCGCAACCGAAGGCTTGCGCCCGGTGGTTGAACTGATGTTCGCTGACTTCTTTGGTGTCACTATGGATCAGATCTACAACCACATGGCGAAGATTCACTATGAATCGGGCGGCAACGTCAAGGTGCCAATGGTGCTCATGATGGCAACAGGTGGCGGCTATTCCGATGGCGCGCAACACTCACAAAACCTGTGGGCAACATTTGCGCACATGCCGGGCATGAAAGTGGTCATTCCTTCGAACCCCTATGACGCGAAGGGGCTCATGATTTCTGCGATTCGTGATGACAACCCGGTCATTTTCATGTTCCACAAGGGAATTATGGGGTTGCCTTGGATGGCGAAAAACCCGAGATCAATTGATGTGGTTCCCGAAGAGGCTTACACGGTTCCGATCGGCAAAGCAGCTGTTGCTCATGCAGGCACCGATGTCACGGTGGTGACTGTCTCACTCTCGGTGCAGCACTGTCTTGACGTGGCTGAACAGCTGGATGGCGATATCAGTGTTGAAGTGCTCGATCTTCGATCGCTGGTTCCTCTCGATCGTGAAGCGATCTTGAAGTCCGTGTCAAAAACTGGTCGTCTTGTGATTGTTGACGAAGACTACCGCTCATTCGGCATGAGTGGTGAAGTGGTTGCCACCATCACTGACGAGGATCCGAGCCTCTTGAAACGGCCTGTGCAACGTGTGTGCTACCCGGATGTTCCTGTTCCCTATGCTCGGGTGCTCGAATACGAGGCGTTGCCCACTCGCGACAAGATCGAGGCTGCGATTCGTGAA
>CAYSQG010000037.1:4454-4725 GCA_964433255.1 uncultured Leucobacter sp.
ATGAAGTGATGAGCACAGCACTCGCTCACCCAGCTGAGAGGAAGGAATGAAATGAGCACAGCTGTGTACTGCCCAGAACTCTCAGTGAATCCTGAAGTGAAAGGGGTCATTTCGACCTGGTTTGCTGTGGAAGGCCAAACGGTGAAGCAGGGGCAACTGCTCGCTGAAATCGCGATCGATAAGGTGACGATGGATATCGAATCGCCCGCCGACGGAACGATCAGGTTGTTGGCTCCTGAAGAGAGCGTCGTGACCTCAGGTCAGCTCATCG
>CAYSQG010000038.1:0-2978 GCA_964433255.1 uncultured Leucobacter sp.
ACCCATGCGCACACCTGGGCCTGAGCACTGGCAGATCATTCCGATAGACCCGTTTGAAGAACATTCCGAGTAAATCGCTGCCAACACGAGTGAGTTGTCGTGGGTTGCAACGCGAACCTCCGGCGACTCACTCGTTGCAGCTGTGAGTGTTGTTGCTGTTGCTGTTGTTTCAGGCGGTGTTTAGCTGTTCTCAGTTGAAGGTGGTGGGCTCACCTGCGCGAGTTTCGCCGTTTTGCGAGCCCTGAAAATCTTCACTGTGTACATGACGAGACCCGCTACCATGACAAGAATCACGAGTCGCTGCACCCACATGAACAGAATCAACACGGGCACGTCACCAATGAGCGGGCCGTTGTTCAGCGGGTTCATTACCGTGTCTCCCGGCGCCTGTTCGGCCATCATTGCCGCCCAGTTCAGTGAAGCAAACACCAGCAGTGCAACAGTGAACACTGCGGCGACAACAACAGTGATCCAGGTGAACCTGGGAAAGCGCATCCGAGACAGTAACCGCACGGTCACGCCGAGTGCGAGACCGATCACGAGCAACGGCAAGCCCTCGAGCGGGTCGACAAAACCAATTGCAAGCAATGGAATCATCACAATCGACAGAATTGCCGACCAGGTGAGTTTCGTGATCATAGTTCTTCTCATTTCTTAACGGCCGAGGCTGACGATGACAGCATCCGTGACAAACGAACCCTCAACGTGCATGAGTTGCGGGTTTCGTGTCAGCTCAACATCAAACGAGATGACGCCAACGGCGTGCTCACTTGGGCTGAGCGTGAGAGGGTCGAGCATTTTCGGGCCAATGGATGCACCATCTTCATTCACAGCGTCTTCATCAAGAGGTGTGCCATCTTCATCAACTTTCCAGAAACCGCTCACCAATGTCTCTGACGAGTATTCTTCTTGCTCATCGATGGCAACAAACACTCCAGTGTCAATATCCACGTCATCAGAACCAGTGTTTGTCAACACCACATGTGCTTCACAGTATTCGCCGTTCGGTGTGACGTCACCGTGCTCAGTCGTGATTGAGTCAAACCCGCACTCAAACCCAACAATTGAAAACGCAATGCCAGAACTTGTAACAATTACATCATCAAGCGAGTACAGCGTTGGGGTGTCAGGGGTAGGTGTTGGTGTTGGGTCAGGTGTTGGTGTTGGACCAGGTGTTGGCGTAGGTGTGGGGGAAGTTTTACTGTTCTTGCCAGTTGAGCCACTGGTTGCTTGCGTAAATTTTGCAATGTCAGACGCAGACGGGCTACCAAACCCACCAATTTTCGGCACATTAATTGAAGGAATCTTCAAATCAGGGATCTTAAAATCAGGCAACTGGAGACCTGACAGGTTCAACCCTTTAGTGAGCGAAGATAAGTCCAAGCTCGGCAGAGATATTCCGCCAATTGCAAGAACAACCACGAGAGTCATGCTTACCGCGGCAACATGCCCACCGACAACCGACACCACAACACCTGCAACCGCCGACCACACTCGGTCACTTCGCAGGGCAAGCGCAAGAATGCCCATCACGAAACTTGGTATCAGAAACAGTGTGACAGCGAACACAAAACCTGCGGGTATAAACGACAAAATGAGGCCAACGAGCGCGAAGCTGAGCGACAACCATGACATCACGGTGAGTGATTTTCGGCGACGCTCGCTGAGGGCTCGTTCAGCCGCACTGGTGCGCAACGGCCGAAGTGTTCGTTGCAGGGAAAGTGAGCTACCACCACCTTGAACGCGACGGTTCGGTTGCTTGCGATGCTTCGGAGTGCTCATACTCCAATTTTATCGCTAGGCAACTGGCTGCGAATGGGGGTGTGCCGCTCAGACCGAGGCCCCACCGCGCGCAACGCACCCAGAATGGCGACCAGGTCAACAAACTCTTGCATCCAGGCCCCAACAATTGCCGGAATAAACCCAAACGCGGCAAGAATCATCAACCCCAAACTAATGATGATGCCCAGCCAAATACTCTGCAGTGCGATGCGCACCGTGTCTTTGCCGATGCGAACCGCCATGGGCAGCGCGGCCAAACTATCGAAACGGTTCACCACATCGGCAGACTCACTTGCCGCCGCCGAGCCTCTGGCACCCATCGCAAACCCAATATCAGCCGCCGCAAGCACGGGCGCATCATTCAACCCGTCGCCGGCCATGATCAGTGGCCTCATGGACATCTCGCCCACAATGCGCACCTTGTCTGCGGGGCGGCACTCGGCGTGCACCACCTCGATGCCTAACCCCTTGGCGATCGGCTCGGCAGTCGACGCCACGTCACCCGTGATCATGAGCATCTGCTCAACACCCAGCTCGCGCAACTGCTGCAACGCTTGGGCCGCATCGTCACGCACCTGGTCACGCATGACAATAACCCCGACAAAGTCGTCGTCGACAGAGACGTACACACCAAGCTCACCAGGCAGCAACTGCACGCGCTCAAAGTTGGGAGCAAACTCAGTCACCCACGAGCCCTTGCCGACACGCACCACCACGCCATCGCCATCCTCTGGCTTCTTCAGTGTCGCCGCGACACCGTTCGTTGCCAACTCTTCAGCGTGGGTGACTTCGAGCAACGGGATGCCGCGGTGTTTCGCCGCCTGCACCACCGAATCGGCGATGACGTGCGACGAATAGACCTCAGCACTGGCCGCGAACTGCAACACCTGCTGCTCGTCAAAGCCGTTCGCCGTGACCACGCGTTCAAGAGAGGGGTGCCCTGAGGTGAGCGTCCCGGTCTTGTCGAACGCCGCACCGCGCACCCGAGACAACTGTTCGAGTGTGCCACCACCCTTCACAATCAACCCAAACCGGGCCGCACGACTCATGCCGCCAAGAAACGCCACCGGTGCCGCAATGAGCAACGGGCACGGGGTCGCCACCACCAGCACCTCAGCAAAGCGAACCGGGTCACCGCTCACCGCCCACGCGATGCCAGCGATGGCTAGCGCCACCAGCGTGAACGGCACCGCATA
>CAYSQG010000038.1:3078-4341 GCA_964433255.1 uncultured Leucobacter sp.
GCTGGTGTCCGTTCTGAGGCAGGCCGTCTTCATTTGCCCCAATGATCCGGCACGCTTGCTGAGGCGCCTTGCGCAACAACGCGGTCAGCTCGCGTTTCGAGCGGTGCTCAGCGTAATCCTCGAGCGCAGCACCACCGGTCAGCATCAACACCACAATGAGCGCCGCCCACACCTCACCAACCAGCACCGCTGCCGTGATCGCGGTGACCGCGAGGATGTCCAGGCCCGCATGCCCGCGGAGCAACTGGCGAACCATGCCCACGGCCTCCCACCCCGCGATGCCTAGCGCATAGGCGCCCACCAGCCAGGGGGCCACACCGCTCAGTGGGGTGGCCAGCAGCGTCAACCCGACTGCACCGACCACCAACGTTGCAACGACCAGGGGGTAGCGTTTCAGCCAAGATGTCAGCACTCTCACCCCACCAGTCTTTCAAGAAACCTGAAACGGCGCACCACAGGTAAGGCTCAACTCACTTGTCGCGACTGCACGCGGGCGAGTTATTGGCCAATCGACCGAAAATCGGGTGGTCGACGTTCGTTGAACGCAGTGAACGCCTCTTGGGCAGCTGGCTGCTGCAGCATGTGCGCAAACACCCGCATCTCGTCAGTGATGGTTTCACGCAAGGCAGCCTGCTGACCCGCCTTCAGGGCACGCTTCGTTTCTAGCACCGACGCCCGGGGCAGTGCTGCGATCTGCTCGGCAATGAGCTGCGCCTCAGCGAGGGCACGGTCAGCAGCCACCACACGGTTGACCAGGCCCATGGTCTGGGCATCCGCGGCACTGATGCGCGAACCGAGCAGCAACAGCTCGGCGGCGCGTTGGTACCCCACCAGCTGCGGCAACAGCACGCTCGAACCCGCCTCAGGGCTTACGCCAAGGCTCGTAAACGGCATCGCAAACACGGCATTGTCGCCGGCAACCACAATGTCACAGTGCAACAACATGGTCGTGCCCACCCCAATTGCGGGCCCGCACACCGCCGCCACAATGGGTTTCGTGCACTCAGAAATTGCATAGAGAAACTGGGCCACCGGGGCGTCAGGCCTAGTGGGAGGGTTCTGCAAAAAGTCATCGATGTCGTTGCCGGCCGTGAACACCGACTCAGAGCCGGCGAACACAATGACACGCACGTGAGGGTCTTCGCTCGCGCTCTGCAGTGCCTGTGAAACAGCGACATACATGTCGCTGGTGAATGAATTTTTTTTCAGCACCCGGTTCAGTGTGATGGTCAACACATCGTTGGCCGATGAAATGCTCACGTC
>CAYSQG010000039.1:0-3239 GCA_964433255.1 uncultured Leucobacter sp.
AGCTGGGGTGACGGAACCGGGGCAGAGATCATCAATGCATCGCTGGGGTCAACCACTATTACCCACACGTACGACACCCCACCCTCGGAGACTGAAACAAAAACGGTGACAGTGTCAGGCAGTTCCCTCGGCAGTTTCGGCAAATGTGATGCACCAGCCGACACCACTCTGACCAAAATCTTGGCTTGGGGCAGCATGGATCTCACCAGCCTCGAGTGTGCCGGGCTGAACCGAAAAGCTCTGACTGCGGTGCCCACATACCTGCCCTCCACAGTGACCGATCTTGACCGCGCATTCAAAGGGGCATCCGCGTTCAACCAAGCCCTCGGCACCTGGAACATCAGCAATGTCACGACCATGACATCGGTGTTTCTGGGTTCCGGGCTGAACAATGCCAACTACTCAGCCACACTTATTGGCTGGGCGCCACAGTTTGTGAAGGCAAATGTGGGGCTGGAAGCTCCAACCGGGGTGACCGCTGTGGGGTGCGCAGCTTTCGCCGCTCGAGCGGTCTTGTTGAACGCACCAAACAACTGGCTCATCACCGACAACGAACCAACCGAGTCTTGTGGTGACCCGATTGTGTTGGTCTTTAACATCTCAAGCGTTGACAACAGCGAACTCGCTCAGTTTCACCTCGGGGGGACTGTCACCGAAGCCCAGGTCAACTGGGGAGATGGAACGTCGCCGCTCTCGGCACGCGCAGGGCTGAACGAGTACACCTATGCCGCTGGCACCTACAAAGCCATCATCTCGGCAACTCAGATTGACCGCTTTGGCTCCTGTGACTGGTGGCCGCAAACCAACACCAACCTGAAGCAGGTGCTCAGCTGGGGCTCAGTGGGACTCACGAGCCTCGAGTGTGCGCTGGCATTCAGGTACAACATCGACGCAGTGCCCACAAGCATCCCAGAAACTGTCACCACTATCGACCGCATGTTTGACACGGCCTATTACTTCGATCAAGACCTGAGCAATTGGGACACGTCAAACGTTACCTCCATGAAAGAGGTGTTTCGAAACACAGACTTCACAAATGAGGGTCAACCCTTGCTGTGGGAGACCCACAATGTTCAACTGATGAAGGGCATGTTCCAGTTCGCTCCAAAATTCAATGCCGACATTTCGGGGTGGAACACGGGTAACGTCACCGACTTTTCCGACATGTTCAACAGCGCAACCTCGTTCAACCGAAATCTTGGCGCTTGGAACATCGGCAAGGTGACGGACATGCAAAACATGTTCGCCCCGAAAGTCTCGATTCCGCCATCATTCCCAACGGGACCCATGTTTCCAGGTGGCATTTCGGGGCCATCAGAACCGGTCTTGACCTACTCACTGAGTGACCTGAACTATTCACGCACGCTAGTGGGGTGGGCGTCGCAGCCAGTGCAGCAGAACGTCAGTCTTGGGGCCAGCTACAACCAAGCGGTCGGGTGCGACGCAGTACAGGCGCGTAGCTCACTGATCAATGAGACTGCGTGGGTCATCACAGACAAAGACCCAACAGACACCGTTCCAACGGGAGGGTGCCAAAGCATGGTGTTGGAATTCACCACGTCAACCGCAGCTCACCAACGTGGTCATCGACTGGGGCGAAAGTTCCCCCAACGATGCAGCCATCACCACCGTGTACGACGCTCAGCAGGTATTCGCGCACACCTACTCGACCCCCGGAACCTACCGGGTTACCATCACGGGAACCGAGCTTGAACGGTTCGGGTGGTGTGGCTGGACTGCTGGTATTTGGAATCTCACAAAGGTTATCTCGTGGGGAAACCTTGACACAAAGAGTCTGGAGTGCGGGCTGTACGGCAGGTCGCAGCTCACCAGCGTTCCGGCAACTTTGCCCCACACGGTGACAAATATCGCGTCCCTGTTTGAAGGCGCACACATCTTCGACCAAAACCTCAGCGCTTGGGACACCGGCAATGTTACAGACATGGATGGCGTCTTTCGCGATGCATTCTCGTTTAACAACGGCGGGAAACCACTCGACTGGGACACCTCGAATGTGGCGAGCATGGTCAATATGTTCAGCTTGGCCTGGGCGTTCAACGCCGACATTCGATCTTGGGACACCGGCAAAGTCACTGACATGTCGGGCATGTTTAGCAGTGCCCAGTCATTCAATCAGTCGCTCGGGGCTTGGAACATTAGCAGGGTGACAGACATGACCAACATGTTCGAACCCGCTCAGCTGAAGACTCAGGTGCCAAGCTCGAGCGACACGGTTGCCTTCGGGTCAGTTGCCGCCGAGGTGCCCGGATCCGCGCAACTTGAAGCTTCGATTGGGCGTTACGCACTCAGTGATGCGAATTATTCGGCGACCCTTGACGGCTGGGCGATGCAAGACGTGCAACCCAACGTGATGCTCAACGCGTCAGCGAATCAATCCACCGGATGCAGTGCGGTCGCTGCGCGCAGCACGCTCATCTCGGCACCAAACAATTGGATCATTGACGATGTTGCCCCGACCGAAGAGGTGCCCTCCGGTGGTTGCTCGAACGGAGTTGCAGCAAGCGCCCACTCACACCCACTGAGCAACACGGGCGCTAACCCGTCGAACTTGCTGCTGTTCGCAGCAGGGGTGACGGTGGCGGGTGTGCTGTTGTTGCTGACCCTGACTGCCGGTCGTCGCAGATGGGTCAGACCCCGGGTTGAAGGGTAATTATTGGGCGGGGTGCAACGCCGACACCACCGCGTCAATGACCTTCACCCACTTTCACAAGGTAATCGTCACTGTTGTGAGGAATCCGAAGCACTCACTCCGTGAGGCGGACATCGACCCATGGGTATGTAAGTAGAATGCTTTTCTAAATTGTGTTATCTTCGGACAGATAATTTTTCTAAATGTGACCTCTGGTCACTTCTCACCAATGAGGGAACATATGAAACATCTATTCAAAAAAGCACGTATTGTTGCTGCGCTTGCTGCGACTGCGTTGTTCGTGATGCTCGGTTCTGTGGGTGCGCATGCTGCACCAGCACCTGGCTCACTTGCAGAAGGCGAAAATCTCTTCGTGTTTTCATATGACTCGGATGACACGAAGCCAAACCTTTTTAGCATCGACCCGGTGACGGCGAGCACCGCTGCAATTGGCGCTACGGGGCCCTTGACCGGCGAAAGTGTGTACTGGACGAACGCAGCGTTCAATCCAATTACCGAGACTTCCTACGTAGTGGCATCGAGGGGAAAGTATCCCAATTTCTATTCCACTCTTTTTTCAGTGGACACC
>CAYSQG010000039.1:3249-4238 GCA_964433255.1 uncultured Leucobacter sp.
TCTAACGGTCAGTTCACCAAAGTCGCTGACATCAAGGCTGGCGAAACGGCAATCAACGCTTTCGGTTTTACCATCGACCGCGATGGCAACGCCTTCGTCACGACGAATGCGGCAGGAACAATTTCGCTTCACTCACTCAACCTCGCAACTGGGGCTGCATCGGGAGCAAAAGTGTTGACGGACACAGTCGGTTCGAGTTATTCAAGCCTTGCCTCAGATCCCGTCACCAACAAATTGTTCCTGTCGCTTACCGAAAATGACTCCAGCAACAACACTTTGGGGTCACGGATTTTTGAAATCAACCAGAGCACCGGTGCGGTCACCGCCTCAACACTCTTCTCCGGTGCCAATGGATCAACACCAAAACCAATTGTTGGAATGCAGTTTGATGCGAACGGCAAGCTCTGGTTCTTGTATGGCGACGGGTATGGGACCACTACTGAACTCTGGAGCGCAGATGCGGCCAATTTCCCAGCCAGTGCTGTGAAGTCGGCAAATCTGAACGGAGCGAGTACCGAAGCGATTGCGCTGCTTCTTGTTCCAGGCAGCACTCCGAGCCCAGGCCCAACACCTGAACCAACGCCAACCCCCCAGCTGGCTGCAACCGGCTCGAGCACGAACCTGTTTGCGGCAGCCACTCTTGCACTTATCGCAATTGGGTTCGCGGTGATGTCTAGATCACAAAAACCGACACATCTCTCAGCTCGCTTACGCCCAGGAAAGCATTGAACCGAAAATTTCACTGCCGACCGCGAAACAAGATGCAAATACGCGACTTGCGTCATGCGGTAAACACGGTGGAGCATCACTGAATGCGCCATGAAAGAAACCAAAACATGAAAACAACCAAAAAAATCACAACGCTCTTTACGATCGCAGCAATTGCACTACTGCCTCTTTCGGCAGCCCAAGTAGCGAACGCCGCAGATGTGACTGCCACCATTTCACCGAGCAACCCCGCCTTCATCGAGAATGCTCCAACGCCAGCG
>CAYSQG010000040.1:0-4146 GCA_964433255.1 uncultured Leucobacter sp.
GCATGCCTACAACGACATGCTCGCCCGCCAGGCGAAGCGAGACCTGCAGGCTGAAGCACGTCGGTAAGCCTGAGTAGCAATGAGGCTACTGAGCTGGTACTTTTCCCCAGCACACGACCAACGGATGTTTCAGATTTCAGCTTTTTCAAGCGCTGTAGCAAGAATTTCTCTCGATGCTGGTGTGCATTCCTCGGGCCGATGGTTTGGCCGGCTAGCGAGATATGCATCTCGGTCAGCAACATAGGGCAAACAGTACGCGGGTTGACCGGGCTGAAAACGTGTACCTTCCTTCAGGGGCCCAACATCGATCGTGTCATAACCCAAATCATGAAGAAATTGTGACACTTTGATTTTTGCATCAAGTGTGTTTCCGGCAATTGGCAAGGTCGTTCTTTTGCCGCCACTGAGTGGGTGACCGAGTTGTAACAGGTGACTGTAGACAATATTGTTCATCGCTTTGACGACGTGTGAGGAACTCAAAATGCCCTGCAAGAGTTCAGAACTCGTGCTCTCACCGCTATCTAACTCGGCAATTTGACCGTCTCTTTCCGGATAGTAGTTGTTCGTGTCGATGACGATTTTTTCTGCAAGGGCCTCGACCGGGAGGTTGTGTATCGCGTGCATTGGCACAGCAATGATCACCAGGTCACACGCGGCTGCCTGGGCTGGGGTGCCCACAGAGACGAGAGGTCCAAGTGAAGCTGCAAGGCCATCGAGAGTATCAGGGTTTCGGCTATTGCTAATCGTGACGTGATAGCCGGCAGTCAGGGCTAGTTGAGCGACCGTTTGCCCGATATAACCAGCACCAATCAATCCAATTGATTTCATTTTGTCCCTATCTGTTTGCAAAAGCATAGATGGTTTTGAGTCGAAGTTGGACAAATCACTTGCATCATTAAGGTCAACTCTCATTGAAATGAAGCGGAAAATAGGGTCTAGCGTTACCGGTTAGTAATCGGATACAGTGGCCGAATCGGGACATTGTTGTTTCCGATCTATGAGCACAGGAGCATTTCGTTACGATGAGAGAAGCAGCAATCGTTAGTGTGGCGAGAACGCCAATAGGTAAGGCATATCGGGGAGTATTTAACGACACTCCAGCTCAGACACTCGCAGGGCATGCGATTCGTGCCGCTGTTGATCGTGCAGGCATCGATCCAGCCGAGGTAGAGGATGTGCTGCTTGGTTGTGCGCTCCAAGAAGGTGCAACCGGCATGAACACTGCTCGCCAATCTCTCCTGCGCGGTGGGTTGCCAGTGACAGTTCCGGGTTCAACTATTGATCGCCAATGTTCCTCAGGCCTCATGGCGGTTGCGACAGCGGCACGGCAAATAGTGTTAGAAAATCAAACCGTTGCTATTGGTGGTGGAGTTGAATCTATTTCGCTCGTACAAACAGAAAACCAGCGCAAAGATCGAATGATTGATCCCTGGGTTCAGCAGCATTTCCCGGGCGTGTACTGGCCTATGCTGCAAACTGCTGAGCTTGTTGCGGAACGGTATAACGTGACTCGTGCTCAACAAGATGAGATGGGGCTGATCTCCCAACAACGAGCTGCAGCAGCAACAGCCGCAGGTTACATGTCCGATGAAATAGAGCCAATCACCGTCGAACAACTCGTGCAAGACAAGGAATCTGGCGAATGGTCTAAAAAAACTGTCACGGTCTCAGAAGATGAGGGAATTCGAGCAACGACAGCTGAAGGTTTGAGCGGACTCAGGACTGTTCTTCAACCCGGAGATCCTTGGAAGAATCCAACCGTCACAGCCGGTAACGCTTCCCAACTCTCTGACGGTGCAGCTGCGGCAGTGTTGATGGAGGCCTCTGAGGCTTCACGCCGCGGAATTGAGCCCCTAGGTTTTTATCGAGGTATGGCAGTGACGGGTTGCGGACCAGAAGAGATGGGTATCGGACCCGTGACTGCAATTCCGAAACTTCTGAAAAATCACGGGCTGAAAATTTCAGACATAGATCTTTGGGAACTGAACGAAGCATTTGCCTCACAGGCGGTCTACTGCCGTGATTATCTCGGCATTGACCCCGAGCTCATGAACGTCAATGGTGGCGCAATTGCGCTCGGCCACCCGTATGGCATGACCGGTGCGCGAGCAATGGGCCACGCCCTTATTGAGGGCAAGCGTCGGGGGGCACGCTATGTGGTGGTGTCAATGTGTGTTGGGGGCGGCATGGGTGCAGCCGGACTCTTTGAGGTGAACTAACCAATGGGGGCGTTGGAACACGAGCAAGACACCTCTCAAGCACCTTCTGAGGAGACAAGCGAGAAATTCAACAACAATCGGCTCTCGGGCAAAACGGTAATCGTCACTGGAGCCAGCAGAGGCATTGGCCTCGCAGTTGCCCAACGGCTCGTTGCCGAAGGAGCAAGAGTGTGCATCACCGCGCGAAACAAAGACACTCTGATTCAAGCTGTTCACACAATGCCACCTGGTGCAGCGATTTATGAGGTGGGTAAAGCGGATGATCCGATACATTGCGCACAGGTCTTAGATCGGGTGGCAGCAGAATTTGGCGGACTTGACATTCTTGTGAATAACGCTGGAATTAACCCCTTTTTTGGCAACACACTCGATCTGGATCTCAACGCAGCACGAAAGCTATTCGAAGTAAATTTGCTGGGGAGTTTTGCTTGGACTCAGGCAGCCTATCGTCACGAACGGCTCGGATTCGCGCAGCGCAAGGGCAGTGTAATTAACCTTGCCTCTGTCACCGGAGTAGTGCCCTCAGCCGGAATAGGCATGTACGGTGTGACAAAGGCGGCGATTATTCATTTGACTGCCACCCTTGCCGCTGAAATTGGCCCGGATATTCGTGTGAATGCCGTTGCCCCAGCCGTTGTAAAAACGGATTTCGCCCGCGCGTTGTTCGAAAATAGAGAAGAAAAGGTAGCCGCTGCCTATCCAATGAAGCGGCTTGGAGAGCCCGAGGATATCGCGAGTGCTGTGGCATTTCTTGCCTCACAAGATGCAAGTTGGATCACAGGACAAACCCTCATTGTCGACGGCGGTTTGTTGAGCGCTGGTGGCAGCGCCTAAACAACTCGGCTGGCTGTGTTGAGAGTGGCCGCCGACGAGCCTCCTCCTCTGAGAACTAGAAGTGCGGCTGGTCTGTCGTGCCTGCGTGACTTAGGGTGTGATCGCGAGATTGCTCAGCACGCGAGCTGCAATCTCTTGATCACCCTTGATTGACACCTCGAAAGTCTCTAATGGTTCACGACCACCGGCAAGCCGCGTGTAGGTTTCAGAGCTCATAATGAGTGTGGTCTGAGCCTCTGAGTCTGTGTCATTGGCCCGCCCATCGTCACCGACAGCGACGGTGCGGTCGAGAGCCACCGGGCCTTCAAAAATGAATCGAACCGCGTGATTCGCAGGCACTCGAGCTCTCTTTCCGACGACATAGGGCAGGGAAGAACTGAGTGCCTGCACGGTGACCTCAATGCCGAGGCCGTCGCACCCGCCAAACTGACCAGTTGCGCGGCGAATGTCTTGTTCGTGCATCCACACGTCGATTGCCCTATTGCGCAAGAGCGTGTCCCAGTCCCACTGTTGGCTTGCTGGGGCACCTACCGCTGGGGCTGTGGGTTGGATAGCACTTGACTCGAGTTGCTGAGCGCGCACCGAAGATGCGTGTTCGAGACGATAAAGCAAGTTTGCGACGGTTTCGTGAACTAGTGCGTCTACTCCTGTTTGGGTGTATTTGCTCGACACCTCTGGAGTTGGGTCAAGTGCGCTGAGGTGCTCACCAAACGCACCAACCTCTTCAATGTGCACGAGATGCGCCAGTATTTCACGGACTCGCCAACTCGGGAGTGAAGTTTCGAGCGAACCCGATTGCTCGGTGATTCCGAGGGCGAGGATTGCCGCGATGGACTCTTTCCACGCATCAATCAGTTGTTGCACGTTCACTGGGAGCATCTCCTTTGATACTTTTCGGTCAGCGATGGTACCTACAGGGGTCTGCTTGGTGCGAAGACCCTCTCAGTGAAATTCAGTATGTCAGGTTGCACGGGTGAGCTGCACGTGTGAGCTGTAGGGACTGGCAAATGTTTGGGGGCGCACGAGTTGCCCGTCGTTCTAGTTGCCGGGCGCACCCGAGTCAGTCACGCTCACATCGGTGCGGTGAAAGTTG
>CAYSQG010000041.1:0-4107 GCA_964433255.1 uncultured Leucobacter sp.
GATACACCTTGTCACCGGGCTGCAACACCGTACCATCAGCCAACTTCACCGACAGCTTTGGGGTTTCGGGTCGTGGGCTGTCAACATAGTCGAGCCGCAGCTCGAGCTCCTGCGCAGCATTTGGCGCACCACCCCCGGCAACATACGTGAACACGCCATACGAACCACCCGCGGGCGCGGTTTTATTGGCAGGGATCGCCGCCGCGTCAATGGTGAACTCGAACGTGCCCTCGGCGGTCAACGTCACACGCTGCCCCGAAACGCCTGAGACAAACATCGGGTTAATGTTGTTGAACGTGGCATCGGTCATAGCCCAGCGTTGAGTCGCAACAACGCGAGTAGCGGAATCGGTGACGCCCTGCGAGGGCCGCCACTGCTCGGCGAAGTTGCCAAACACCACATAGTTGCCAGTTGGGTCACCCACCGTGATCGGAGGACGCCCACCCACCGGCAACGGGTGCGACAGCGGGTCAAACCCGGTGCCACTGATCGTCAACTGATCACCCTGATACACCTTGTCACCGGGCTGCAACACCGTACCATCAGCCAACTTCACCGACAGGGTTGGTTGCCAGACCTGCGCGTTCAACTGCAATTGTGTGGCTGGCGCGTCTGGTTCGACGCCGTCAGCGGTGGGGTCGAGCGCGGGGTCGGGCTCCGCTTGAGCACTTTCAGCTTCATCAGATGATTGAGTGTTAGCGTCCTCGTTGAGGTCGGTTTCGCTGGTTTCCTGAGCTTCAGGTGAAGTGGTGGGGCCGGTGGGCTCAGTTGCCACAGCCTGTGGTGTGGACGCCAGCGCGACACCGAACACCATGGCAAGAGCAATCAGGCTGGCGACGAGTGTGTTGACTGAAAAACGAATAGACAGTGTCAGTTGCGACTTGGCGAGAAGCGGCTTCAAAATTTTCCCTTCGGATACCTTGCTGCACTCAACGAAGAATCATCAGATCTAACTAAGGTATGCCTTTGTTGAGCCGATTCACAGTCTGCCCCAGTTCATCTGATGAATCAAATTGAGCGGCAACTTTTTTGCCTCTTGGCCTGAAATCTTTTCCTAGTCACGTCAGCTTCGTCAGTGAACCCGACTGATCTACTACTCACGTCGGCCCGGCTTATCAGCAACTCACGTCGTCCCGGTTTATCAGCAACTCTCGTTGGCTCGACAGATCAGATACAACCGTTAGCTTGACAGATAGCCGGGAGCTTGATTTCAGCACGCGACTGCCTGATTCCGAGCAAAACCTCGGATGCGGGGCCTATTCTGTTCACATGGATGAGCACACCAACAGCAACGAGTATGAGTTTCAGCTGAGTGACGCCGAGTGGCGTCAGCGTCTCAGCCCCGAGGAGTACGCGATCTTGCGTCAGGCAGCGACCGAGCGCGCTGGCACGGGCGAGTTGCTCGAAGAGTGGGGTGACGGGCTGTACCGGTGCCGCGCTTGCGGCAACGAACTCTTTCAAAGCGGTACCAAGTTTGATTCGCACTGCGGCTGGCCTAGCTTTTACGAAAGCGTTCGCCCTGAAGCAGTCGAGCTGCTTTCAGACACCACACACGGCATGGTGCGCACCGAAGTTCGGTGCGCAAAGTGCGGTTCGCACCTCGGGCATGTGTTTCCAGACGGCTACGGCACCCCCACCGGCGACCGGTATTGCATGAATTCGCTTGCGTTAACGTTCGACCCCGAAGGGTGAACTCATCGGCATAAGAAACGCCCCCGAAGGGGCGTTTCTTTTCGAGCCTCCTATCGGACTTGCTTTCGAAGCTCGAAGCAAAGCACCGCTTTGCGCGTCGGAAGCTGAAACAGCTGGGCTGTTTCAGATCGGTTCAGAGTCCATGGAGGCAAAAGAAACGCCCCCGAAGGGGCGTTTCTTTTCGAGCCTCCTATCGGACTTGCTTTCGAAGCTCGAAGCAAAGCACCGCTTTGCGCGTCGGAAGCTGAAACAGCTGGGCTGTTTCAGATCGGTTCAGAGTCCATGGAGGCAAAAGAAACGCCCCCGAAGGGGCGTTTCTTTTCGAGCCTCCTATCGGACTCGAACCGATCACCTGCAGTTTACAAGGCTGCTGCTCTACCAGATGAGCTAAGGAGGCGGGTGGGGGTCGCTCTCACGACCACCCAAATGAGTTTAGCGTGTTTGCGCTACTGCGCATCCTCGCTGGTAGTTGCTGTCTTGCTTTCGATTTCGGCTTTCACTTTCAGAATGTATTGCTCGAGCGTGCCGTCGCGGCCTTCGACCCACTGGTAGCCGTTCACAATGACGGTGGGGGTGCTTGCCAGCAGTTGCGGCTGACCTGCAGGCTGCAGTTCGCCGGTTCGCGGGTCGAGCACGAGTTGGGCGTCTTCGGCAAGGCCGTTCATGCCGACTTCAGAGACCGTTTTCCAGTTGCCTTCGATGAACGAAGCAAACTGTTGGTTATTGATGCAGCGCTTCAAGTCTGAGGTGGCTGACGCCCCGGCGGCGACCGCCTGCTCGACGAGCTCTTCATCGGTGAGGCCGGTGGTGCCCTCGGCGGGTTGCACGCCTTGGCTCAGCAACAGGTTGTGGTAGGCGAACCCGAAGTCTGGTTGCTGATCGACGACACAGGCGAACGCGTTGGCGGCCCGGGTGGAGTACTTGGAGCCAAGCGATTGTGTGTCGAGAAAGTTGATTGGGTAGACGGTGAGGTTAATGTCGCCGCTGCCCGCAAACTGTTCGAGCATGCTGCCGTTGGCTTGTTCGAACGCACCGCAGGCGGGGCACATGTAGTCCACGTAGATAGTGACGTCGACGGGCAGTTTGGTCCAATCTGTCTCTCGTGCCTCTCGCGTTTCGCCCTCTTGCAGGCGAGGGGTCTCAACAACCTTCAGGTCGGTGGTGAAGGTGGCGCCGCCGCTGATCATGTTCAGCGGGCCGGGGCCGGCCGGCTTCAGGGTCTGGCTCAACACCAGGCCTACAATGCCGAGAATGACCAGCACGGTCGCGACGATGCCGCCCTGCAGCAGCAGTCGGTTGCGTTTCTCACGCTTTTTCTCGTTTTCGCGTGCGAGGCGTGCCTGCTCACGAGCCTGTTCGCGACGCTCGTTTTTGGTGAGTTTTTCGTCAGTCATCTTGTCTCCGGTAGTGCGCGGTGGGGGCGCGAGTGACGGGTCATGTGGTGGTGGTGGTGGTTGGTGCGCGGATCACCCCGCCCAGTATTACTTGTTCTTTTTGCGGCGGGCGGCACGGTTGGGGGCTGGCGCCTCGGCGTCGCCGGCGATTTGCTGTCCAAACGCTCCGCGCTGGGCGGGTGCGGCTGGCGCTGCGGGTTGAGCGGGTGCAGTCGTGCGGGGTGCGCCGCGACCAATTGCGGCAGATGAGTTCTGCTTGGCTGTCGCCGCCGCTGATGCTGGGGTGATCTTTGGGCCGGCTGCACTGTTGTCTTCGTCGGGGGCAATGTAGCTGAGTTTCGACTGGTCGATGCCAGCTTCGTTTTCGAGACCGCCACCCTGGAAGTGCACGTGGTCGAGTGGACCCTGTGCGGGTTGCACTTTGACTTCGAGGTTGTAGAGCAACCCGAGTGAGTCTTCTTTGATTTGCCCCATGGCGCTCTGAAAGAGCACGTAGCCTTCTCGTTGGTATTCGACGAGCGGGTCTCGTTGTGCCATGGCACGCAAACCGATGCCCTCTTTGAGGTACTCCATTTCATAGAGGTGATCGCGCCACACTCGGTCGATGGTGGTGAGCACGACGCGTCGTTCGAGTTCGCGCATGGCGTCGGCGCCCAGGGATGCTTCCCGGTTTTCGTAGGCGATTTGCATGTCTGAGAGAATCTCTCGTCGCAAGAATTCGCGGTTGGGGCCCTTGGTGCCGGTTTCGGCGATCACTTCGTCGACGGTGATGCTGATCGGGTAGATCTGCTTCAGGTCGGCCCACAACGATTCGAGTTCAAGATCGGCAGAGTTGTGGGTGTCAAGAATGGCGTCGAGCACCTGCTCACGGAAAGCGTCGATGCGCGATTCAATGTTTTCGCCATCGAGAATTTGAGAGCGGTCAGCATAAATTGCGGTGCGCTGGCGGTTGAGCACGTCGTCATATTTGAGCACGTTTTTGCGAATCTCGCTGTTGCGCTGCTCGACCTGGCTCTGTGCG
>CAYSQG010000042.1:0-4039 GCA_964433255.1 uncultured Leucobacter sp.
GCGAACATCGACTACGGCTTCTACGAGGCCAAGACCACCTTCGGCCGCATCGGCGTGAAGGTCTGGATTTACAAGGGTGACCTCACCAACAAAGAACTCGCCCGCGAGCAGGCGGCCCAGAAGCCGTCTCGCGATCGTGGTGGCGACCGCCGCCGTGCGCCTCGTGCAGCACAGGCCGAGGCTGCACCGGCTGCAGCAGGAGCGGAGAGCTAAATCATGCTTATTCCACGCAGAGTAAAATACCGCAAGCCGCATCACCCCAAGCGCAGCGGTCAGTCAAAGGGTGGCAACAAGGTTGCCTTCGGTGAGTTTGGCATCCAGGCCCTGACCCCTGCATATGTGACAAACCGTCAGATCGAGAGCGCTCGTATCGCGATGACTCGTCACATCAAGCGCGGCGGTAAAGTCTGGATCAACATCTACCCAGATATTCCGCTCACCAAGAAGCCTGCCGAAACCCGCATGGGTTCGGGTAAGGGCTCTCCTGAGTGGTGGGTGGCAAACGTCAAACCGGGCCGCGTACTGTTCGAGGTCGCAGGCGTCGATGAGCAACTGGCTCGCGAGGCAATGACTCGCGCAATCCACAAATTGCCGTTGAAAGCCCGCATCATCAAGCGCGAGGAGGGCGACGCGTAATGGCTATTGGAAGCAAAGAACTGGCTATCCCCGAGCTCGACACATTCGAAAACGAGCGACTGGCAGAAGAGCTGAAGAAGGCGAAGGCTGAGCTGTTCAACCTCCGTTTTCAGGCTGCTACCGGCCAGCTTGAAAGTCACGGTCGTGTTCGTCAGGTCAAGCGTGACATCGCACGCATCTACACGGTGTTGCGCGAGCGTGAGCTCGGCATTCGGCCTACTCCGGCACCCGCAGCTGCACCTGCGAAAAAATCAACCACTAAGAAGACCGAGCAGGCGCCTGCCGCCGCTGAACCGAAGGAGGCCTAAAGATGGCTGAGGTCGACACCACACAGCGCGGCTACCGCAAGGCACGTCGCGGCTACGTTGTCAGCGACAAAATGGACAAGACCATTGTTGTTGAGGTCGAGGATCGCGTGAAGCACCCGCTGTACGGCAAGGTGATGCGCCGTTCCTCGAAGGTCAAGGCTCACGATGAGCAGAACACCGCCGGCATCGGCGATCTTGTGCTCATTCACGAAACCCGTCCAATGAGCGCAACCAAGCGGTGGCGTCTCGTTGAGATTCTCGAGAAGGCGAAGTAAGCCTCGGCTTACAGGTAAAGGAGTAATTCAGTGATTCAGCAGGAATCTCGACTCAAGGTTGCCGATAATAGCGGTGCCAAGGAGTTGCTCACGATTCGCGTTCTCGGAGGATCGAAGCGCCGTTACGCAGGTCTTGGCGACACCATCGTCGCGACCGTGAAAGACGCTATCCCCGGTGGAAACGTGAAGAAGGGCGAGGTCGTGAAGGCCGTTGTCGTTCGCACCCGCAAGGCAACTCGTCGCGCTGATGGCTCGTACATCAGCTTTGACGAAAACGCCGCAGTTATTTTGAAAGCAGACGGGGAGCCTCGTGGCACCCGCATCTTTGGGCCGGTCGGCCGTGAACTTCGCGACAAGCGATTCATGAAGATCGTCTCTCTCGCACCGGAGGTGATCTAGGCCTATGGGCAACAAGATCAAGAAGGGTGACCTCGTTGAGGTTATCTCAGGCGCCACGCAAGAGCGCGGTGGCTACAAAGGCAAGCAGGGCCACGTCATCGATGTGGTTTCTGACGGTCAGCGCGTCATCGTTGAGGGCGTCAACTTCGTGAAGAAGCACGTTCGTCAGGACCAATCTCAGGGTGGCACCAAGACCGGTGGCATCGAAACGTTTGAGGCCCCGATTCACGTATCAAATGTCGCACTTGTCGACCCCAAGACCAAGAAGCCAACCCGCGTTGGTTTTCGCGTCGAAGAGGTTGAGAAGAACGGCAAAAAGAAGAGCGTGCGCGTTCGCTACGCCAAGAAGTCTGGAAAGGACCTCTAATGTCTGAGACCGCTGTAGCGTCTGGCGCTGTGTCAGCAAGCATCGGCCAGCCGCGCTTGAAGCAAAAATACCGTGCTGAGATCATTCCGACTCTCACCAAGGAATTCTCTTTTGCCAATGTGCATCAGGTTCCTGGCATCGTCAAAGTTGTGGTCAACACCGGCGTTGGTGAGGCAGCTCGTGACAGCAAAGTCATTGACGGCGCTGTCGCAGACCTCATTAAGATCACCGGCCAAAAACCAATGGTGACCAAGGCCCGCAAGAGCATCGCCCAGTTCAAACTGCGCGAGGGTCAGGCCATTGGGGCACACGTCACACTCCGTGGTGACCGCGCCTGGGAATTCCTTGACCGGCTGATCACCCTCGCTCTGCCCCGCATCCGCGACTTTCGCGGTTTGTCGCCAAAGCAGTTCGACGGAAACGGCAACTACACCTTTGGTTTGACCGAGCAAAGCGTGTTCCACGAGATCGATCAAGATAAGATCGACCGAGTGCGTGGCTTCGATATCACCATTGTCACCTCAGCAAAGACCGATGACGAAGGCCGCGCGCTGCTGCGTGAACTCGGCTTCCCGTTTAAGTCCGAATAAATCCACAGTCCAAATGGGCAAGGTGCTTTGGCGCCAGGTTCATGTGTCACCCAGGTCGGCGTTCGTGTAACGGCCGCCGATACCAGGCGAGAAAGAAGAGTCAAATATGACTATGACCGATCCGGTCGCAGATATGCTGACCCGGTTGCGCAACGCAAACAGTGCGCACCATGACAGCGTTTCTCTGCCCAGCTCAAAGCTGAAGCAGCGAATCGCAGAAATCCTCAAGCGTGAGGGTTACATCGCAGACTGGAAGGTTGAAGATGCCCGCGTTGGCTCGACACTGACCATGTCACTGAAGTACGGGCCAAACCGTGAGCGTTCAATCGAGGGCATCAAGCGCGTGTCAAAGCCCGGTCTTCGCGTGTACTCAGGTTCAACCGAGATTCCAAGCGTGCTTGGCGGTCTTGGCATTGCCATCCTGTCCACCTCTTCGGGGCTCCTCACCGACCGCGAGGCTGAGCAGAAAGGCGTGGGCGGCGAAGTGCTGGCCTACGTGTGGTAACCCGTCATGTCACGCATTGGTAAGCTTCCCATCACCGTTCCAGGTGGTGTAGACGTCAAAATTGATGGCCAACAGGTCACTGTCAAAGGCCCCAAGGGTGAACTTTCACTCGTAGTTTCAGAGCCTATCCGGGTCGCCCTTGAAGAGGGTCAGCTGCAGGTCACTCGTCCGAACGATGAGCGAGAAGCACGCTCACTTCACGGTTTGACCCGCACGCTCATTCACAACAACATCATCGGTGTGACCGAGGGTTACACCAAGTCTCTCGAGGTCGTTGGCACCGGGTACCGTGTGCAGCAGAAAGACAAGGGGCTCGAGCTTGCATTGGGCTTCTCGCACCCAGTGCTGTTCAACGCCCCCGAAGGCATTGAGCTTTCAGTTGAGGGCAACACCAAAATCACTGTGAGCGGCATCTCGAAGCAGGCAGTCGGCGAAGCCGCCGCCAACATTCGCAAACTGAAGAAGCCAGAACCCTACAAGGGCAAAGGCATTCGCTACGCAGGCGAAAACGTTCGTCGCAAAGCTGGAAAGGCTGGTAAGTAACCATGGCCGCAAACATTTCCCGCGCTAAGGGGCGTTCGGCTGCACGCATTCGTCGCCACGTTCGCCTGCGCAAGAAGATTGTTGGCACCGAGTCGCGCCCGCGTCTCGTGGTCACCCGATCAGCACGCCACGTATTCGTGCAGGTGATCGACGATTCCAAAGGCCACACGCTGGCCTCGGCTTCGACCATGGAAGCCGATCTGCGCAGCTTTGACGGTGACAAGACCGCCAAAGCACGCCGCGTTGGCGAACTCGTAGCCGAACGCGCCAAGGGCGCAGGCATCGAAGCCGTCGTTTTTGACCGCGGTGGCAGCAAATACGCCGGCCGCGTCGCAGCCATTGCTGACGGCGCACGCGAAAAGGGGCTGACCCTGTGAGCGAAGAGACGAAGGAGCAGCAAGTGACTGCAGAGACCC
>CAYSQG010000043.1:0-3291 GCA_964433255.1 uncultured Leucobacter sp.
ATTCGCTCAGTCACCCAGGCGTTTCGTAGCAACTGATTCTCAAATGTGGTGGGCCCGGTGTGGCTCGAACCCGCGACCCGCGGATTAACACCAACTGAGCTGCAGGGGGGGGATTCCCCCCTTTTTTTGGTGAGCGGTTTCATTGATTCTGTACGTTTCAAAGAGCATCGACGAACGTTCAGACCTGCCCTCGATGTGTAACTCGCACCTAAGGAACGCAATGACCAAGTCCAAACTTTACGCATCTCTCGCCGCGGCATCAGTTCTCCTGCTCGTTAGCGGGATCCCGGCAGCATATGCCGAATCAACCTTTGGGATGGATTGGACGGAAAGCTCACTGGCGCCAACAGCAATGGCCAGCCCGTTCTTTCAATCGGTAACTTTTGGAAACGGCACATTTGTAGCTGTGCATGACAACGATGATTCAGACGCCGAAGCATTCTGGAGCGAGGCTGCTACGGTCAACACCTGGACTGAAGCAACTGGTGACTCTGGAGACGTGACACCGGGTGGCGTGGATGTGGTTTTTGGTGCAGGAAAATTCGTGAGCATCAACTACAACGACACCCCGCTATATTCTTCTGATAATGGTCGCACCTGGTCAGAGGGAACTGTTGAAACCGGGTCAGGGTCATTGGTCCAAAGTTATAGGAATGTTGCTTATGGCAACGGAACGTTTGTTGCTCTAAGTGGTAACGGAACTGCATTGATTTCCACTGACGGAATGATTTGGTCAGAAGAGACGGGCGAGAAAGTATCGGGATTGACTGGTTTCGAAATTGAGGATCTGATTTTTTCTGGAACTAATTTTGTTGCGGTTGGCCAGCAAACAGATGAAGTCGGCAACCTCGAACCGGCAATTTTGATTTCATCGACCGGAACAGCCTGGACTCGAACATTCACCAAAGCAAATGTTTCTGAGTTTCAACAACCTGTGAAGGCGGTCAGCGGCGATGGTGCCGGTAATCTTTTGGCCCTGCAGAGCACAACGTCGGGTACGACTTCCCTGAGATCCACCGATCACGGCGCAACTTGGGTTAAGGCAGGTGCATTTACTGAAGATCAACCCTGGTCTGCCGGCTATGCAGACGGGGCGTGGTTTGCTGGTGGGTCGAACTACGGGATTATGCGCTCAGTTGACTTTGGTGAAACGTGGCTCGACGATACAAACTTCCCTGATGGCCCATCCGAAACAAAGCCGTATCAATTCTCGAATGATTTTTCCTATGGTGATGGGATCCTCGTCAGCGCGGGTTCCGGAGAGACCCCTGTTGGGGAGGTTAACGTCAACACTTCCCCGATTTTCTTCACCGGAACCTATACCCCCAGCGGGGGCGGTGGTGACAACGGGGGCGGTGGCAACAACAACCAGCTAGCGAACACTGGTTCACGCGACAATTCGAGGGTGGTTCTCGGATCCTTAAGCTTTCTTATATTCGGGGCTGCGGCGATCACACTCACCATTCGGGCACGTCAACAAAAAATATAGAACTGCATCCCCGCCTCACCTCACCCTGGCCCGCTAGAACTTGTTAGCGTATGAGTCAGGGCTCTCGGTGAGGCGGGGCCAGTTGCGCATGCGAATGGGGTGAGAAATGATCGCAGCGAGCACAACCCCCCGACGAGTGCTCGTCGTTGAAGACCACGCCATGACCCGTGTGCTCATTGATCACGCTCTCACCCACGCAGGTTTTCACACCTCAGCTGTTGCCACAGCAGCCGATGCCATTGACTCGTTTGAGAAGTTTGACCCCGACCTGTTGCTGAGCGACATCGATCTTGGCGGTCACCCAAACGGTGTGGAACTCACCACCATCTTGCACGCGCGAGCACCGTACCTGGCCGTGGTGCTCATGAGCAACTACGGCGCACTGCAACAGGTTGCCGGCTTTCGATCGCTGCCAAAAGGCACCCAGTTCGTGCGAAAAGAAAGCATTTCAGACACCAATACCCTGCTCGAAGTGCTTGATAGCGCACTCAGAGAAACAGCCCACCAACGGGGCACCACCGACGCTACTGCTGACCCCCACGCAGGAACACTGCAATCACTAACACGAACCCAAATCGAGGTGCTGCGTTTAGTAGCCGCAGGATTCTCAAATACTGAAATCGCCAAGCGTCGTGGCACAAACATTGGTGCCATCGAAAAGGTGTTAACACGCATTTTCAGGTCACTTGGGTTCGACACAAACCCCGCAGTGAACCCACGCGTTGCCTCTGCAAAAGAGTTCATTCGCGTGTTTGGGCCAGTGCACACCGAGTGGTCACCGTGAACCCAACAACCGTGCGTGAAGCCATCAGCGGCCCCTCAGCACTGAGTCGTTGGAGCGTGATCATCCTGGTACCCCTCGGGGTGCTGGCCTACTTCGCCAGCAACCTGCAGCCCACACTCACACTCAACCTCATTCACTTCGCAGCTGTTCTCGGTGGCGAACTGCTTGCACTCTTTGTCGGGTTAGCGGCTTGGGCCACCGTGATGCGACCCACGCGCACACGGCACAGCCTGACTGTCACGCTGGTGGTCTTTGCATTCATTGGAGTCGCGCGCGGCGTTGGCATCGATGCGATTTTAGCGTTGCTCGGCGACCCATCCCCGTATTCCACAGCTGGCAGAGCGGCGATCAGTGCGCTCATTGGGTTCTCTGGACTGGCGTTCGTGAGCATCGCTACGAACTTCAATCGTGCGTCGAAACAATCAATGTGTGCCCTGCGCGACGCACGGCTACAGATCGAGGCAACCACAGAGCTCGCTGAGCATGTGCGGCAGCAATTTGCTGACCACACACTCAAGCGGGTGAAACTCGCTGTAGACGAGGCACTAAACAGACTTCTCTCTGAACCCGAACTGAAAGGACACATGGCTTCGATTGCGCTCGAAGACCTTTCAGTCAACGTCATTCGCCCGATGAGTCACACAATCGCAAACCAACTCCAGGAGGGAGCGTTCACAGAAAGTCTTGATCACTCGTCAACAGAAAGGATGCGTCAACCCACTCATGGCCTTGCCGCACCCGTGACTCGCAAATCATTGCTCGGTGAACTGAGGTACCCAAACCCGTTGCTGGTGTTCGTCATCACCACCCCAGCGGTTGTGTTGTTTTTATTTGGGGGCTTGGGCCCGGTACAGGGCTTACCGGTGACTCTCACCTCTTTGGCAACTCTGGCACTGTGCTGTCTCGCACTTTCTGAAATAACACGTGTCAATGGTCGACTCAGAAGAAGCACACTGTCTCGCGTTGGGCTAATATATGCCCTGGTGGGTGCGGTGACCGTCGGTTCGGCGACAGTTCA
>CAYSQG010000044.1:0-3136 GCA_964433255.1 uncultured Leucobacter sp.
TGACACCTGTTCACGCAACTGCATCCGTGATTGTTGCAAACCAGTTTCCGTCACACTTTGTTCGAATGCGGTTGAGCCGCGCCAGTGTTCGAGCAGGGTTGAGCATGGTCGTGAGCGCTGCGGGGAGCAACACCGTTTCGAAGCCTGCCTCTGCAGCAGCTTTGAGCTTGAAGGGGATCAACCCGACAGGGCCGATCGATCCGTCAGGAGAAATGGTTCCCGTCATCGTGACTGAGGGGAAAAGCGCATGCTGATTCAGCGCAGCGAGTACCCCGACGGTGAGAACCCCCCCGGCTGAAGGGCCATCAATCGGCCCGGTAATGTCAAACTTGCAGGCGACGTCATCGGGGTCACGCCCACTAAACAGTGTCCCAATTGCCGCCGCAGTGCTCGTGGCTGCCTGCCACTGAGCTCCACCCCCTTTTGCCTGCACATCGCTCAGGTTCACTTCGTAGGCAAGTTGGTCACTTGTGCGGTTGGGGTCGACCCAGACGGTTGCAGGTTCGATGCCGCTTGCTTCGCTCTTGGCGTCAGCCCACAAGGCAGGAACAATGATTTGGGTACCACCATCAACTGACCGAAGTTCGCCAATTTGAGGCTGTGTGGCGCAGGACGAGAGTGCACCCATCGTTAATGCAACCACAACAAACTGGGCGATGTGTGACACCGGTGTTGACATGAAGCTGAACCTATTCTTTTTGGATCGTTGCATACAAAGCTTACTTTAATTAAGTGTCGCCTGATACTATGGGCACTGACTTATTCAGTTTGGCAACACAACACACATCCTCGCCACTGATGTTATGAGAAGGGTTACAGAGTGCGTAGAACATTTGTTGACCAATATTCCCATCACACCCGTCGAACGCTACGCAGAACTGCACTATGTTCTGCAGCTGTTGTTGCCGCCTTGGTGATTTCTGGCTGCAGTGGCCAGCAATCGAATCGTTCGGCCTCAGCCGTTGAAGACCCCTGGATCGTCTCACTTGGTGATTCATTCATTTCGGGTGAGGCAGGTCGTTGGGCCGGCAACCAGACCTGGTCGACAGCACATGTCGATGCGCTTTCGGCTGGCGCATATTTCGATTCACCCAGTGGTGAGCTCATTGACCGATGCCATCGTTCAACCAGTGCACCAGTGCACATCGGCATCGTCAAATCAATGAACTTCGCCTGCAGCGGTGCGACAACTAACACACGCATCAACGACAGCGGCAACTTCAAGCCTGGTATCGACTTCTATGACGAGGGTGGCAACCAAGGCCAAGCGCTCATGCTGCAGGAGTTTGCTCAAACCAACGATGTTCGAATGATTGCGTTGTCTATTGGTGGTAACGACTTCAAATTTAGCCCCATCATGGAGGAGTGCGTTAAATCGTACTTGAAGCCATCGGTGTTTGGCACATTTTGCAACGAAGACCCGGTCGTGCAAACATCACTAAGTGCTGAGGCCATTGACCGGGTTCGCACAAACACAACCCAAGCGGTGTTGAACATTGCCACTGCAATGGAAAATGCCGGCTACACCGACAACAAATGGACCCTAGGTTTGCAGTTGTACCCAAGAATCTTGCCCGAACCTTCGTCAATGCGTTACACCGAATCGGGTTATGACCGGCAGTTGGCAGGCGGATGCGGCGTGCGTGACATCGACACAACGTGGGCCTTGAACACAGTGATTCCGATTGTGAACACCACATTTCAAGAGGCCGTTGCCGAAGCTCAGCGCATTCGACCCTCGCTCAAGGTTGTCACACTCGACACCACCAATGCATTTGCCGAACGGACTCTATGCGACAAGAACGTGAATCGCGTACGCGACACAGGTGGCGCGAAGAGCTGGAACGATGCTAACGCGGTTGACCTGAGTGAATGGGTGATGGAAATCAACATGGTGAACCCTAACGACACCTATTCACAAGAATCTTTGCACCCGAACTATTGGGGGCAGCTCGCGTTGCGCTCTTGCTGGCGACAGGTGTGGAACTATGGCGACGTGCAGGGCGGTGCCTGCGTTCGAGCTGAAAATGGACTCAACGAATACGGTGAGCCAAACATGAGGCTCCAGCGGTAGGTTATTTCGCGGTGGCGTTGACGTCGGCAGTCCACTGTGTCTGAAATTCGAGTGGGGTCATTGTGGTCTCCCAGTGACCCCCAACGAGCTGATACCTGTCTGGGTAAAGCATGAACAACGCAGCCGATTGATCCCACAACAGCGATTTGTTTCCGTTCGTGAGCAAATCAAGACGCCAGTTTGCGGGGGTCGCATTCAAAGCCGCCTTCAACGTACCCGGCAGACCAGTGTCGATCAGCCCTTCGACCATTTCAGCCGAGGGGCTATAGGGCGGGTCAGTTCCTCGAGGTACGTCAACCCAGGTTGCCGTGTAGTTTTTGAGCTGTTCAAACGCGCTTTCGCAGGCAGGCATGTCAAACTCGCAATTGAAACTCACGTTACCTTCACGTTGGGTCGGATCACCCTGTAGCGGCTTACCCTGCATCACCACTTCATCGATCTTGGGTGAGATTTCAGGGCTGTAGCTGACAAACGAAGTGAACGGGCCAATGATTAAGACATCAACCGATTGGCACCCATCCACGGCTTGGGTAATTGCCGCAGAAAAACTCACTTCACTTTGCGCGGGTTGCAGAGGCACAGTGAGAAGCCCGTTGACGCGTTCCATCGAATCGCGCAGGGTTGGGATCCAAGGCATTACCTCAAAATTCACCTCGCCCTGATATGCGGCACCTTCGATAACCGGGGGCTTCAACGCTGTATGCGTGTTCGCAAGAAAGACCTCCATCGCTGCGGCGCCTTCAGGTGCCCGAGCATAGCCCTCTGTCGAAATGATTGCGGCAACGTTTTTGCCCCCGATTACTGGCGGTATCGCCATCATGTCGTCGATATCGAAGTCGGTGTCGATGATGACGCACTCTGTCGCCGGTGACGTTACTGCTGCTGCCGGTGAAGCTGGTCGTTCGGCTGCTGGAGCGCATGCGGAAAGGCTTCCTAGGCCAAGCGCCATGATCAATGCTGCAGACAAAAATTTCAGCTGGTTCCCGGTCATCTTCAATTCCTCACGCCTTGGGCTCCAGAGCCAAATTACAAAATCCCCATTAACCTTAACCTACTTAAGGT
>CAYSQG010000045.1:0-3117 GCA_964433255.1 uncultured Leucobacter sp.
TGTGAGCTAGTCCTCGTAAGTGACGAACCCGCATTTCTGCGGTTTCCCCCAGCCCATACACAACGACGCAAGTTGAACGCAGGCCTGCACGGTGGGCAGCAACCACCGTTGACACCCACGTGTTTACCGAGAGATCTGTTGAAGCAACTCTGCGTCGATGTGATTCGTTGAGCAGTTTCAGACCCGTTCCTGGAATTGTGCCGATGCCGGCTTCAAGAAGTAGGTCCAAATATTCGTTGAGCTTGAGGTGTAATCGTGTGGCACCATCGACGAGATCTGCCGGCCGGAACGCGTGCACGTGCATCTCTGGTGCGCTTCGACGAATTGTGTTCAATATGTCGAGGTATGCGCGTGGGCCCCAACTAAAAGGCGGAGTGCCCTGCACGCAAATTTCGGTTGCTCCCTGTCTCTGAAATGCGTTGGAAACGTGAGCAATTTCATCGAGCCCACAAGCCAACTCGACGTCATCGCCATATCGGCTGGGGTCAATGGTGCCATTTACGACATAGGTCACCACTTCACCGACGGTATACCTTCGCGCCTGGTCTGCCAGCTCCACCACTCTGAAAAGTTGCTCACCAGTAGCCTGAAGCAACAATGATAAATCGGCATCAGTAATGTTCGCCGGCGATGCGCACGCCCGATCAAGTGCCTCAAGTATGGCGAACTCTGTGGTCGGTGAGTGAGGCGCAGGCGTGCGACCATTCGCGGCGTGAAGCTTCAGCTCAGGAAGCTTTCTGGGCTGTTGAGGAATGGACTGGGCCAAACCAGTCGATAAATCGATGAATCGTTCGACGTACGGGAAGACTTCTGGTGAGATCCAACCTTTGGTCTGCTGTAGAAAGGCAGGGTAGGTGGTCAGTCTTTCTCGGAGCGCATACCCCTCGGTTTCAATTCGCTGTTCTAAAGAAGTGATGCTTGGCCAGGGACGCTCTGGGTTTACGTGGTCAGACGTCAACGGGCTTATGCCCCCCCAGTCGCTAATCCCTGCACGAACCAGCAGTGAGAGTTCCTGCTGACTGGTGAGGTTTGGCGGGACTTGAATTGCCATGTCCGGCCCCATGACGAGACGAGCGGTCGCGATTGCAGCTAAATATTCATCGGTTCCAAGATCGGGTTCTTGACGCATTGCCGTGCGTGGTTTTGCCCGGAAGTTCTGCACAATAACTTCTTGTATATGGCCATGACGTTTATGAACGTCCCGAATCGCTAACAGGGACTCAGCTCGATCGCGAAGCGACTCGCCAATCCCCACAAGTATTCCGGTGGTGAACGGAACACGAGCTCGACCAGCATCCTCGAGTACCTGCAGCCGGACACGAGGCTCCTTGTCAGGAGATCCGTAGTGTGCTCTACCGGGTGTGTTCCATAGTGCGTCCGATGTAGTTTCAAGCATCATGCCCATGGAAGCGGAAACAGGTTTAAGCCTCTGAAGTTCTTCGGCCGTCATGACGCCTGGGTTCAGGTGTGGAAGTAGGCCAGTGCGTTCGAGAACGAGACTGGCCATTTCGTGTACATACTCAATTGTTGATTCATATCCGTGTGCGCTGAGCCATGCTTGAGCTTCTGGCCATCGATCTTCCGGGCGGTCTCCGAGTGTAAACAAGGCTTCTTTGCATCCAAGAGCTGCACCCTGACTGGCAATCGCCACCACCTGTTCAGCTGACATATAGAGCGGTTTACCGTTTCTCAACATATGCTGTGGTGATTCGACAAACGTGCAATAGTGGCATCGATCCCGGCACATATTCGTGAGAGGCAAGAACACCTTTTTTGAATAGGTGAGTACCCCTGCCAGCCCGGCTGAGCGAAGACCAATGTCGCGCAGGATCATTGCAAGGTTCAACAATCGCTCAAGCTGCATGCCGGTTGCGCCGAGCAACAGTTCAACATCTTGAACAGAAAATTCAAGTTGCTTGCCCTGTTGCACACTCCTTTCACTTTTACTGAGCAGAGCGTTCAAACTTGATTTGTGAGTAATGTTCATTTCTGCAGCGTCACACAAGTGCCTCGAGGGTTCACTGAGCTTTTCTATCACGGCCACGCCCCCCATGCTTTCGATACATTAGTTTGTATCATTCGCAACTTCGCGAATTCACAACCGGAAGTATCCAAGTATCGATGTTGACAGAAACTCACTGGCATGTGATTGTTCCCGTTAGAGGGGGAACCAACTCGAAAACACGCCTGCAAGGCTTGAAGCTGAATTCGAAGCAACGAAGCCAATTGGCGCAAGCGTTTGCAACTGATGTGGTCACCGTGGCACTTGGCACTTCGGGCGTTGACGACGTCACGGTGATTACCGGTGATAGTCACACCGCGGAGCACTTTTCTCAGCTTGGGGCACAAATTTTCCATGAGCCCCCTGGCGTCGGATTGAACGAACTGGTGCGAAGGGCGAGTGAAGACATACGACACAGATTTCCGCATCATGGCATCGCCGCAGTGATGGGTGACATTCCCGGGTTGACTTCTGAGGCTCTGGCGCAAGCGCTCACGAATGCGGCTTCTGTGCAGCAGGGTGTGCTTGCAGATCATGACGAAAGCGGAACTGTGATGCTTACAGCTACTGGTTCTTGTTCGTTGCAACCAGCTTACGGTCAGGGGTCTTACTCCCGACATCTTGCAGCTGGTTACGTTCCTATTGACGTGCCCAAGTCTTCTCCTGTGAAATACGACGTTGACACGCTTGAAGATCTGAAATTGGTGATGAAACGGGACATAGGTGCTCACACAAGAACATGTGTGAACATTTTTAACTTGCAACTGTAACCTGTGTCTCAGTCTTAGGCTCGGCAGCATGTGATCGTTTCACACCATCAGGGTTTCTTGGGCCAATTGCATGCTAGCCTGCTGACTCGTGAGCCAGAGCGGAACAGCTTTTGCACGCAACCCTGCACTGGCAAGTATTGGCAGACCTGGAGAGTCTACGGTGTCGACGAGCCAAGCATCAATGAGCCCGCCACGGCTACGTGCACCATAGTGCAGTGCAACGTCGCATGCATCGGGTTTGACGCCGATAGCGCGCAAACACGAGTCGGCCATTCCCCGCACAACTTTTCCACCGATGATTGGTGAAACCCCAATCACCGGAGCATTCGTGGTCCGTATTGCATC
>CAYSQG010000046.1:0-3117 GCA_964433255.1 uncultured Leucobacter sp.
CTGAAACGTATGTGGCTACTGCGAAAACGTGCCGTCTGCATCGAGGTCATCAAGGAATTGATTGCCTTCAACACAAACCTGCAGTGACCGTTCGATGAGCTCCTCTAACGTCTCTGAGGCGAGCAACTCGTGAAGTTCGATGGGGTACACCGGCAGCATGCCGGCAAGCTGCCAGATGCTCGCAACCGGGTCACTCGCCACCTCAGTGTCAGCGCCCCACTGCAATTGACCGTATTTGCTCGTGCGAGAGAGGAGGTTTCTGACTTCCAACTCCAGCTGCAACCGCTGGCTATCAAGCCGTTCTTCCCACTCGAACTCAGGAAGAAACTCAACCTCAGCCACTGGGTAGGGGTCGGGTTGCAACCATTTCGTGACGACGTAACGCCTGGTGCCGGTGCCGGTAATGCCCATGAACTGTTCGGTCATGCCAAAGTTGTCAATCAGCGCAACGGTGCCAACGGTCAGTTCTTCAGGTGCTTCACCGGCCTCGACCTCTTGCGAGAGCAGCGGAATGCCAAACACCGGGTTCTCGGCGGTCATGAGCTCGCCCATGAGGTTGAGGTAGCGAGGCTCGAACACCCGAAGCTCGACAGGCATATAGGGCATGAGCACGGAACCAACCGGAAATTGGGGAAGCACCACAGCCATGCGCAATTGCTCCTACTCA
This sequence comes from uncultured Leucobacter sp., assembly GCA_964433255.1. GTDB lineage: Bacteria > Actinomycetota > Actinomycetes > Actinomycetales > Microbacteriaceae > Leucobacter. The sequence continues at coordinate 668 of CAYSQG010000046.1, forward strand.
GTCACCCAACCATTCGCCGACACACATCGGTGGTTGTGTAACGAACACAATACCGAATAGCAGGCTGTACGTCTGCGAAGATTTCACTCACCTCGCGAGTGCGGTGCACCTGTTTTTCGAGTTTGCAGCGTGCGAAACACGATTCGGTACACCACACCAACCGCTACGACGCCAGCCGCAATTGCGAGCGATGTCAGCGGCAACGTCGCGATGGCGGCAACGCAGAACACCGCACCACAGATCGGCACCCACCTCGGGTACATGCGTTCAGCAGCGGGCTGACGCCACGCTGACACGTTCGTAATGAAGTAATAGAGCAGCGAACCCAAAGCCGCCAACCCCACCGCGATCAACACCAGCGGAACCGCCCAGGATGCACCCGCAGCTTGCACCGCATCGAGCGCAGGTTGGGTGCTCTGTGCCAGTGCTTTTGGGCCAAGTACCCATAACAGCGAAGCTCCAAACGTGAAATAGAGCACAAACACAATGCTCAACGCAAGAACAATTGCCCGGCGAATGGTGCGGGCCGGGTTGACGACTTCTTCGCCGAGCGTCGCGATGCGGGCATAGCCAGCAAAAGCAAAAAAGAGCAGCCCCGCAGCCTGCAGCACACCATAGGCGTTTACCTGCCCCTCGAAACCGGTGCTCACGGCGGAGGGTGACGCAAAATTGAAGATTGCTGCGGCCACCAGCACTACCAGCACCGGCGCAACCAGCACGGCGGCGACTTGCGCCGTGCGCGTGATCCCCCGCAAATTTACGAGCGTGCCGGCCGTGTGAGTTGCCGGAGCAAACGCCGAGAACACTCCGGCGCCAATCATCGAGCCAAGGCCGATGAACATCGCCCCGGTCACGCCAAGCTTTCGTCTCAGCGAGGGCGCTGACGAACCTGACATATTTGGACTTTCGTGACTTTGCTATGCACGTTCAGATGAGCGAGTGGACCCGTTGCCCGAACGTGTTCGTCGGCGAACGAGCCGAGTGAGTGCCCACACAATGGTCAAGACAATCGTAACGGCCACAATCCATGGCAGGGCAAACCCGAACACCACTACGACGACACCGATGAGCCACACAAACGCTTGCACCCCGGTCATGAACCCATCGACGAAGTTGGTGGGAATGCCCGCAGGAGTTTGCGCTGTTTCGCGCAGCGTCAGGTAGATCGTCGACAGGGCAATCTGCTCATCGAGGTAGGCCTGTTGCGCTTTCAGTGAGTCGAGTTCGGCCTGTCTGGTCGTGAGTGCTGACTCAAGTTCAATGAGGTCGCTCATGACGGTTGCGTTGGCGAGCAGTGTGTCGAGTCGAGCGACCGATGTCTCGAGCGCCCGAATTTGGGCGTCTACACTGAGCACCTGCGTGGTGACGTCTTCGCGTGTCACTGAGACTTCCACCACACTTCCAAGCTCACCGAGATCGTCAAGGGTTGCCTCTAACGTGTTGCTGGGGATGCGAAGCGTGAGCGATGCCTCCGCCCCCGCGAAATCGGTCGCTTCTGTTTCGGTGCGTGAATCCACACGCCCCCCAGCACCCTCGACTATGTCAGTCACTTCGTCAGCGGTGTTCAACGGCGAATCGACCGCCATGAGCATGTTTCCGGTCGAGATAATTGAACGGTCAGTGGCGAGGGTCTCCGGGGTAGCCAATTCTTGGGGGGCGAGTGCCTGATCCGACGATTGTTGGAGGCTTGATTGCCGCTCGGCAGAAAGCCCCGAACACCCGGTCAACACGAGTGCTGCGAGAGTGATGCTGAGTGCGCCGGCTCGAATGTTCATGTCTTCACCGTACGCCGCCGCACACTGCCGAGCAACCGAAGTTGACCGACATATTGGGTTTCGCCGAAGAAGAGGAGGCCGCAATGAGCGATAGGGGATCCTCGGATCTTATGCCTGCGAAAGATACCCAGTAAACTTAATTCATGTCAGCAATAAGCGAAAATTCAGTTGATCAAGCAGGGCACGTATTTCATTCGGCCACCGATATTGCTCATCCAGACATCTTCCTTCGCGCCGCCGAACTCCTGCGCACACAAGACCCTGTGCACTGGGTGCATGACGACAAATTCAATCCATTTGCTGTAATTACGAAGCACGAAGACTTTCAGTCCATTAGCGGATCACGGTCAATGCTCAACGGGCCCCGGGCCATGACACAACTTCGAGTGCCATTTCGGGTGGTTTGCTTGCACTCATTGAGCACCCCGATCAACTCGAGCGTTTGCAATCGGATATGTCTCTCCTTCCTTCGGCAGTAGATGAAATGATTCGTTGGTCGTCACCTGTCAAACACTTCATGCGTTCGGCAAGTGAAGACCAGCAGGTTGAATCATTCTTCCGAACGATATTGCCGCACATTTCGCATATTGAGCCTGATGGAACTCCCGAGTGGACACCTTCAACATTTGTTTCGGGTCTCAAGCGGCTACCCGTGAAATATGTGCTCGTGTAACG
>CAYSQG010000047.1:0-1526 GCA_964433255.1 uncultured Leucobacter sp.
GTGTGGAGGCTGGTCACCCAGAGCCTCCGATGCTTGCCCCCGGCGGATGCCGGTGACCCGTTCTTCCCCTCGGGCACTCGGTCATCAGAGAACGGGTTGCCCTGCAGAAGCGAGGTACTTGGCGCTGCAGCTCTTGAACGTGTTTTCGGGTGACACTGAGTTCTGACATTTGGGCACAACTGACAAGCTCGGACAGCATACGTAGAAACCGCATCTATCGAAAATGCACACAGTCAAATATGTAAACATGATGTTTGAGCTGTGTCTGGTGCAGCAGTAGTTTTCGAGTTGTGGGGTTTTTTGTTGCGACAAATTCTGGTGATAACACCGCTCGTATTCAGCCTATTATTCATCGGTTCCGTTTCTGATGGAGTTCAAAACACCGCCCACGCTGTCAACGGGGTTACCGTACCAGAGCCTACTTCGCTCTATAAATTTGATGAAACCACTGGTGCCTCATCCATCACCGACAGTATTCGTGGCGCAACAGGGCAGGGCACACTTTATGGATCTCCGACTTTTGAACCAGGCAAAGTTGGCAATGCACTCTGTCTGAATGGAAGTTCGCAGTATGCCACCGCACCAATCGTTGGTGGTGGTCTGAAGGAATTCACACTTTCTGCTTGGTCAAAGCTCGATCAATACTCCAACTGGGCCACAATTGCCAAAAACTGGAGTGATTTACAAGTTGGTGCATTTCACCTTGGGTTGGGTGATGGCACAGATAACGTCTATTGGACGAATTACATTGGCAAATCGCCAAATATTGCCGAGGGTGTTGTTTCGAGCGCACCCACGAAAGCAACCGTTGGTCAGTGGGAATACATAGTCACTACTGTCTCAGAGAGTCAAAACACAGCAAAACTTTATGTGAACGGAAACCTTGTTGCTACAGACAGTTCTTTTTCTGGTCCAATTGCGCAATTAGGAACCTTGATGTCTTTTGGTGCAAAACTCAACAATACTGAAACAGGGGTAGCCACCGTCAACCCAGGCTGGTTTGATGGTTGCCTCGACGAGATTGCATTTTGGAATGTTGCGTTGAGCGAAGCACAAGTTGACAGCATCATCGATAATGGGGGCGCCGCTCCCTCACCGTTCACCATCACGTACGATGCAAACACGGGTACTGGCTCTGTCCCTGCCGCAACAACCGCTTTGGCACCACAAACCGTACTGGGAAACACGGGCAGCCCCGCACTCACAAAGCCAGGGTTCAATTTCAACGGCTGGAATACGCAGGCAGACGGTACAGGCCTTTCTTACAACGCAGGCGACAGCCTCACATCTACCACCAACCTCACACTGTATGCACAGTGGCAGGCAGATTCATCAACACCAAGCAACACAACCAACGACGAACAAACACTTGCAGACACAGGTGCTGAACTGCATTCGTTTGACAACCTAGTTGGCGCAGCTGCTTTCGCGCTATTCACAGGGCTAGCGTTGATTACCCTTCGCCACAAAAAATCTGGATTTCAGGGTGCATAAAAATCAAACACCTTAGTGAGCACGCACTCGCT
>CAYSQG010000047.1:1536-3056 GCA_964433255.1 uncultured Leucobacter sp.
ACTCAAGCAACGAAGAATCAACTCTTGCCGACACCGGCGATGAACTGTATTCGCGTTACATTGCTGGTGGTGTTGCAGTTCTTTCCCTTTGCTTAGGCTTAACCCTGATGATTCTGAAACGCAAAATCGCAGCGATGTAACCTCACATAAGACCACAAGGGTTATATAGCTTGCGCTCGTTCCTGCCACCACCTGAATATGCCAATGCAGAACAGCGGCAGCACCGCAAACAGTGCAACCGCAACCATTGCCTGCTCGATTTGGGTGGCCTGCTGACCGTTCAATGACAGCATGAGTGGGCGCACGATAATCGCAAACGGGAACGTGCCGAACAGCAGCACACCCATGAGGTCAAACGACGCTGGTCTGGTCGCTTCGATGCGTTTCACCGCTGATGCGCGGGTGAGCATCCACTGCACCAGAAGAAAAAAGATGAGGGTTTCAACAAACCAACCAACAAAGTTGTGCACCGGTACCCCGAAAAAGGGGCCACCGTCACGCCACACCCACATGCCAAGCTGGGTGCTCTGCCTGGGGTCGCTGGCCAGGTCGAGCATGGTCATTCCGAACGCACCAATGATCGCGCCCACAACAAGAGTGACCCCTCGGGCGGCTGAATTGAGCGTTGAGGTCACTGATCGTGCGATCATGAGACAGCCGTACCCCATGGCGAAGTATTGCAGCTGGATGAGTGGCGGCACCCCGAGCAGCAGCGGCCCGAGTGGCCCGTCTGGGTAGTAGTAGTTGCCGAACACCAGCCCGGTGGCGACACCAAGCGCTTCAACGAAAAAACTTACGGTGGCGATGATGATCAACCCACCGATGGCGTAACGCCAACCGGCCCAGGCGATGAAGTGCCAGAGCGCGAACACAACCGGCAGCCACCCAATCAACAGGCCGAGGATGCCAGGGAGCCCCGGCGGGGCGAACGCAGCCAGGTAGCTGAGCGCGAGCAGCACCCACAGCACTAAGAGTTCTGGGCGACGCAACCTGTTTGTGGTTTCAGCAGTTAACTGTGTCATGGTGTGCCTGGTTTCTTCAGGGTGTGATGACCTATTACTGACAGAGTGTATCGACGAGTTCGAAGGAGTGCTATGCCTAGCAACACGAGAAATAGTGCGGTGAGCGAATTATCTGGCATGCGTGAACCCGTCGATGACAGGTTGCTGTGTTGGGCTTGTGCCTCTGGTTCGACATGAACCGGTGTGATCTGCACTGTGACGTTGAGCGGAACCGAGGCATACTGACGAGTATCTTCAGGCACGAACACCACTGCTACAAGGTGCATCCCAGCACTGAGCATTTCGTTTTGGTTGACGAATCTGAAGACCCCGGGCACTGATGCGGAACCGCCCACCAGCAGATTATCGGTCAAGGGTGTGCCTGCTGCTAGCGGCATAACGGTTGGTTCAGTCAGAATGACTGCTTTTGCGGCGAGCCCTGCGTCGTCGATCGTCCACTTGTGTGCAACGATCAGGTGTTGGCGCGCCTGCTCCCCCGCGGCTGAGTATCTCAATGTA
>CAYSQG010000048.1:0-2858 GCA_964433255.1 uncultured Leucobacter sp.
GATTTGAAACCACCTCACAGCCCAAGCTATGACTGGGATTTCTTGAAAAACAGCGAAAATCAACGTTTTTGGAAACTCTTGGATTGCGTTGAATTACCTATAATCTGGACCGTTTGTGTCCTGATTGTGTCCACGAAGAATGCTTGGTGCAGCTGGACCCGTTGCGTCAGCGATGGAGCGGGTAGCGATTCAACTTGAATTCGGATCTTGTGCGAAAAGCGAGTTAGGTGAGCACGTCAGACTGCTTGATTACAAGAGTGTCTGGCCGCGTCACAAATACGAACGCATAGTCTGCATCATCAGGGTTGACCGCGTGTTTCCATTCATCATCAGACTCGTTGGCAAACCACGCGCTCGGCCCAAACTTCAATTGCACTGCCCTAACTGATGGATTTGCGGCAACTTCAAGTTCGATGACAATCGTCCATTGATAGTTTCCTTTGTAATTCGTTTGCAAGCCCCGCACGGTGTCATCGCCAAATGAGGTGTTGAGTTGATTGCGTAAAGGACCATCGGCAAACGCTTTGAGTGCGTCTTTTATCCGTTGAAGAAGTTCTCGCGCTTCGAGGTAACGTTGTCGCGCTTGAACTGCAATGTCGCTGGCAAATTGCTCTGCGGCCTGCTCATGGGGAACCGTCTTGAATCGTGCTCCTTCGCCAGTTGCGGTCATCACCTGAATAAACTCGAGCACTTGTCGATCTCCCACAAGTCTCACCTCCATCGCAAATTTTTGATACATCTGTTCAATAAACGAGATCACGTCTGGGTTTTCCCGACAGTAGATCGCGTCGCTTTTCACTGTCTCGTGAAGCTGTGCAATCAACGTGCTGTAGGAGAGAGAGTGTGCGCGTTCTCCCAACCCATCGAGAGTCGGGAACGTTCTTCGTCACGACACAGCATTACGACTGCCCCAGTGCGGCCTTCCTGTCTGCCGAATGCCACATAGTGTTCATAGTCATGCCCATGCCCGTCTGAGGTGTGGTAGTTCTCGACAACGATTCTGAAGTCTTTGCTGTCGAGCACAATGTCGGCGATGTCAGGTGATTCACTTTCAGGTGCAGTGTTGACTTCTTGACGCACCACATAGCCGTCGCTGGGAAATGTCGTCTGGGCCTCATGCAGGATGTTGTTGATTTCGGTGATGAAAATATTCACAAAAGTGTCACCGAGGTTGTGTGAACCGCCAGCATCAAGGAGCCACCCAAAAACATTTGAAAGTTGCTTCTCGTGTGTGCCGTGATGCATCACATCGAATACGTTAAAACCCTGATCGAGCGTTCTGCCGAGTATTGGTAATAACTCGTTGAGTAAGTCGTCAGACATTCTTACCTCGGCTGTTTAGTGTCGAATCAATTTTCTTTCTCCTAGTCAATCAGGTTGGGTGTGCTACTCGTTTGTTTGGGGTGCAGTGTCAGTGGTTCACTGCAAGGTTGAGTTAGTTGAAGAGAAGCTCTGGTGTGATTGTGTCGAGAAAATTGTTTGACTACAAACGTGTTCGTCGAATGCGCGACGTGCAACGACACCTTCAACACGGTTGGGAACTCGTTGAATCTTCTGGAAGTGAGAGTTGGTTTTGGGGGTCGAACTATCAAGCATTGTTGCGCCGCCCGAGCCAGAAGCAGCTGAAAAAACTTCGTAAGAAGTCGTCATGAGCCTCGAAACAGATCTTGAATGGTTCATACGTTCCGCCCCCAAATGGCCGTGGAGGTGGGCAAAGACATTTGAGGGAGGCGCAGAGCACTCCTATGTAATCTCAGGCAAGCAAATTGATCGCCACGATTTCGAGCGAGCATTCCGAGTGGTGCACGCATTCGGCACCCCAAAGAAGTTTTGGCGGCGCACCAACATCGAGCTTCACCTCCCAGATCTTTCTCTGCCGTATGGCAAAGTCCCTGAACTTCAAACGGGTTTCAAGTTTTGGCCAATGAGTGAGCGGCTCAGCGTTGGAAATGTCATCAACATTGCACCCATTGACCGAATGTATGGAGTGCAGGATGCGCCCGACACGACGGCATCGGGAGAACGCACCTGGTTCGATTACATCGCGACGAGCTTTCGTGACGCAACCGAACATGTGGACTGGGATGATTGGGGTGCAGCAGTTGTGTCACTCGTGTGTGAGAACGGTGCGGTGAGTTCACTGCTTGATATTGGATCAGGCATCGGATCAGCGCTTGATTTAGGTCTGGTCGTCAAAGAAGCGTCAGCATATCGAGCGGTTGACCCGAGTCAAGCAATGATGAACCAGTTAGTGTTTCGCAACGGATGGGTTCGCGACCTGCATGTGACGACTGCGGAATCCCATCTGCAAACGCATGACGACCGTCAGTTCGAAGCAGTAGTCGCAACACACGGTGCAGCGTCCTACTTGGAGCCAGACACTGTGCAGCAGTTAGCCGAGCTCGCTACGCGCAAGTTGGTGCTCATGTTCTATTCCGATGAGGCTACAACTGATTTCTTTGGCGAAACTCGATTACCTGCCTCAGCGAAAGAGGCGCGGCTCGCAGCGGAATCGCTACCAAAGGCCGTGTGTTCGATGGTTGGCCCCTACTCGGTGGTGTCATGGTCGCGCTCATAGTCAGCAGCGCTTTGGTGGAAGTTGGCTTGTAGACGATTCACGAGGTGAGAAGCCACTAAAGACCTAAGAAAAGTCATCTGCGGGGAACTTGTGGAGACATTCCAATTATGCAAAAGAGTGCCATACCTATTCGATCAAAAACGATGGTCTTTTTTTCTCAAGCTCAATTCGCAAGATCGTTAATTTTCCTTGGCATAAATCTGAGAAAACACACGTTTCATAATCATTGACAAATAACCAACGTTTTAGATCAATTCGGTTATGACAACTCAACGAGTTG
>CAYSQG010000049.1:0-2816 GCA_964433255.1 uncultured Leucobacter sp.
GCGTAGTTAAATGCTGCTTAATTATGCACGGCATTTACCCCAGTCGCAAAGCTCGTACGCAAACACCAGCTGATGTAATGACCAGACGCACCATATGCAAGCATGCAAATTCCTGCGGTTCGGGTCATCTCAGCTCATGCCATCACCGTTCCCAGTGTTGATGTCAAGGTTCTCGAACGGGTCTATCGGAATGATCTGCCAGTGCTCAGGCCCAGGTGTGCGCATGGGTGCACCGTCGACCGTGGACACGAAAGTCACCCCGGGCAGATAGGTCATAGGGCTGATGCGCACCGGTTTTTTCGCCCAGAAAAGTGCACTTGTGTGAGAGATGGCGGGATGCATGAGCAGTGCGAGGGTGGCACGTAATGCCCCGTGTTGGGCTGCGAGTTCGGGCCACTCACTCCACTGATCGGGCACAATATCTAGTGAGAATTCGCGAGGGTGCTGCTCGTGTTGGTGTTCAATGCGGCGACCGTGCTTCACACTGGCCGGTTCGATGGCTCGGGCGAGTGTCAACGAGGTGGCGAGAGCCCACCAGTCTTGGGGCTGCCATCCGGCCTTGTGCCATTGGCGTGCGTAGTCAAGCAATTTTTCTTCGATGGGTTCGCGTTGCTGCCATTGTGCTTGTGCAGCAATTTTGACTGCTCGTGCGGTTTGCATGCAGCTGGCTGGTGGCAGGTCGTTTACTACGCGCATCCAGGCGGCTTTGTTGTATCGTTCTGTGTTGGACATGATGACCTCCGTGTGGTGCGGAGGGTGGTCACCCAGAGCCTCCGATGCTTGCCGCAGGCGGGTGCCTGTGACCCGTTCTTCCCCTCGGGCACCCGGTCATCGGAGAACGGGTTGCCGTGCAGCTAGCGAGGTACTTGGCGCTGCAGCTCTTGAACGTGATTTCAGAATAGCACCACGCTCTGACATGGGCTCTCGGGTGCTGTGATGCGGGTTGTCTCTCGCCGGTGGTGCAATGCTGCGGCTCCTGGGAATAGTGCGGTCTGCACTGTGGTTGAGCACATGGAAGCATTCACCTCAACACTCAGGAGCCCCCCATGAAGATCGCTGTCTATGGTGCAACCGGCATGGTTGGTAGCCAAATTGTTGCCGAAGCGGTTCGGCGTGGTCACGAGGTGACCGCGTTTTCTCGTGGTGGGGGCGAGGTTGCCGGGGTGCCAGTGCAGCAGGCAGATTTGGGTAACGTCACGCTTTTTGATGATGTTGCTGCGAACCACGACGCAGTGGTGTTGGCGACGGGTCCGAGCCGCACAGGTGAGCCTCACTCGGTGTGGCTTGATGCGATGCGTTCGGCGATCATGCACGCTGGCAACACTCGTCTGATGGTTGTTGGTGGTGCTGGTTCACTGCTGGTTGACGGGGTTCGTTTGGTTGATAGCCCTGAGTTCCCGGATGAGGTGAGACCTGAGGCACTGAGTGTGTCTTCGGCGCTTGAAATGTTGAGCGAAGAAGCCCCTGAGACCCTGAATTGGGTTGCTGTGAGCCCCGCGCCCATGATCGAGCCGGGTGAACGAACCGGCAGGTACCGCACCGCAGACGATTCGCCGGCGGGCAACAGCATTTCAACTCAAGATTTCGCGGTTGCGCTGCTAGATGAACTCGACTCCCCCGCCCATCACCGCACACGCTTCACGGTGGCGAACTGAGCCGACCACGCCAACGAATTCGTTGCGTTCATGATCGGTGCTGGTTTTGTATTTCTTTTTGAGACCGAGAAAGTCACGCCTTCGGAGTTTCTTCTGAACCTAACTTGGCAAACTTGAGCCCGGCGAGACTTCTGTGCATGCGACTGGTTCAACGCCCTAAATCACGGTGCCGAACCCGCAACTGGCTCCACACTGATTTGCTTCTGATTGTGAATCACGTGAGCTAGGTACCGAAATTCGGTGTGTGCTCCCACCCGAACAATTTCGGCAACGTGCTCATGACCTTTATAAACATCGCCGATCATTGCTGGCTGCCAAGTGTGAGCGTGAACCCAAGCACATTGAGCAATCTCTCAAGTGAGTCAGTTTGTACGTTGGGCTTTCCTGCTTCAACCATGCCCACGAAACGCGTTGAGACGTTTGCTGCTGCTAGGTCTTCTTGGGTGAGTCTCAGCATTTTCTGCCGTGCACGAATCGCTTGAGCAGCATGTTCCATGAAAACCGAATGCTCATGCTGATTTGAGGTGCTCATATCAATATCATGACTTCATTCAGAACAAAATCAGTACGTTCATACCGATTTCACCCACCTGCACCTACTGTCGTGAGTAAAACCGGTTGAATCAGAACAATCGTTCCGATTCAAACTATTTGCGTTTGGGGTCTTGAAGCAGGCGCCGTCACAGTCTTAACCGAAGATCAGAATCATCACACCACTGACGATGTTCAACAGCGCAAACGCCCCAACAACGATCAGACCGAGAATGAGTGGCATCTTCGCCCCGGTCTCCCCCGCTGCAACCGCTCGCTTGCTATAACGAGCGGTGAAAATCAGCGGTAGGGCGAAAATCGCTACCGCAACCACGAGCACGACAATCATCAACCAGATTGGTGCGGTGTCAGTTTCAGACTTCACAACCAGTGAGGCGATGCCCTCACCCGCGACCATGGCAACGATGAATGAGACAGGCAGTAATAGCAGGGTCAACCATGCGCGGGTGCCCTGTTGCATCTTGCCTTTATGTGTTTGGTTTGCTTCGGTGCTCATTGCTACCCCCTGGTGTTTCGTTAAGGCTACTCCTCAGCGAATGAAACATGGGTGTTTTCAGTATTTAAAATTCGAGGATGGCAGGGTCTATGCAGGTGAAGATACTGGCCAGA
>CAYSQG010000050.1:0-2791 GCA_964433255.1 uncultured Leucobacter sp.
TGAGACCGACCGAGTTTTGGTCGTCCGAACCCAAGAAGTTGGTCTTCATGAGCGGAGTCAACGCGAGCGTGCCCCCGAACACCAACACCGATACGATCAGCGTGACTGCGGGGCGCGCGAGGGTCCATTTTACGATGGGCAAATAGCCACGCTGCAGAGCGGTTTCTCGGTGCTCCCCAGGGATCTGGGCTTCGAGCACCTTGCCCTTCGCAGCAGCTTTCGCGGCACGCTTTGCTTCTGCCACCGAACCGGCTGAGGTGCCCTCTCGCAGAAACCAGTACGCCAACACCGGCACGATGGTCAGCGAGACTAACAGCGAAGCGGTGAGCGCGATGGTGACGGTGAATGCGAAGGGCCTAAAGAGTTCACCGATGGTGCCGGTCACAAATGCCAGAGGCAAGAACACGGCAACGGTGGTGACGGTCGAGGCCGTAATGGCGCCGCCAACCTCACGAACGGCGCGAACAATCACGTCGAAGCGCTGTTCGCCTGCGCCCATTTCACCAAGCTGGCGTTTGATGTTTTCAATGACCACAATCGAGTCGTCAACCACACGACCAATCGAAATGGTCAGGGCGCCGAGGGTGAGCAGGTTGAGTGTGTACTCAGCAAAGTTCAACCCCACAAAGGTGAGCATCACCGACACCGGAATGGAAATGGCGGTGACCAGCGTGGCCCGCACCGAGAACAGGAAGACGAGAATGACGAGCACTGCGAAGAACAAGCCCAGCAGGCCTTCAACTGCAAGCGTCTCAATCGATCGCTCAATGTAGGGTGCCTGATCGAAGACCACTTCGAGCGTGGCCCCATCAAGCGACGGTTCAAGGGATTCGATTTCGGATCGGATAAGTTGAGACACCTCGACCGTGTTCGCGGTGCTCATCTTGGTCACACCGATGGTGACCGCCGGTTGCCCGTTGACTCGGGAGATGCTCTGCTGAGGGTTTGGTTCAAGCTGCACCGAGGCAACGTCACCAATAGTGATGACCGGCAGGTCTTCCGCAGGCTGGGTCTGCTGCTGGGTGGGGGCACCCGCGAAGCCGGTCGCAGCGCCGCCTCCGAGAGCCCCGGAAGTGCCGAGGGCACTCGAGGCAGTTTGCGCTGCAGCAGCCGCTCGAGCCTGCAACAGTGCGGCATCGCGCACCAGTGGCAGCGCGGCGATCTGGTCAACCGAGTCGAGACTTGAACCGACCTGCACCGCCAACGTTTGCCCGTCTTCGGTAATGGTTCCAGCTGGCAGCAACACCCCGCTTTGCTGCAGTGCGTCAGTGATCGATTGCGTGGTCACTGCTTCCTCGGCAAGTTTGGCTGAGTCGGTATCGATGGTGACTCGCACGCCAAGCGCACCCTGCAACTGTGCTTCTCGCACACCCTCGAGGTCATTAAGTTTTGGTAGCACTACGCGCTGGATGAGTCTGGCGGTTTCTTCGACGTCACCGCCCTCGGGTGGGCTCACTGCTATTTGCACGACTGGCAGGTCATCGAACGAACCTGAGGTGACCTGCGGGTCGACCCCTTCGGGCAGCAAGCCTGCGATGCGTGCGATAGCGCGTTCGACCTTTTGTTCGGTTGCGGGAATGTCGACGCCGTAGGTGAATTCAGCGATCACAAACGACGCACCGGTCGATGAGGTGGCGTTCGTTTGCTCGAGGCCAGGCACCGTGCGCAACGCACTCTCAATGGGTGTCGACACGTCGTTGTTGACTACTTCAGGAGAGGCGCCGGGGTAGTTCGTAATGACGACGACCGCCGGGAACTGCACCGAGGGCAGGAGTTCTTGCTTAAGGCCACCCACCGCAATGAATCCGAAGACCGAGGCAACAATGGTGACGAGCGCAATGAGGGCGCGGTTTTTCAGGCTTAGCCTGGCAAGCATGCTCATGTAGGTCATTCTTTCACGTGTCGGGTGCTGAAAGGCTGGGTGATCCTCATTGACAGAACGCGAGATAATCGACACATGGTTCTCACGTTGCTCCCCCTGCGCAAAACGCGGGGACGCACCCTCGGGGCGGTCACACCAGCAGACTTCGAGAGGCTCGCTCAACTTCGAAAGATGCAGGCAATTGCGCTCTGGTTGTTCGTCGCTATGGGCCTCATGTTTGTGGCGAGTTTCGCGCTGCAAGATCGCTTCGCATGGCTTGCATTCGTTCGAGCAGCGAGCGAGGGGGGCATGGTTGGCGCACTGGCTGACTGGTTCGCGGTTACCGCACTGTTTCGACACCCTCTCGGGCTCAAAATTCCTCACACCAATCTGATTTCAAACAAAAAAGATGAAATTGGTGAGGGGCTTGGTTCGTTCATCGAAGAGAACTTTTTGGCCGACGAAGTGGTGCACGACAAGCTGAGCACTATCAGCGGTGCTCGTCTGGCCGGCGAGTGGCTGAGCGACCGAGCCCACGCTGAACGTTTAAGCGCCATGATTGCCGACGCCGGCCTTGGCGCATTGACGGTACTCAACGATAACGACGTGCGGGAACTGATTGAGGGTTTGGTGCGCAAGCACGTGGTTGACCCTCAATGGGGGCCACTGCTTGGTCGAGCCGTCGACAGTTTTGTCGCCGGTGAACACCACGAGGCTCTGCTAGATGTGGTCGCGGATCGCATCGAGGATTGGCTGGTTGCCCACCCCGACGCATTCGACCGCGTCGTGTCATCTCGGCTGCCTTCATGGTTGCCGAGCGTCGCCGGGCGGTTTGTGGACGACCGCATGCACACCGAGACGGTGCGATTTGTGCAGGCAGTGCGCCAAGACCCGGCGCATCCGTTTCGTGAGGCCATGACCGGGTTTTTG
>CAYSQG010000051.1:0-1602 GCA_964433255.1 uncultured Leucobacter sp.
TAATAGTACAGCAGCGCGAGTGTGATGACACAATCGATACAATTGGCCCTATCGTGAATGATTTTTTGCCCATGGCCCAACCCCATACTCTTCTCGAAAAGTGGGGTTCCGAGACCCCACATGCGCCATTCTTTTCGGATGGCACCCAAACGCTTTCTTACTCACAGGCATTGCACTTCGTTACCAAGCTACAGGCAACCTTGCGAGCAATGGGCATTCGTGCAGGAGACACCGTAGGCCTCGAACTGCCAACAGGGTTACACATCACCTTCATGTGTGCACTGATGCGAGATGGTGTCACCTCACTGGCTCATCGAGAACCTCACGCCTCAAACACACCCTCATTCACCGCTGACTGGCTGCTTTCTACACAACGCTCAGAATCAGTCGCTGCTCATCGGGTGGTTCAGGTTGATGCCAATTTTCTGAAAGAAATTGACCAACAGCCCACCACACCTCTCACTTCTCAGGGATATACCAGCCAACATTCGCTCGTGCGCATAGTGTTTTCAAGCGGAACAACCGGGGTGCCAAAGCCCATTCCGCTGACACTTGAAATGGTGCACCACCGAGCATTAGCAGCTGCAGAACTCTTCGAGAAAGGCACGCCGTTCTTGTCGATGCTCGATCTCGCGACAGCAAGCGGTTTTCACACCTGTTATGCCTCGCTCATGAACGGAACGTGTTACTTCAACCCTGGTGACGGCCAACACAATCTCCACCTCATTCAGCAGTTTTCGATCACTGCAGTCAAAGCTTCGCCGGCTCAACTCACTGCACTCGTGAAAGCAGCTCATTCAACAGGGACCCGATGCGATTCATTGCGAGCAATTTACAGTGCTGGAAGTGTACTGTCACCTACCCTGCTCACCGCACTTCAGCAAATCTCCGGCGCAAAGGTTTACACGCTGTATGGGTCAACTGAAGCGGGCCGTTGCGCGCAACGTTTGCTCAATGATCACGTCACCCACAACGTTGGGCACGTCGTGCCAGGCACTCAAGTTCGAATAGTCGACGATGCAGGCGAAGAGGTCGAACACGGTTCAACCGGGCACATTCACTACCGACGCGAATACCAGGCCACCCATTATCTGCACGACGAAGAAACCACGTCTCGGGTGTTTCAAGACGGCTGGTTCAACACCGGAGACCTTGGGTATTTCAATGAATCGGATGAACTGATGATTCTTGGGCGCGCAGGTGAAGTTGTGAATGTCGCCGGGGTGAAAATCAGCCTTGTTGAACTCGACACCCTCGCACAGCAGATCTCAGGGGTTCAAGATGCAGCAGGCTTTCTTGTGCCTGATGAACACGGCATCGATCAGATCGGCCTTGCGCTAGTTGTCAGCCGAGACGCAAACATGCATCAGATTGTGTCAGAACTGCGACAGCATTTGGGCAGTCGTTCCCCACAAATCATGTTCAGCATTCCTAAAGTGCCTCGAAATGATGCTGGAAAGGTGTTACGACAAGAGCTGTCGCACACCTACCAAACCAGCGTTGGCTCGTAACCACACGCTGCGAATGTTCGCCACGGTCACGGCCGCACCTATAGCCCTTAGCTGTAGTGTGTTTGCGGTTGAGTGAAAAAATCAACGTCCC
>CAYSQG010000051.1:1612-2098 GCA_964433255.1 uncultured Leucobacter sp.
CGTGTTCTGGTAACCCAACGCTGGAATGTTTCCAGCCAACAAAAGGGGCCTCAGGATGCACGGGTACAGGGGAGCCACCCCGCTGCACCATACCCACATTCGCGCGACGAGAAATCTCACGAAACGCCACATCGCTGCTGGTGCACACACTCATGACCAGACCCTGATCGACCCCATTTGCCAGTTCAATAGCGTGGTCGAGAGAATCAGCAACTTGGATCACTACTACTGGCCCGAAGGTCTCACGCTGAACCAATTGATGAGAGGGTTCTTCAACCAGAACCAGGGCAGGTTCAATTCCGGGTCGCTGGTCGAGCAAGACGGGTGTCCCCCCAGTCAACAGCGTTGCACCCTCACCCACCGCAGCGGAAAGTTCGTTCAACACCCGATCCACCGCCTGCGGTGAAATGAGGGGACCGCACACAGTGTCTTCGTTTAATGGAGACCCAACAATGACATTTGGAAGAGTGTTCAGTGCTTCTTCAG
>CAYSQG010000052.1:0-2096 GCA_964433255.1 uncultured Leucobacter sp.
CGCCACTCGCAGACGTCACCGTCTTTGAGCACGTAGTCTTTGCCTTCCATGCGGGCCTTTCCTTTTGCCCGCGCCTCGGCTACCGAGCCACACTGCACCAAATCGTCGAATGAAATGATTTCGCCCTTAATGAAGCCTTTTTCGAAATCGGTGTGAATGACACCCGCGGCCTGAGGTGCGGTTGCACCCTTGTGAATCGTCCAAGCTCTGGCCTCTTTCGGGCCGGCGGTGAGGTAGGTTTGCAGCCCAAGCGTGTCGAACCCGATGCGCGCCAGTTGGTCAAGCCCGCTTTCATCTTGCCCGATTGACGCAAGCAGCTCTTTTGCCTCGTCGTCGTCAAGTGCAACAAGTTCGCTCTCAAGTTTGGCGTCGAGAAAAATGGCCTTCGCGGGAGCTACAAGACTTGCGAGTTCGTCGAGCTTTGCCTGATCTTGTAGCACACCCTCGTCAACGTTGAACACGTAGAGAAAGGGTTTTGCGGTGAGCAGCCCGAGCTCACGAATGGGGTCGAGGTCAATGTTTGCCTGCGAGAGCAACGTGCCGGCGTTGAGTGCGTCGAGCGCGCGCTTTGCCGCATCGACCACAGATGCATCGATTTTTTTTGACTTCAGTTCTTTCTCGTAGCGCACTAAAGCTTTTTCAAGCGTCTGCAAATCGGCAAGGATCAGCTCGGTGTTGATGGTCTCCATGTCACTGGCGGGGTTCACTGCGCCGTCGACGTGCACCACGTCGGGATCGCTGAACCCTCGGACCACTTGCGCGATGGCGTCTGCCTCACGGATGTTTGCCAAAAACTGGTTTCCGAGCCCCTCGCCCTCACTGGCGCCTTTCACAATGCCAGCAATATCAACGAAGCTGACCGGTGCCGGCAAGATGCGTTCGCTGCCAAAAATCTCAGCAAGTTTGTCGAGTCTCGGGTCTGGCAGGTTCACCACCCCAATGTTTGGCTCGATGGTGGCGAACGGGTAGTTCGCGGCGAGCGCGTCGTTATGGGTGAGTGCGTTGAAGAGTGTGGACTTGCCAACATTTGGCAGGCCGACGATTCCGATAGTTAAAGCCACGAGGGTTAAGTCTAGTCGGCTTGTTTCACCGGTAAATTGAAAACAGCGGGCACCGTGGGGTGATCCTGGGCCCAGAACAAAAGGAGAACATTTTGAAGGGGTTCAAAGAATTTATTTTGCGTGGCAACGTCATTGAGCTTGCCGTTGCAGTGATCATTGGCGCTGCGTTCACCGCGATCGTGAACGCGGTGGTGCAGGGAATTTTTAACCCGATCATCGCCGCAGTGTTCAATGTCGAAGAGATCAATCAGGCTGTCTGGCAGATTGGCTCGGTCAGCCTGGGTGTTGGGGCAGTGCTTGGTGCGTTGATCAATTTTCTGCTCGTGGCAGTGGTGGTGTATTTCGCAATCGTCACCCCGATTAACAAGCTCAACGAGGCGGCGTATGTGCGAAAGCACGGTCACGCACCGAGCGAAGAAGAGGCCTCGGTCAGTGAAATCGATCTGCTCACCGAAATTCGCGATCTGCTCGCAAGCCGCGAGTCCTCCCCTAAATAGGGTTTGGTGTTGTCGGAGATTCGGGTGAGTGCGGTGGTCATGTGTGACCCGCGTGGTCACGTGCTCACTGTGCGAAAGCGCGGTACCGCGACGTTCATGTTACCTGGTGGCAAACCCGAACCTGGTGAAGCGCCTGCTGACACGGCGCTGCGGGAGTTTGCGGAAGAACTTGGGGGCTTTCTCGATCCGAAGATGTTGACGTTTTGGGGTGAGTTTCGTGCTGCTGCCGCAAATGAAGCCGATGTCGAGGTTGTCGCGCAAGTGTTTGAGCACCCCTATGTTCATGGGCTTCGAGCTGGGGCTGAAATTGAGGTGGTCGAATGGGTGGATCCTGGCGAGCCGCGCGACGATATGGCCCCGCTCAACACCTTGCACATTTTCCCAAGGTTGGTTCAGTGAGCATCTTTGCAGCCACCGGTGCCGAAATTTGTGGCTAGGATGGAAGGGTTGCCCTGGCGATGGTGTCAGCGACAACGGGCTGTGGCGCAGCTTGGTAGCGCACTTGACTGGGGGTCAAGGGGTCGCAGGTTCAAATCCT
>CAYSQG010000053.1:0-282 GCA_964433255.1 uncultured Leucobacter sp.
GTTGAGAATCCCTCACTGCAAGCGCAACTTTTAGACCTGCCACACAACATCGGCAGTGGTTTTTTCAATAAGGCGATCGAAGACAACGTCTATGTATTTTGTATGCGAATGGGTGACACTGGACAAGTCTGGTTCCGAAACGTTTATGTAGATGCAAATTGGTCGGCGCTGCTCGACGAACAAGGTGAAGTGCGCGTTGAAGATGACACGTTGCAATCTCTTATTGCAGCCGATCCCGTCGAACCAACTACACCGCGTCTTCTACCGCCAGAAACCTTTAAC
>CAYSQG010000053.1:292-1722 GCA_964433255.1 uncultured Leucobacter sp.
ATGGGCGATTGCGCGAGATCATGCCTTTGCGGAATGGGAAAAGAGCACCGATCCTAATAACCTCAGGGCAAAATCACCGAAGTCATTTCAAGATGCTTCCGCGTTCGTGCAGGAGCACGAGTCACTGTTGAACGGTGTTGACACACGTGTGGTTGTCCGCAGATTGAACGCAGTGCCTTCAAATAAGGCCAAACTCGCCATGAGTCGTGCCCTAAAGAGCGCAGCAAACGATGAAGAACGTATGAACCTCATCATCGAAGTACTCGATCAATTTGGCATTCAAGAAGCGGCGAAAGTCGAACCGTTACCAGAAATCGAGCTCGGTGAAATTCGTCTTGTTGCATGGATGGCTGTGCATGGTGGGAAGAAAAAGAAGGTGTCCCAATAGGGGCATGGAAAACCGGGTGTTCATTCAGGTGTAGTCTTTTTAGCCTGAGGGCAAACGCTAGGCGGCGACAAACTGTTGGAATCTGAAATCTAGGTTTTCTCTTGCAGGCTGGTCAGCGGCTTTGGCTGGCACTGTCAATGTTCGCCCATGCATTTCTTGCAAGCCGTGTTTGAGCATTGGACCATCCACCTCATGCAATAGGTTGCGGTTAATCTTCACTTCAAAATCCGGGGAAATACCCAAGAGATCATTGTCATACGCGGCGTGATGAATTTTGCACAGTGCCAGCCCATTAGTGACAACAGGCAGGCCACGCTCATGCGAATCAGGAATAATGTGTGCAGCATCAAGCAGTTCAACGTGCTTTAGAGCGCACACCGCACACTGCTGTTTGTAGGCACTCATTACGCGCCAACGAAATTCAGGCTGGTGAACACGGCCCCGAATTTGGTGCTCAACATACCTGCGTTCATCAGGGGCCACGTCATTGAGATTGTCGAATTGAAGAAGCTGCTGGTCAAGCGCAACAGTGAATACACGGTTTATGGGGTCGTCTTCCACAATGTAGACAGGGTAATGCGCGACAAATCGGCTGGGCATCACTTCGCGAAAGTAGATAAGCGGAGTTTGATGTTCGAACGCGAGCTTTAGTTTCGTGTTCGGGCCTCGCTCTTGGCTTTGGTAGGCATACAAAACGTATAAATCATCGATAGTCAGATCTTCATATGGGCCGTTCATGACAGAAAGAATCGATACTGATTCATCAAACTCTTTCGGGTTCCAGATACCGCCCTGTGGGTCACACAACCGAATGTTCTGACCCATCCAGGTGTACTTTGCCAAGTCGGCACGGCTGAACACCACCATACCTTCAAGGTCACGTTGCTCGTCGAGCCACCGGAACATGTCCAAACGGATGAGCGCTTGCTCAATTGGCGTGAACTTCACTGACCCCCCTTTGGTACCCGTAAGGCTAGGTTAGCTGATCGCAGCAAGGTTTACGGGGAACGTGTGCGCGAGCGGTGTTGTGCAGCGTTCGGGT
>CAYSQG010000054.1:0-1678 GCA_964433255.1 uncultured Leucobacter sp.
ACTCACCCGAATAATCTTCAGCCAGACTTGCTCATCGTTGCGCAGCTTCAACGTCAGCGCAGTTTCACCTCAAAATCTAGAAGTCGAAAATGCTGCAATTCTTGGCGAAATGACATGGCTAAACCAGGCCACAGCAGGGTGAGTTTGCCGCTGTCCGCGTCTTTATACCAACTCGTTTCACATCCACCTTTGAGCCAAACAGTATCTTCACTCAAGTGTTCGATCATGTCTCGAAACTTTTGTGCTGCGTCCTGCTTGACCTGCAGAGAACTCACATCATCTCGCAAGGTGAATGTAACCGCGCGAATAAGATACTCGATTTGGGTTTCAATCATGACAATCGCCGAATTATGGCCAAGTCCTGAATTCGGTCCGTTCAAAATGAACATGTTTGGAAACCCTGGAACTGAGACGGAGTTGTGAGCGTACATACCATCGTGCCATTTCTCTGCAAGCTGAACACCGTCAACGCCGAAGACTTTCCTGGCGTACGGTTGCCGCGAAGAGAGAAAACCCGTTGCTAATACAAGTACATCTGCGTTTACAGCGTCACCATTTTGGGCAACCACGGTTCCCGGCAACACCTGTGCAAGTTGAGAGTGGATAAGTTTCACATTGGGCAGTGAAAAAGTCGGATAGTAGTTGTCCGAAAGCAACACCCGTTTGCACCCAATTTCGTAATTGGGGGTCAGATGTTGCCGAATCTCTGGGTCAGAAACCTGAGCGTGTAAATGGTCCAAGGCGAGCTTTTTCGCACGCGCTACTTCGGAATCAACCATTGCTCGTTGAGCGAATACCTGTTCTTGATCCCAAAACCACTTTTGCCTCGCGTCTGCCATAGTTTCAGGCAAACGACGAAACATCTCTAATTCTGCGTCGGAATACTTTCGATCATTTCGTGGGACAATGTAAGGAGCGCTCCGCTGCAATACCGTCAATTTTTTGGCCACCGCAGCTAGTTCGGGAACGATCTGAATAGCAGAGGCTCCGGAACCCACCACCACTACGTGCTTGTGAGCCAAATGAACATCATGACGCCAACGTGACGAATGCATCACAACCTTTGTCGCATCTTGCGCAGCAAACTGATCTATGCCGGGTATCGGCGGAATGTGCGGCTCGCTAAGTCGACCGCAGGCCAGCACCAGCACCTTAGACAAGTACGTGCCTTGAGATGTGTGGCACACCCACTTATCCGTGTCCTCAGACCAATCCATGCGATGGGCATCCGTATTGAAGCGAATATGCGGGGTCACACCTTCTTGTTCTGCAACCGAGTGCAGGTAATCCCGAATCTCTGCACCCGGAGAAAACACCCTGCTCCAATTTGGGTTTTGCGCAAAAGAATAAGAATATACCTGAGAGGGGACGTCACAAGCAATCCCCGGATAGGTGTTCTCACGCCAGGTGCCTCCGATTTGATCGCCCCGCTCCAAAATGACAAAGTCATCAAGGTGTTGACGTTTCAGCTTGGCGCCCAAACCAATGCCTGCAAAACCAGCACCGATGACGATGACCTTTGATTCGTAAACGTGTTGACTGGCGATCATGGAAAATATCCTGGAATTCGTGTTCCAGGTGGATGCTGGTGAGGATCGGCAACAAATTCATCGATGAGAGATACCAGCTCGGCTGGGCGTTCTATGCACACCAAATGGCCGCTGTTGACCTCCGTGTA
>CAYSQG010000055.1:0-1504 GCA_964433255.1 uncultured Leucobacter sp.
GATTGGCCACTTTCGGCCCGTGAGCAATTGCGTAGGTCGAGAACCCATCAGTTTCGAACGTCAGGGTACCTGTTGCTGGATCGTAAGAGGCAGGTACGGCTGAAACTTCTCCGTTGTGATCTCGAATCACCTGGTACTCGCTAAAGCCTTGCAGTGATGCATCGAGCTCCATGCTAATTTCGACCGGTTCAGCCAAGTCTGAAAGCGGTTGGGTCCATTGACCGTCAGTGTTGCCTTGAACAATCACTTGGTCAAGAGAGATATCGAGGTAACTGGCAACAGTTCTCGTTCCGGCAACCGCTGCAAAGTCTGCTTTATCAGCTGGTGTACCTTCTTCGATTGTGAGTTCGGCGTTACCGTTGACCGCCGTTGGCGACCCGTCCACTGCTGCTGAGGTAACGTCGGTGGTGGTAATCGTGGCAGGCCCATCTGGCACCGAATCAAACACCGTCGAGAGAGCGATGTCGCCAGCTGGCATCGTGAATGAATACTCAGCCGTGTTGGCGACAATGGGGTCAACGACTACATTTGACACACCCAGTGCAAACATTTGCGGTTCGGGTTCAACCGGTGGTCCGACGACAGCAAACTCGCCACTGAGAAACTGATTTTCGTGCTCGGGGAGCAGTTTGATGGTCACATCGCTGCCCTCTTCGATCATGTAGCTGAAAAAGCGACCTTGATCAATCTGAATTTGACCTCGTGAAGCGAGCACACACACCTGACCACCTGTCACAGGGTTTTCAGCGTCTGTGCCCTGTTCCCAGCTCAAGTTCACAAGGCCCGGGGCGGTGGATTTCAACACATACGATGTAGCTGATGTGGTGAGAACAAATCTTTTGTCAGGGTTGGAACTGAAATCGCCTGCCTCATCAGCAGCAACAAAAGTTGAGTTCTGTTGTGTATCTACAGTGATGCATTTGTCGGTTTCGCTGAAGGTTCCCACTTCTGAGTAAGCATAGGCGATTCCCAGGGATTTACCTGTTGCGTATGTGAAGTTGAGCACTCCACCGTTCGCAACAGATACTTGTTCATCTCCTGGAGAGGTATTCACAAAACCCGAGGTGACGTCCTCCAACGAATTCACGAGAATCACTCCGTTGGACTGTGCCTGAACTGGCGGTCGAGATTGAGGGGCTGCAGTAATGCCCACTCCGCTGGTGTAGATCTCGAGCCGTGCCTCACCTGTGGCCCCAGCGTTGTATGCAAAGAGTGAGTGCCCGACCTCAACGCCAAAAGGTGAACGCTTTTCAAGTGAACCGATGATCACCGAAATGTCACCATCAAGCCTCACCGTGTCGTTGGTTGCGATGCCCCCGGCAAGCAGAAAATCACCGGTCGCGGTTCCATCTGAGATGAAAATAATGCCGGAATTTTGCCCTTGCGCATTGATGGACAGACCTGGCACACCATTGGGCTCTGTTGATTCAATCACCACGTCATTGCTATTCAAAGCACCGAAATGAAAGCTCTCACCACCGGTAATTGTTATGGGCTCAAACGG